>JBIOYC010000255.1:0-22636 GCA_044869955.1 Thermoanaerobaculia bacterium | reverse complement strand
GAGCGACTCGCCGCCGATGTAGAAGGCCGGAATCGGCGGCAGGATGATCGCCCCCGAGTAGGCCAGGCGGCGAAGGTTCTCCAGGTGCACGAGATTCAGCGGCGTCTCGCGAAAACCGACCACGAAGGGCCAGCGTTCCTTCAAGGCTACCGCCCCTGCCCGGTGCACCAGGGTGCGCGCGGAGCCAGTGGCGAAGGCGCCCAGCGTGCCGCTCGAGCAGGGCAAGGTCACCGTTCCGGAGAGCCGATAGGAACCGGAGGCGATCGAGGCGTCGAGCTCGCTGTCACGATGGACGACCACCTTCTCCCGTTGCCCCCCCTCGAGCCCGGCAGCGTCGACCAGGTCAGCGGCGCCGGTCCGCTCCCGGCCGAGCTCGTGGTGGAGGACCTGGCTGGCACCCGCGGAGACCACGAGGTGGATCCTCTCGACCTCGGCGAGAGGTGCGACGACTCTCAGGAAGTGGCGGGGCAGGAGCATGCCCGAGGCGCCGGTGACGAGCAGGGCGATGCGGTGGCCCACGGCCTGCTACTATACTAGCCACGCGCTCGGCGCCCTCCCTGGCCCGAGCTCAAGCCCGACAGCAATGCCGCTGCTCCCCCCGGAAGCCCCGAGCGGGGCCTTTGGAGCGGCGCGCTACGACTGGGCTTCTCCCCGAAACGTACCTGAGGAATCTCCGATGAAGCTCCGGGACTTCGAGAAAGCGAGCTAGGCTTTGACCCCCTGGTGGTTGCGTCCATTTGGATCATCCGACGACACCGAGACACCCCCCGCCTCCCCTCCCGCCCCCTCCGCTCCGGTGGAGGAGGCCACCCCCCGTAATCCCATCGACGCCGATGCGCCCCGCGAGCGGCGAGCCCCGCTCGAGGTGAGCCCGGAGTCTGACTCCGAGGCCGACTCCGGCGAGCCCTCCGGAAGCGAGGAGGGGGCCGGCGGTCGCGCTCGCCCGCGCCGGCGGCGCGGCTCTCGGAGCCGAGGCCGCAACGGCGCCCGCACCGACGAGGAGATCGCGGCCGGAGAGGTCGAAGAGGAGGCCGCGCTGCCGGCGCCGGCCCCGCCGCCGGCTCCGGAGCCCCGCGCCCCCTCTCGCCGCGCGCCCCGGCCGTCGCCGATCGAGGAGTACGTCCCCGAGCCGCTCCAGATGCCCCGCGAGGTGCTGGTCTCGGCCGGACCCGAGCGGGCGAGCGCCGCGGACGAGCGCAAGATCGCCCTCTTCTGTGACCTCGAGAACATCGCCCTCGGCGTGCGCGACTCCGCCGAGGTGAAGAAGTTCGACATCGGCCTCGTGCTCGAGCGCCTGCTCGAGAAGGGCAAGATCATCGTCAAGAAGTCGTACTGCGATTGGGAACGCTACAGCGAGTTCAAACGGCCCTTCCACGAGGCCGCGATCGAGCTGATCGACATCCCCCAGAAGTACTACTCGGGCAAGAACAGCGCCGACATCAAGATGGTGGTCGACGCCATGGACCTGTGCTACTCCAAGGAGCACCTCGACACCTTCGTGATCATGTCGGGCGACAGCGACTTCTCGCCCCTGGTGTCGAAGCTCAAGGAGAACAACAAGTACGTCATCGGCCTGGGCGTCAAGGGCTCGTCTTCCAATCTACTGATCTACAACTGCGACGAGTTCATCTTCTACGAGGACGTCTGGCGCGACCAGCAGAAGTCGCCGCAGCTCGCCGGTTTGACCAAGAAGAGCTCCGAGGTCTTCGCGCTCATGACCGACGCCATCCAGGCCCTGGTGCGCGAGAGCAAGGACGTGCTCTGGGGCTCGATGATCAAGCAGACGATGCAGCGCAAGAAGCCCTCGTTCAACGAGGGCTACTACGGCTACTCCACCTTCTCAGAGCTGCTCGAGGATGCCGAGCGCAAGAACCTGATCCGTCTCAAGAAGGACCAGCGCTCGGGCTCCTACATCGTCACCGGCGTCGCCCGTCGATAACGAAAAAGGGCCGCTCCCGAGGGAGCGGCCCTGGTCGTTTCCGGCCTCCGGCGTCCGCTACGGAACTGTCGTCGTCCAGCCCGAGGTGTCGCCGGTCTCGAAGCCGTCGATGAAGATCACGTTGGTCTTCAAGAAGGCGCCGCGACCGTGGGTGAAGGCCACCAGGCGCTCGCCGTCAGGGCTCATCTGCAGCTCGAAGACGGCCACGTTGGGCATGCCGTCCGTCGGGCCCCAGTGGCTCCAGCTGGTGCCGCCGTTGGTCGAGTACCACACACCCTGGTCGTTGCCCACGTAGATCGTCTGGCTGTCGGTGGGATCGATCACCACCGAGTTGGCCGGCAGGTCGACGGGGGGGCTGACGTTGGTCCACGTGGCCGTGGCGCCGGAGAGGGCGTTGGTCGACTTCCAGACCTGGTCCGCGGTGGCGCCGTTGAATCCCGAGATGGTGACGTAGGCGACGTTGCCGTCCGCCGGGTCGAAGGCGATGTCGGTGATGGCGCGGTTCGGGATCTGGCTCGATGAGTCCCAGTCGACCCAGGCGCCGCCGCTGTTGCTGGTGAAGCGCAGGGCGCCGAGGTTGACCCCAATGCTCGCCGAGGCCCGGACGCCGAAGGCATAGGTGGCGCAGGTGGCGTCGGTAGATGCGAAGGCGATGGCCGACAGGCCCTGGCTCATCTCCGGGCCGTTCGAGGAGAAGGAGAGGCCGGCCTGGAAGAAGTTGGTCGAGCGCCAGAGGTTGTTGGTACCGGCGAGGACGACGTCGCCGTTGCCCGGACAGGCCTCGAAGCGGCCGACGAAGGGGGCACCGGAGCGGTCGATGGTCGCCGAGGCGTTGGCGAAGTTCAAGCCGGCGTCGTTGGTGCGGAAGATCTGCAGCACCTGGAAGGAGATCGCCCAGTCGTTGTCGGGGTCGGCGAGGGAGATCAGGTTGTCCATGCCGTCGCCGCCGGCGAAGACGTCCCACTCGACGCCGGGCGCGAGTCGCTGGTGGGTACCGTTGTCCTGGGCGCCGGCGAAGTAGAAGTCGATCGAGTCCGGGTCCGGGTGTAGCGAGCCCTCGTAGTACTGGGAGATCGAGAGGTTGGTGTTGTGGTCGGCCCAGGTGCTGCCGCCATCGGTGCTGCTCCAGACTCCGCCGTCGTTGCCCGCCACCAGCCGCGAGCCGGCCCAGGCCATGGCGTGCTGGTCGACGTGGATGCCGTTGACCGGATCGGCCACCGTCTTGCTGACCTCGCTCCAGGTGGTGCCGTTGAACTTCCAGAGGGGCACGCCGCCGGCGTAGAGGGTGTTGGCGTCCGCCGGGTCGACGATGATCTCGTGGGAGTACCAGCACTGGTTCGAGATCGAGGCGAACGCCGCGTCGAAGCCGCAGTAGCCGGTCGAGCCCGTGGGCGCCGTGCTGATGGCGACGAAGCTGGGAGTCGTGTCGAGGGCGTTGGTCGTCTTCCACAACCCGAGCAGGCCGCCGTCCGAGCCGACGCTGTTGAAGCCGTCCTGGATCGAGACGTAGAGAGTGTTCGAATCCGAGGGGGCCCAGGCCAGCTCGATCCGACCGATGCCTCCGGTCAGCGAGTCCCACGGACCGGCGATCAGGCTCCAGGAGTCGCCGCCGTCGGTCGAACGGAAGACGCCGTTGGTGCCGGTCGGAGTGGGGTTGCCGACGCCGGCATACTGGTTCAGGAAGCTCGCCGCGTCGACCTCGATATCGGTCACGTCGCCGTCCAGCTCGCGGGTCCAGGAGGTGCCGCCGTTGGTCGTGCGGTAGACGCCGCGCAGCGGGGCCGCCGGGTTGAAGGCACCGACTCGGCCGGCGATGCCGGTGGTGGTGCCGGCGATCACGAGGTCAGGGTCGCTCGGGCTGACCTTGACGTCCGAGACCGAGTTGCCGACGAAGTCGGTGGTGGAGATCAGCGTCCAGGTGGTGCCGCCGTCGGTCGACTTGAGGATGCCGCCACCGGCATAGGCGTCGGCCGAGAAGGCGGCCTCCCCCGTGCCGGCGTAGACCATCGTGGCATCGCCCGGGGCGAAGGCGATCGAGCCCATGGCGAGGGACGATGCATCGTCCGTCCGAGCCGCCCAGGTGGCGCCGGCGTCGCTCGTCTCCCAGATGCCGCCCTGGGCCGCCGCGATGAGCCAGTGGTCATTGTCCGTCGGGTCGATGGCGATGTCGGTCACGCGGCCGCTCATCGGTCGGGTCGGGATCGTCGTGCCGATCTGCCCGCCGTTGACGGGTGCGGCGCCGATCGAGATCCAGTTGGAGGTGATCAGACCCTCGGTGGGCCGGGGCGCGCGCGCCATGTGCGCCGCCGTCGCCTCCTTCGCGGCGATGAGGGCGCCGGGAGGGACCCATCCCAGGGGGTCGGCACGCTGCTCGAAGTGCCATTGGTAGCGTTGGAAGGGCTTCTGGTTCTCGACGTTCTCCGCGTCCTGGGCCACGTCGGCGACGGCCGTCGGGCCGGAGAGGAGGACGGCCGTTGCCAGGGCCGCTCGGAGCAGAGGGCTCGGGCGGGGGAAGTGACGAACGCTCATGAGATCTGTAGCCTCCGTGGCCGACTTGGGAGCGGCCAGTGTGGAACTGGTGAGACCAGGCATTATATGCTTTCAACAGCATCCTAAGGTTCACACTTCCCCGGCCGGCGCGTCCCGCCCGAGAGGAGCCATGACAGCCCTGCGCATCAACCTCTGGTCGGGGCCGCGGAACGTCTCGACCGCCCTGATGTACTCCTTCGCCCAGCGGCCGGATGCCCGGGTGGTGGACGAGCCTCTCTATGGCCACTACCTGCGCGTGTCCGGTGCCGACCACCCGGGGGCACGCGAGGTGATGGCCGCCATGGACACCGATGGCGAGCGAGTCGTTCGCGAGGTCCTGCTCGGGCCGGCCGACCAGCCGATCCTCTTCTTCAAGCAGATGGCCCACCACCTGGTGGAGCTCGACCGCCGCTTCCTCGCGCGGTGCGCCAACGTGCTGCTGATCCGAGATCCCCGCGAGATGCTGCCGTCGCTCGTCCATCAGATCCCCACGCCGACCCTGCGCGACACGGGCCTCGCCATGCAGACCGAGCTCTTCGACCACTTGGCCGCCCTGGGGCAGGAGCCACCGATCCTCGAGGCGCGAAGGCTGCTGCTGGATCCCGGCACGGTGCTTGCGATGCTCTGCGAGCGCCTCTCGGTCCCGTTCTACGACTCGATGCTCTCCTGGCCGGCCGGCGCCCGACCGGAGGACGGTGTCTGGGCGCCCCACTGGTACCACAACGTCCACCGCTCCATCGGTTTCGAGCCCTACCGGGCGAAGCACGAGCCCTTCCCCGAGCACCTGTTGCCCCTGCTCGAGGAGTCGCGGCCGTATTTCGCGAGGCTCGAGGCGTTGGCGATCGAGCCCGGGAGGGTGCGATGAAGCTCCCCGACCCCCGCAACACCGAGATCCGGGTCCACGTCGGCGGGCGGCTGGTGCCCCGGGCCGAGGCCAAGGTCTCGGTGTTCGACAGCTCGGTGCAGGGCGGTGACGCCGTGTGGGAGGGGCTGCGGGTCTACCGCGGCCGAGTCTTCGCCCTCGAGAGCCACCTCGATCGTCTCTTCGCCTCGGCCCACGCCATGGCCTTTCGCGACCTGCCCAGTCGCGAGGCGGTGAAGGCGGCGATCTTCGAGACCCTGCGTGCCAACGGCATGCGCGACGGCGCCCACATCCGCCTGACCCTCACCCGCGGGGAGAAGGTCACCTCGGGGATGGACCCGCGCTGGAACCAGTCCGGCCCGTGCCTGATCGTGCTCGCCGAATGGAAGGCGCCGGTCTACGCTGCCGCGGGCATCCGCCTCGTCACCAGCGCCATCCGGCGCAACCCACCCTTCGCCATCGACTCGAAGATCCACCACAACAACCTGATCAACAACATCCTGGCGAAGATTGAGGCCAACGTCGCCGGCGTGGACGACGCCTTGATGCTGGACCACGTGGGCTTCGTCTCCGAGACCAACGCCACCAACGTCTTCCTGGTGCGTCGCGGCGTGCTGCTCACCCCTTTCGCCGACAGCTGCCTGCCCGGGATCACCCGCGGCATCGTCCTCGAGCTGGCGCGCGCCCACGGCATCCCGGCGGCGGAGAAGAACCTCTCGCTCGCCGAAGTGTGGACGGCGGAGGAGATGTTCACCACCGGCACCATGGGTGAGCTCTCGCCGGTGCTCGAGGTGGACGGGCGGCGCATCGGCGCGGGCGAGATCGGTCCCCTCACCCGCCGGCTCCAGGCCCTCTACGCCGAGCTGACGGCCCGGGAGGGGGAGCCGATCCCGGAGTGAGGGATCGGGGCGCGGCTGAATACGTCGACGTCCAGGGCATCGCCGGGGTCCCCGCGGCGCAACCGGATCAGGGCCGCGTGGGCGATCATCGCGGCGTTGTCACCCGAGTAAGCCAGCGGCACGAGGTGGAGCGCTGTCTCCCACTCTTCCGACCAGTCGGCCAGCGCCCGGCGCAAGAGCCGGTTGGCAGCGGCTCCGCCCGAGACCGCGAGGTGTTGGAAGCGCCCGCGGCGGGCCAGGCTCCGAAGGCGACTGGTGATCTGCTTGACGGCGGCGGCGCGGAAGCTGGCCAACAGGTCGAGCACCTCGGGCGCCGGCGAGGAGCCGCTGCCGAGATCGGTGGCCACCCCCCGGCGCTCCAGCTCCTCGATCACCAGCAGAGTCTGGCTCTTCAAGCCCGAGTAGGAAAAGTCGAGGCTCTGGTCGGTGTTGAGCGGCAGGGGCAGGGCGAAGCGCTGCGGATCCCCCAACTCGGCCAGCTGATCGACCCGTGGTCCTTGTGGGTAGGGCAGGCCCAGGCGCTTGCCGATCTTGTCGAAGGCTTCGCCCAGGGCGTCGTCTCTCGTCTCGGCCAGCGTGGCAATCCGCCCTTCCTCGACCCGGTAGAGAGCCGTGTGGCCGCCCGACACCACCAAGCCCACGAAGCGCACTGGCACCGGCGTCGCCGCCTCTCCATGCAGGGCGAGGAAGGGCGAGTAGAGGTGGCCTTCGAGATGGTGCACGGCGTAGAAGGGCTTGCCGAGACCGTAGGCGAGAGCCTTGCCCAACGACAGGCCGACCAGCAGCGAGCCGACCAAGCCCGGGCCGCGGGTGGCGGCCACCGCCGCGATGGCTCCCAGCGCGAGGTCGGCCCGGGCGAGGGCCTCCGCGTGAACCGCCGGCCAGTTGCGCAGGTGCTCGCGGGATGCGATCTCCGGCACCACGCCGCCGTAGGGCCGGTGTGGGTCGAGCTGACTGGCGACCACCGACGCCGCGACTCGCCCCTCGCCGTCGACGACGGCGCAAGCGGTGTCGTCACAGGAGGTCTCGATACCGAGCAGGTAGAGCGGCCGGTCACTCATCGTGGGCAAGGATCATAGATCGGGCGCCACGGCCGGTTCTGCTAAGATCCGCCCTTCTTCGCCATCGGTGGTCCTCGACCGAGGCACTCCGGTCAAGCCTCCTCCAACAGGCTAGGGCAGAGAAGACGATGGAGCGCGTTCGCTTTGCCATCAACGGGCTCGGTCGTGTCGGGCGCGCTCTGGTGCGCATCGCCCGCACACGGCCGGCGCTCGAGCTCGTGGCGATCAACGACCAGGCCGACGCGTTCGTCCTCTCTCGCCTCCTCGCCCACGACACCCTGCACGGGCGCTACCCGGGTGAGGTGGACGCAGAACCGGGGGCCCTCCGGCTCGACGGCCAGCGAGTGCCGGTGTTCCAGGCTTCCTGCCCCGGAGAGATCCCCTGGCCCAGCGCCGAGCCCTGGGTGGTGGTCGAGTCGACGGGACAGTTCCGCAGCCGGGCCCTCGCGGCGGGCCATCTCGGCGGGCCGGTGGCGAAAGTCGTGGTCTCGGCCACCGCCGAGGGGATGGATGCCACCTTCTGCGTCGGGGTCAATCACACGACCTACGACCCCGAGCGCCACGTCGTCGTCAGCAACGCATCCTGCACCGCCAACTGCTTGGCGCCGGTGGGGAGGGTGCTCGACGAGGCCTTCGGCATCGAGCACGCGCTGATGACCACCGTCCACTGCTACACCAACAGCCAGCGCCTGATGGACTTCTCGCACCCCGATCCGCGGCGAGCCCGCGCCGCGGCGCTGAACATCGTGCCGACGACCAGCGATGCCGTCGAGGCCATCGGCCTGGTGATGCCGAGCCTGGCCGGCCGGGTGGCGGGTGTGGCCTACCGCGTGCCGGTGCCAGACGGCTCACTGGTCGACCTCTCGGTGCGGCTGCGCCGGGAGGTCGGTCGAGCCGAGGTCGAGGGAGCCTTCCGCTCCGCCGCCAGCGGCGACCTCGCCGGTATCCTCGCCGTCACCGACGAGGAGCTGGTGTCTTCCGACTTCATCGGTGACCCCCACTCGGCGACCGTGGACCTCCCCCTCCTTGCGGAGGTCGACCATCGCCTCTTCCGTGTCGTAGCCTGGTACGACAACGAGTGGGGCTACGCCAACCGCCTCGCCGACCTGCTGGCGTGGATGAGTCATCTGGGAGGACAAGCATGACCCGCATGCTGACGCTGGAGGACCTTGACCTCGCGCACCTTTCCGGGGTTCGGGTCCTGACGCGAGTGGACTTCAACGTGTCGATCCAGGAGGGCAAGGTCCTGGACGACACGCGCTTGACCGAAGTGCTGCCCACCCTCTCTGAGCTCACCGCGGCTGGCGCGCGGGTCATTCTGGTGGCTCACCAGGGGAGACCGAAGGGTCAGCCCAACCCCAAGTACAGCTTGCGCCCGGCCGCCGAGCGGTTGGCCGAGCTGTTGGAGAGGCCGGTTCCTTTCGCCGAGGACACCATCGGCCCCAGCGCGGCCGCCACCGTGGCGGCGCTCGCCCCGGGGCAGCTCTGCCTGCTCGAGAACCTGCGCTTCCACCCCGGTGAGGAGGCCAACGACGATGCCTTCGCGGCAGCCCTCGCCGGGTTGGCCGAGGCCTACGTCGACGACGCCTTCGGTGCCGCCCACCGCGCCCATGCTTCGGTGGTCGGCGCGCCCCGCCTGCTGCCGCGCAAGGCCGCGGGCCGCTTGCTGGTCAAGGAGGTGGCAGCCCTGTCGCGGCTGCTCGGCGAGCCAGACCGGCCCTTCGTTGCCTTGCTGGGGGGCGCCAAGATCGAAGGCAAGATCGACACCCTCGCCAACCTACTGCCCCGCCTCGACCGCCTGCTGGTCGGCGGCGGCATGGCCAACACCTTCCTGGCGGCCCAGGGCCTCGACCTCGCGCGTTCGCTCGTCGAGGCCGAGCGCCTCGACCTCGCCCGCGAGATCCTGGCGCAGGCAGCCCAGCGTGGCGTCGAGGTGCTGCTGCCGACGGATCTGGTGGTGACCGACGACCTCCAGAACCCGACCCGCATCGAGACCGTCGCCGCTTCGGAGGTGCCGGCCGGCACGATGGCGGTCGACGTCGGCCCGGCGACCCGTCTGGCCTTCGCCCGGGCGATCGCGGACGCCGGCACCCTGTTCTGGAACGGTCCCCTCGGGGTCTTCGAGAACCCGGCCTTCGCCGGCGGTACCCGCGAGGTGGCCGCCGCCCTCGCCGCCTGCCCGGGCTTCACCGTCCTCGGTGGTGGAGAGACGGTGGCGGCGGCTCACCAGGCCGGGGTGGCGGAGAAGGTCTCTCACGTCTCGACCGGTGGGGGTGCCTCACTGGAGTTCCTCGCCGGCCGGGTCCTGCCCGGTGTTGCGGCCCTGGAGCGGCCATGAGCTGGCCGGAGCCTCGCTTGCCGCTGATCGCCGGCAACTGGAAGATGAACCTGCTTCGCCGTGAAGCTTGCAGCTACTGCACCGAGCTCCTCGCCGGCCTCGAGCCCGTCCGCGCACAGGTGGTGTTGTTTCCGTCCTTCCCCTTGATCCCGGACGTCGCTGCGGCGCTCGAGGATAGCGCCGTGGGAGTCGGCGGCCAGGACCTCCACCCGGCGGCCAAAGGGGCTCACACCGGCGAAGTGTCGGCGCCGCAGCTGATCGACGCCGGCTGCACCTGGGTGTTGGTCGGCCACAGCGAGCGCCGCCGCGACCACGGCGAGAGCGACGAGGTGGTGGCCGCCAAGCTGGAGGCGGCCATGGAGCACGGCCTGACGCCGGTGCTGTGCCTGGGGGAAACCCGCGAGGAACGCCTGGCCGGGCGGACCTTCGAGGTGCTCGACCGCCAGCTCAACAGCGCTCTGGGCGGTGACCTGGGGGAAATCGCCGTGGCCTACGAGCCGGTGTGGGCCATCGGCACCGGCGAGACGGCCACTCCTGATCAGGCCCAGGAGGCCCATCTCTTCCTTCGCGGTCTGCTCGCGGACCTGCTGGGCGAAGAGGCCGCGCGCGAGGTGCGCATCCTCTACGGCGGCTCCGTGACTCCCGACAACGCCGCCGAGCTGATCTGCCAGCCCGACGTCGACGGCTTCCTGATCGGGGGAGCCAGCCTTGACCCCAAGAAATTCCTGACTATCATCCACGAGTCTGGCGCGGCCGCCCTCTGAGACGGCGCCCGGCACCGGAGGCTATCGAAGCATGGCGATTCTCACTGCTGTTCTCTACATCCTGCACGTGGTCGTGTCTTTCTTCCTGATCCTGGTGGTGCTCCTCCAGCAGGGCAAGGGCGCGGATCTGTCGGTCTTCGGCGGTGGCAGCACCCAGGCGGCTTTCGGCGCCCGCGGTGCGGCGACCCTCTTCCACAAGCTGACCGTGGCGGGCTTCCTCCTCTTCACCTTGACCACCCTGTCGATCGCCATCGTCGAAGGCCGCAAGCACGGCTCGACGACCAGCGTGCTGAAGGAGGACCTGGCCAAGTCCGAGCCGGCCAAACCCGCCGAGCCGGCGGCGGCAACGGAGCCGGCCCCGGGCACGGCCTCTCCCCCGGCTGAGGGGGCCGCTGGCGCTCCCGCCGAGGTCCCGCCGGTGACCGAGGGCGGCGCCGCCCCGGCTCCGGCAGATGCCAGTGGCACCACCCCGCCGCCCACCGGAACCTGACGCTGGCTCCGCCGAGGGAAGCTGGACAAGCGCCCTCGGCTTGTTGGTAGAATGCCCGCTGCGCCGAAGTGGCGGAATTGGTAGACGCGCACGTTTGAGGGGCGTGTGGAGCAATCCGTGCCGGTTCGAGTCCGGCCTTCGGCACCAACCCTCTTTAGGTTTCGTTCCCCCTGAACAGGACGAAGATTGGATGGCCAGCTAGAGGCTGGCCACGGCCGCCGGCTGTGCGAGCGCCGGCAGGTTGGTGTTGCGCTGGTGGAGAAAATGCCAGCGCAGGTCTCCGTCCATCCGCAGCGAGATCTCGGGGCCGATCGAAGCCTCGAGCCCGCGGAGCACCGAAGCTAGGCTCTCGCCCCGCGCCACCCTTTCGATCGCCCCGGCCGCATCGGAGCCGGCCTTGCTGAGGTAGGTCTGCCAGCGGGCCTGTCGGATCGATAGGGCGCCGTTCATCGACACGTTCGATAGCTTCGCCACCCCGCGCCGAAGCAGCTCGATCTTCGCTTTCAGGCTCGGCTCGCCGTCCATCGGCTCTCGCTGCCAGGGTGTGAAGGGCTTGGGCACCAGGATGTTGCAGCCCAGCTGGACGTGGCCGATCACCCCGGTGCGGCGGGCACTCTCGAGCATGATCGACCGAGCCTCGGCGGCGAGGTCGAGGATCGACTGCACGTCCGCAAGGGCCTCCCCGGGGATACCGACCAGGAAGTAGAGCTTCAGCTGAGTGAAGCCGTGCCGGAAGATCAGACGGATCTTCTCGAGCAGCGTGGCGTTGGTGATCGGCTTGTTGAGGTGCCGGCGCAGAGCGTCGTTGCCGGTCTCGGGCGCGAGGGTGATCGAGCGGTCGCCCGAGCGGTAGAGGGCATCGAGGACACCTTCGGTGACGGCCGGGATGCGGATCGAAGACACCGAGCTGCGGAAGCCCAGGCGCAAGGCCTCGAGCAGGATGTGCTCGACCTCCGGATGGTCCCCGACGGCGGTGGCCACGAAGCCGACCTGGTCGGTAACCGCGCGGGCTCGCTCCAACGAAGCGAGGATGGCGTCGGTCGGATGCCAGCGGAAGGTGCCCATGCCGAAGGTCGCCCAGCAGTACTTGCACTTCTCCGGGCAGCCCCGGGACATCTCGATCAGGAACTTGTCGGCGAACTCCGTCCTGGGAGTGACGATGGCGGTGGTCGGCAGATGGCCCGGTTGCCGGAACTGCTCGGCCGTCAGCTCGAGCTTCTCGAGCTTGCCGAAGCCGGGATCCTCCTCGGCGCGATGGTGGGCGGGCACGTAGAAGCCGGGGGTAGCGGCCAGGCGCTCCAGCACGGAGGGGCGATCCGGCTCTTCCTCGAGGGCCGCCAGCAGGGCCGGCAGGGTGTTCTCGGCCGCGCCCAAGGGGAAGACGTCGATGAAGTCTGCCATCGGCAGGGGATTGATCGAGGCGCACGAGCCACCCATCACCACCAGGGGATCCCACGAGCCGCGGTCTCGCCGCCGGGGCGGGACCTTCGCGCGTTCGAGCATTTGGAGGAGGTGGACGTAGTCCTCCTCGAAGGAGACTGAGAAGGCGATGGCGCCGAGGGCGTTCAGGGGCCGGCCGGTCTCGAGCGAGCGCGGGGCCCCCGTGCCATCCAGGAAGAAGCGCTCGCAGCGCCAGTCAGGTCGGTCGTGAGTCAGCTCGTAGACCCGCTGGAAGCCGAGGCTCGACATCCCCACGTGGTAGGTGTTCGCGTAAGCGAGGCCCAGGGAAAATTTCCTGTTTCCCGGGAAGGAAACAACCGGCCGCTCGCTGGCAAGGAAGGGCTCCCAGGAGTGCGTGGCTCGCTGTGGCTGAAGGCGGCGGCTCATGACAAACCTTGATTCTGCCACAGGTTGCAGGTGGGGCCCGGAGAGCGCCGAGGACCGGCTGCGGGTCCCTTCGTGGCGGCTCGAGGCTACGGGCACCGAACTTGCTGTTACAGCATGGGATCTAGGCTCCGATCCGATCTCGATCCCGGGTGGAAAGGGCGGGGCGAACCGGGAAGCGGCGCTCGAACGCGCGGTCGCGGCGGCGCATCCCATGCTCAGGAGGGTCTCTACCTTGCAGACCGGAACCAGCGTTGCTGTGTCCAGTGCCGTACTGTTCCTCGCCGGCGTTCTCGGTGGCGCCGAGCCAACCATCGCACAGACCTGCCAGGACGAGCTGACGTGCCAGTTCCTCGCCTGTCGGTCGCCAGCCACCAGCGTGCCGAGCGCGCTCTGGGGGGAGCTCCGGCCCGCTACCCCCGGACAGGTGCCACCTCGCCGCGACAACACCAACTTCAACGAGTTCACCACCCTGCCCGGACCGAATGAGCCTTTCTGGATGTCGCTCGACGTCGAGAACGGCTGGGTCTTCGCCGGCATCGGTCAGGGCCTCGAGATCTGGAACGCCCGCGCCAACCCGGCCAAGCCGACGCGTGTGGCCCTGGTCGGCCCCGCTTCCTTCCCCACCTGGGGTCTCGACCCGCATTTCCGCGAGGTGGTCCAGGACGTGGACGCCCCGGACGGCTTCGACATGGTCGTCGCCGTGGCCCTGGGCGCCACCGGCGGTCTCGCAGTCTTCGACACCACGCAGAAAGGCGGGCCGTACGGCAAATACGCCGATCTCGGCAAGAACGCCGAGGAGGTCTACGCGACCCGCATCGGCAGCATCAACTACTCGTTCACGGCCACCCGCGGTGCGGGCCTCCTGGTTCACAACCTGACCAACGCTCGTGCGCTCTCCCTCACCTGCCGTGAAAGCACGCCCGCCGAGCAAGTCTGCGGGGTCTACGAGGGTCGGGTGGGCAGCCGAGACAGCATCGCCTACGTCGACGGCGCCGGCACCGCGGACGGTCGGCGCCACTGGGTGGTCGCCTCCGGCGGTGGCTACGCGCGAGGACTCGACGTCTGGGAGGTGACCCGGCCGGGCAGCCCCTCGCGGGTGCTGAGCGGCCTGGCAACCGAGTTCGTCCATGGTGTGGCGCTCTGGCGCGGCACCGGCGGCGGCCTTTATCTGGCGACGCGGGTGATGCTGACCTCTGCCGCCACGGAAGCCCGTATCTACGACCTCACCTGTCTGGCCAGCGGCTGCTCCGCTCTGCCCGCTCCCATCTGGACGGCGACCATGCCCACGGGGGGCTCGAGGCTGCCGGTTACGGATTCCTCCTCCGGCAGCCGCGACTTCGTCTACTTCGGCACCGTCAACCAGTGCGCCCAGGGTCCGCAGGCCGAGTGGCTCTTCGACGTCACGTCGCCCGGCTCTCCCCGTGACGTGACACCTCCCGGTGGCTACTGGGGCTGGTACTACCGGCGCAACCCCACGGGCTTCAACCGCATCAGCCCGCGGATGGGCAAGTTCGTCGGTCGCTTCTTCTACCGCACCGCCTACAGCCTGTTCGACATCCACGAGCTGACGACCCCTCCGTAGGCTGGGGGTCCCTCCAGGCTGGCCCCGGGCGGAGATTGGTCGCCTGGCTGACGAAAAATGTCGGCGGCGCGCCCCCCCGGGGACAGCTATCTAGATGAAAACAAGCCACTTGTTGGACACGGGCCGGTGGTCTGAGCCTTGCACTCTGATGCACTCTGCCTGGAAGTGTCGAGCGTGGTAGTATGCCGTACAGGCATATGGACTCAAGCAGGGGCTTCGTGATCGCCCCGGCCGTTTGCTTCTGGAGGCTCCTCCCCATGCAGGCTCTCGCCGTTCGGGTTCTCTCTGTCTCCCTCGGGCTCGCCACCATCGCCCTTCCTCTCGAGGCCGGGACTTGCGACGAAGACCTCACCTGTCAGTTCCTCGAGTGCCGTGCGCCCGCCTTCAGCGTGCCGATCCAGGTCTGGGGTGAGATCGAGCCGGCGGACGCCGCGCTGATCCCCGCCGTCCGCGAGAACACCGACTGGAACGAGTTCAGCGATGCCCACGATCACACCGAGCCCCACTGGCAGGCCCTCGACGTCGAGAACGGGTGGATCTTCGCCGCCATCAACTACGGCCTGCAGGTCTGGGACGCGCGTACCAACCCGGCGAGTCCGGTGAGAGTCGAGTTGCTGGGCCGCAGCGCCTTCCCGGTCTGGCCGAGCGACCCCCACCACTCGGACCCGGTCAAGAGCATCGACGCTCCGCCCGGCAACGACAACGTCGTTGCGGTCGCCGTATCAGGCGATGCCGGCCTCGCCATCTTCAACACCGCCGACAAACCGAACACCGTCTGGCGCTACGGCGATCGCAACAAGGACGCCCAGCAGGTCTATGCGGCGCGCATCGGCAGCACCGACTACAGCTTCATGGCGACCCGCACCTCCGGTCTGCTGGCCCACAACATGACCAACGCCGGCAACCGCACCACCGCCTGCCTGGAGGAGACCCCGGGGCAGAACGTCTGCGGCGTCTACGTCGGCAGGATCGGCAGCCGCGGCTCCGTCTCCTACGTCGACGGCGCCGGTAACTCGGCGGGCACCAGCCATTGGATCGCCACCTCCTCGGGCGGCAACGCCTTCGGCCTGGAGCTGTGGAACGTCTCGAGCCCGGGCAGCCCGTCCCTGGTCTTCTCGGCCCTCGGCACGGAGTTCGTCCACGGCGTCGCCCTGTGGCGCCGTGGCACCAGCAACTACTACCTGGGCACCCGGGTAGTTTCTGGCAGCGCCACCCAGGCGCGGATCTACGATGTCTCCTGCCTCAGCTCGGGGATTTGCTCGGGGCTCGGCGCGCCGATCTGGAGCCTCAACCTGCCCACCGGCGGCGCCGGACTTTTCGTCACCGACTCGAAGTCCGGCAGCCGCGACTTCCTCTACTTCGGCAACGTCAACCGCTGCTCCCAGGGCCTTCAGGACGAGTGGCTCTACGACGTCTCGAACCCCACCGTGCCCCGGGACGTGACGCCGGTGCCGGCCCTGGTCAACGGCACCCTGACCGGCTATTGGGGCTGGTACTACCGGCGCAACCCCACGGGCTTCAATCGCGTCAACCCGCGCATGGGCAAGTTCTATGGCCAATACTTCTACCGGGCCGCCTACAGCATCTTCGACATCCATCGCTTGACCACGGCCGTGCCGTCGGCCGGCTTCAGCTACAGCCCGACGACGGTGTACCGTGGCCAGCCGGTCACCTTCACCGACCTCTCGAGCGGGGCGCCGACCTCCTGGAGCTGGACCTTCCAGGACGCGACCCCGGGCAGCTCGACCCTCGAGAACCCGACCGGAGTCGTCTTCAACTCGGTCGGCAGCAAGCAGGTAACCCTTCAGGCGTCGAACACCAGCGGCACCGACACCACCCAACAGACCCTCAGCGTCCTCGATCCGGCGGCCCAGGTCACCTCGGTCTCGGTCTCGCCGAACCCGGCTCTGGTGTGCCAGCCGGTCAGCTTCATGGCGCAGGGAGTCACGGGCCTCGGACCGATCACCTACTCCTGGCAGGTGCAGAACGGGCAGAGCCAGGTAGTGGCCAACGGTGGCAACGTCAATCCCTTCACCTGGAGCACCACCGCCGCGCCGGACGGTACCTACACGGCCACGGTGACGGTCACCAATGCCTCCGGCAACGACTCGGCGACCAGCCCGGTGTTGACCCTCGACGCTCTGCCGGCCCTCGCCTTCACCAGCCCGGGGAACGCTCCCGAGACCTTGAACGGACCCCCCTTTGGCAGTGGCCTGGTCAACTTCCGCATCCAGAGCCAGGGTGCCACCGAGTGGCGCTGGAGCTTCGGCGACGCCTCGACGCCGGTCTGGACCAGTGATCCCGTCGCCGGACCCCAGCCCAGCCACACCTACTCGGCCGAGGGGACCTACACGGTCTCGGTGGAGATCCGCAACTGCCAGCAGACCGCCATCAGCTCGCAGCAGATCCAGGTGAGCATTCCCAACACCACGCCCCTGGTGCCGCAGTTCAACGCCACCGGGTTGTTCTGCTCGGGCGGCAGCTGCTTTGCGGACGCCGGCACGCCGATCACGTTCAACGACGCTTCTCAGGGTGGTCCGGACTTCTGGGACTACGACTGGGACGGCAACGGTAGCTTCGAGGACCCAGACCACACCAGTCCGGTCACCAGCCACACCTATACCTTCGCAGGGGTCTTCCTGCCGCGGCTGCAGGTCCGGCGTGGCGCGGCGACGACGGCCAGCTTCACCCACGTGCTGCCCCTCATCGTCGGCGGTGGTGCCGCGCCCTCAGTGTCCGTCGCCGGCCCTGCCACCGGGGACGTGGGGGATCAGCTCATCTTCGAGGTCACCGCTTCGAACTGCGTGCCCTATCCGACCAGCTGGAGCTGGAGCGTGGGAGAGAACGCCACGGTCCTCGGCGAGGAGAACGGAACGTCGATCAACGTCGTCTATCCCTCGGTCGGAGCCCGCACCATCCAGGCCATCGCCGCCGGCAGCGGCTGCGACGGCACGACGGACACGGCGGTGGTGACCATCTCCGCCGGAGCGGGCGCGATCTTCCTCGACGGCTTCGACACCGGCGATCTGTCCGGCTGGAGCACGGTGGTGCCCTGAGGGCGCTCTCAGCCCGTGGCCAGGCGCCAGGCCAGGCGCGCGGCGCCGGGCAGTCCCACGCGGCTCAGGGGCAGCGAGCGGCTGTGGACGCCGAGCAGGCGGCAAAAGACCTCCGGCTCGGCAGCCAGGGCCGCGATCGCTCGGCGGCGTAGCCTGGGCCGGCGCTCCAGGGCCAGCACTAGGCGGGTCAGCGTGTCGGGCCCGCGGCCGATCCGCCGGTGGGCGCGCTCGTAGCGCCGGAGATCACCGCAGGCGATCGCATCGGCGAGGGCCCGGGCCTGGTGGAAGGCGAGCGACAAGCCCTCTCCTGTGATCGCGTCGACGTAGCCCGAGGCATCTCCCACCAGAGCCAGCCGGCCGCGAGTCACCCGCTTCACCTTCTGGAGCAGGGGTCCGGCGCCGCGGTCCTTCGACACCACCTCGGTGCAGGCCAGACGCGCGGCCAGTGCGGGAAAGCGCGGCAGCATCTGATCGAAGCGGGCAGGACCTCCCCGCCAGAGCATCGCCACCCCCACTTCGTCCGCCGCCACCGGGGTCACGTAGGCCTCGCCGGTGTCGTGCCAATGGACCTCGACCAGCTCCGCCCAGGGCTCGATGCGGAAGTGACGGCGCACGCCGAATCGACGCTCCGCAGCGGGCTGGGCCGGACCAGCGAGGCCGGCCCAGGCGCGCAGGCGGGAGCCGAGGCCGTCTGCGGCGACGATCCAGCTGGCCGCCATCGGACCGGCGGAGGTCTCGAGCCGGTCGCCGTTCAGAGCTTCCACCCGCGTGTGCCACAACAGCTCGACGCCGGCCTCGAGGGCGCGGTCGATCAGGGCTTGGTGCAGGGCCAGGCGGCGGATGCCGAGGCCGACGCCGCGCGGGAAGGTGCCCTCGACCGCCAAGGGACCGTCGACGTACCGGATGCCGCGGAAGGGGAAGGCACGCAGCCGGTCGATCGCCACACCGAGCTGGCGGAGGGCCTCGGCACCGTCCGGCATCAGGCCTTCACCGCAGGCCTTGTCGATGGGCGGCCGGAAGCGCTCGAGCACCCGGACCCGCCCGAGCCCCGCCGTGCGCAGAGCGATGGCGGTGGCCAGGCCGGCCGGCCCCCCACCCACCACCAGGGCGTCGGCGCGCTCAGCCACGGCGGCCGCCCCCGGCCTTGAGCCGGGCCCAGGCCAGCCCGGAGCGAGCGAAGGCCCCGGCGAGGGCCAGCGCACCCACCGGGGCCGGAGGCTCGAGCTCGCCCGCGAGGTGCCGCTTCAGCGTCTCGGCCCGTCGTAGCTTGCCGGACGAAGTGCGGGGCAGGGTGCCCGGGGCCACCAGCACCACTTCGTCCACGACCAGGCCAGTGGCTGCCAGCACCGCTTGGCGGGCCGCCTCGGGCAGGGCCGCGAGCTCCTCGTCGGAGGCGTCACGGTGGGCCTCGACGAGCAGGGCTAGGGTCTCCCCGGGCGCCCCCTCGGGCAGCCAGGAGACCGCCACGGCGCAGCCAGTGCGCAGGCCCGGGAGGCCGTCCACCGCGTGCTCGACCGTGTCAGGAGCGTAGTTGCGCCCGCGCAGGATCAGCACGTCCTTGGCGCGGCCGGTGAGGTAGAGCTCGCCGTCCGCGAGGAAGCCGAGGTCGCCGGTGTCGAGCCAGCCGTCCGCCAGGGCTCGGGCGGTGGCCTGCATGCGTCCCAGGTAGCCCTCCATCAGCGAAGGCCCGGAGATCCACAGCCGCCCCACTCGCCGCTCCGGCAGCTCGCCACCGTCCGGCCCGACCACCTTGAGGGCGAAGCCGGGCAGGGGGCGCCCCACGGAGATGAGCTCCTGGCCGTCGGAGGTGAGCGTCGCCCGGCCCTCCTCGGCCAGGCGGAGGCGGTCGAAGCGCGCGCTGGTGTAGGGGCGATCCAGGGCGGAGAAGGTCACCGCCAGCGCAGCCTCGGACAGACCGTAGACCGGCGTCATCGCCTCGGCCCGGAAGCCGTAGGGCGTGAAGCGCTCGATGAAAGCGCGGGCCACGCCCGGGGCGATCGCTTCCGCCCCGTTCAAGGCCGCCCGCCAGCTCGAGAGGTCCACCCCCTGGAGCTCCTCCTCGCGGATCTTCGCCAGGCACAGGCCGTAGGCGAAGTTGGGGGCCGGTGAGATGACGGCCCGATAGCGGCTGATCGCACGGAGCCACACGGCGGGCCGGGTGACGAAGACCTCCGGACCGATCAGGGTCATCTCGGAAGGCAAGTCCATGGCCGGCAGCACGCAGCCGATGAGGCCCATGTCGTGGTAGAGCGGCAACCAGGAGACCCCAGTCACCGCCTCGCCGTCCCGCTCGGGCCAGAGCGCGTTGAGCACCCGGACCTGGGCCATCAGGGCCCGGTGGGAGAGGGCGACCGGCTTGGGGTCGACGGTAGTGCCGGAGGAGAACTGCACCAGGCCGAGATCCCCCGGCTGGACCGCCACCTGCCGGAAGGGCCCCGCGGACAGGTCGACCAGCCGAGCGCAGCCGAGCTCGGGCCGGGCCCGCTCGACCGTCTCGCCCAGCAGCAGCTGTAGGCGTCGCTCGGTGAGCAGCAGCCGGGCTCCGGCTGCATCGAGCATTGCCGCCGTCTGGCGGTGGTATTCGTCCAGCCGGCCCAGGCGCACCGGCGGATAGAGGGGCACCGGCACGGCACCCGCGAGCTGGGTGCCGAAGAAGGCGTCGAAGAAGTCGATGCCCGTGGGCAGGACGATCGCCACCCGGTCCCCGGGGGCGATCCCCTGGCGCTGGAGGCGGCCGGCGGCGCCCTGCGCCCGTTCGAGGATCTCGCGCCAGGGGTGGAAGGTCTCGCGCTCGGCGCGGTCGAGGAAACGCAGCCCTCCGCGGCCGTGCCGGGCAGCTGCGAGGAGGGTGGCGACGACGGTGCTCTTGTCCGCCTCAGCCACCGAGCTTCCTCCGCACCGCCGCCACCAGGTCGCCGACGGTGACCAGCGACGAGTCCTCGGTCTCGTCCAGGCAGACCCGGAAGCGGTTCTCGACCTCGACCGCCAGGGTCAGGAGGCGGATCGAGTCCAGACGCAAGTCCTCGATCAGGCGCATCTCGGGGAGCAGAGGCTCCCGCCAGTCCAGGTGCTCGGCCGCCACGGCGGCAACCCCGGCGAGGATCTCCCTATCGTTTACGGGCACGGAACGCCTCCAGATAGGAGGAAGTCTCGGACAAGGCCCGCTCCTCGACGCGGATCCGCTGCCGCAGGACGAGAGCATTGCCGAGGCTCGCCAGCAGGGCGGTCAGCCAGGCCGTGTGGACCAGCGGCAAGGTGGCGATCTCGGTGACCACCGCCAGGTAGTTGGGGTGACGAAGGAAGCGGTAGGGCCCGGAGGTCACCGGTTCGGCCCCCGGCAGGACGATCACCCGGGTCGTCCAGCGGCCGGCGAGGGTGCGGATCACCCACAGCCGCAGCAGGCCGGCGGAGAGCGAGAGCGCGAGGGCGACGGCCGCCAGGGCGGGAACGAAGGGCCGCGAGAGGAGCCAGACCTCGAGGGGAGCAGCGAGCAAGAAGCCGCTGTGGAGGGCCACCATCCAGGGGTAATGGCTCGCCCCAGCCTCTCGAGCACCGCGGGAGAGCAGGCGTGCCGTGTTGCGCTTGGAGATCACCAGCTCCGCCAGTCGCTGCAACGCGACCAGGACGATCAGACCGGTGAACAGGCTGCGGGTGTCGATTCCAGCGAGCTGGCCCACGGCGGCATGCTAGCACCGGGAGTTTGGCGGACTCCTACCACTCCAGCAGCACCAGCTCCGAGCAGAAGCCGGGGCCCATGGCGGTCAAGAGGCCGAGGGTGCCGGGGGCTGGGCGGTGGTGCTCGAGGGTGTCGGCGAGGACGAGGAGCACCGAGGTTGAAGAGAGGTTGCCGACCTCGCGCAGGCTGCGCCAGGTGACGTCGAGGGCGCCTTCCGGCAGCTCCAGGGCCTCCTGCATCGCCTCGAGCACTTTGGGCCCGCCCGGGTGGGCCACCCACGAGCCGATGTCGCCGCGAGACAGGCCGTGGTCCGCCAGGAAGGCGTCGACGTCGGGGCGCAGGTGCTCCCGCACCACGTCCGGCACCCCGGCCGAGAGCACGATGCGGAAGCCCCTCTCGGAGATGTCCCAGCCCATCACGTCCTCCGAGTCGGGGTAGAAGATCGAGCGGGTGGCGAGGATCCGTGGCCCTGTTGTCTGCCGCTCGTCCCCGGCCACCACCACCGCCGCCGCACCGTCCCCGAACAGGCCCGAGGCGATCAGGTTGGGGATCGAGAGGTCCTCCTGCTGGAGGGTGAGGGAGCAGAGCTCGACCGAGAGCAGGATCGCCACCTGGTCCGGGTAAGCCTTCACGTAGTCGGCGGCCCGCGCGATGCCGGCCGCCCCCGCCACACAGCCCAACCCGAAGATCGGCACTCTTTTGATGCCCGGAGGCAGCCGCATGCGGTTCATCAGCCGCGCCTCGATCGACGGCGTGGCCACTCCCGTCACGGTGACGAAGAAGAAGGCCCCGACGTCCTCCGCCGTGAACCCGGAGCGGGCGAAGGCGTCGAGCAGGGCTGTCTCGCCCACCTCCTGGGCGACCTGGATCCAAGCGCTGTTGGCGTCGCCCCAGGTGGCGAGCTGGCGGTAGCCCTCGATCGGCAGCGCGAGGTGCCGCCCGCCCACCAGGACGTTCTTGTGCAGGCTCTCGAGCCGGCCGAGGTTGAAGTGGCGCTGCCCCCAGACTTCCTTCAGCGCGGCCAGCAGCGTGTCCTGGTCGTAATAGTGGGCCGGGAAGCCCCGGCCGACAGCGGCGATCCTCATGGCTCTGCTTCGACGGCAGGCGGGCGGATACGGCGTCCCGCTGCCCCCAGCAGCAGGCCGCAGAGGGTGTAGACGAGCCACCAGCGAAGGACCTGGTTCCACCATGCCTGGGGAGGGGCCAAGCGGGCCGAGGCGATGGTCACCACTAGCAGCGGCCCGCGGAAGGTCCAGGCCAGCCAGCCGGTCACCAGCCCGTCGAGCCACCAGGAGGCGAAGCGCCCCTGGACCACCAGGAAGAGGGCGATCAGGGCCAACGCCTCGAAGGCCCAGACGGTGAGCAGCTGGGCGTTCATCCGGGCGCCACCGGCCACCGGCTCACCGGCTCCCGGCAGCAGGCCGAGCGCGGCGAACGCCGCCGACATCACGGCGATGGCGGCCAGGAGCAGGAGGAAGGCCTGGAGGAGGAAGCGGAGCACTCGGCGGATGATACCGCAGCGCCACGGGCCGACCGGACGGCAATCCGGGGTCGAAGGCGCGTCGTATACTGCTGCGAAACCTATGCGATCCGGTGCCCCGACGCTGCTGGTC
>JBIOYC010000254.1:0-3294 GCA_044869955.1 Thermoanaerobaculia bacterium | reverse complement strand
GCAGGCGTTCTCGCACCTCGCGCTCATCGAGGCCGCCGCGCGAATCATCCAATCATCCTCACGGAGCGACTGGAGGAGTACACGGGATGAGCGACTACGACGTCATAGTCATCGGCAGCGGCGCCGGCGGCGGCACACTCGTCCACCGCCTCGCGCCCTCCGGCAAGCGCATCCTTCTGCTCGAGCGCGGCGACTGGCTGCCGCGCGAGCCGCAAAACTGGAGCGCGGCGGACGTCTTCATCGACAACCGCTACATCTCCGAGGACACCTGGTACGACGACAAGGGCAAGCCCTTCCAGCCGCAGGTGCACTACTTCGTCGGCGGCGCCACCAAGCTCTACGGTGCGGCGCTCTACCGCTTGCGCAAGGAGGACTTCGGCGAGCTGCGCCACCACGACGGCATCTCGCCCGCCTGGCCCATCGGCTACGACGAGATGGAGCCCTACTACACGCAGGCCGAGCAGCTCTACCAGGTGCACGGCGCGCGCGGCGAGGACCCGACCGAGCCGCCCGCCAGCGCGCCCTATCCCTACCCGGCGGTATCCCACGAGCCGCGCATACAGCAGCTGGCCGACGACCTCGCCGCCGCCGGTCACCGTCCCTTCCATGCACCCTGCGGAGTCATGCTGAACGAGGCCGACATGGCCCACGGCGCCTGCGTCCGCTGCCCCACCTGCGACGGCTTCCCCTGCCTCGTACACGCTAAATCCGACGCCGAGGTGCTCGCGGTGCGGCCGGCGCTCGAGTACCCGAACGTCACGATGTTGAGAAACGCCGAGGCCGTCGCGCTCCACACCAACCCGGCCGGCACCACCGTGACGCAGGTCGCCGTCGACCACGAGGGCGCCCGCGAGACGTTCAGCGCGGACATCGTAGTGGTCTCATGCGGGGCGGCCAACTCGGCCAAGCTGCTGCTCGCCTCGGCCACCGAGAGGCACCCGAACGGCCTCTCCAACCGGTCCGACCAGCTCGGGCGCAACTACACCTTCCACAACAGCCAGGCGGTGCTCGCCCTCTCCAAGGAGGAGAACCCGACCGTCTTCCAGAAGACACTCGGGCTCAACGACTTCTACTTCGGCAGCGACGACTTCGAGTACCCGCTGGGCAACATCCAGATGGTCGGCAAGTCACAGGCGGACATGTACCGCGGGGAGAAGCCGCTCGAGACCAAGCTCGCGCCTACACGGACCTTGGAGAGGATGGCCCGCCACGCGGTCGACTTCTGGCTCTCGACCGAGGACCTGCCACGACCCGACAACCGCGTCACCCTGGACCGCGAGAACGGTCGCATCACGCTCAGCTACAAGCCCACCAACGAGGAGCCCAAGAAGCGCCTTTACCACAAGCTCCAGACGCTGCTCGGCAGCCTGGGGATGGAGCACCACCTTGTTCCCCGTCACGCCTACCTCAAGACCGACATCCCCGTCGCCGGCTGTGCCCACCAGGCCGGCACCTGCCGCTTCGGCACCGATCCCAAGACCTCGGTGCTGGACGTGAACTGCCGGGCGCACGAGCTCGACAACCTCTACGTCGTCGACACGAGCTTCTTCCCCAGCATCGGCGCGGTGAACCCGGCGCTGACGGCGATGGCCAACGCCCTGAGAGTCGGTGACCAGCTGCTCGAGCGGCTGGGGGCGGAGCAGCCACGGAAGGAGACCGCCCGTGCCGGCTGAGACTGCAGACACCGCGCGACGCCGGGTCGTGATCGTCGGCGCCGGGTTCGGCGGACTGGCCGCTGCACTCAAGCTGCGCCGCGCCGACGTCGACGTGACGATCGTCGACCGCATGAACCACCACCTTTTCCAGCCACTCCTCTACCAGGTGGCGGCGGGCGGGCTGGCCCCGAGCGACTGCGCCGCGCCAATCCGACCGGCTCTGAAAAAGGGCTCCAACACCAGCTTTCTGATGACCGAGGTGACCGCGGTCGACGCCGAGCGGCGCCAAGTGGTCCTCGACCGTGGGGACCGCCTCGACTACGACAGCCTGATCGTCGCGTGCGGGGCGCAGACGTCCTACTTCGGCCACGACGAGTGGAAGAACGTCTCGTGCGGTCTCAAGACGCTCGCGGACGCCGTCGACCTGCGCAAGCGCTTCTATGGTGCCTTCGAGGAGGCCGAGCGCAGCGACGACCCGGCAGCGCGCGCCGAATGGCTGACGTTCGTCGTCATCGGCGGCGGGCCCACGGGCGTGGAGGTCGCGGGCGAGCTGGCGATCACCGCCGACGCACTAAAGCGCCAGTTCCGCGGAATCGACCCCGGCGATGCGCGGGTGATCCTGCTCGACGCGGGCGAGCGGGTCGTCTCTGCGTTCAGTGAGAGGCTCTCGGGGAAGGTCGCTCAGCAGCTCGACGAGCTCGGCGTGACTGTTCGCGAAGGCGCACGCGCCACGGCGATCGACGCGCGCGGCGTCACGATCGAGATCGGCGGAGCCACGGAGCGGATCGACACGAGGACGGTGATATGGGCTGCCGGCGTGCACGCCGTCCCACTCACCGATGCCATCGCTCGTGCGACCGGGGCGAGCACCGACCGGGGCGGGCGCGTCGAGGTCAACCCCGACCTTACGGTGCCGGGCCATCCCGAGATCTCGGTGGTCGGCGACGCCGCCTCCCTCGAGGGACCCGGCGGCAAGCCCCTCCCCGGGCTAGCGACGGTAGCGATCCAGCAGGCCCACCATGTAGCCAAGGGGATCGCCGGGGGACAGCCCGGGGCCTCCACGCCGTTCAAGTACTTCGACAAGGGCGCCCTCGCCGTCGTCGGCAAGGGGAAGGCGGTGTGCGAGATCCGAGGGCGGGAGCTGTGGGGCAGGCCTGCCTTCTTCACCTACCTGGCAGTACACCTCTACTACCTCGGCGGCCAGACCGGTCGGCGCGTGGAGGTTCTCATGAGGTGGATCGGGGCTCGTTTCGGCGAGCGCCGGAGCGCGCTGATCGAGGGCGAGCTCGCGAGCGTGGAGCGGGAGTCTCCGGCGCCCGCCGAGCCCGTCCGATGACCGACGCTGCTTTCCCGATCGCCCTGGACACGGTCGACCTCGCGCGCATCCAGTTCGGGATGACGTCGATCTACCACTTCCTGTTCGTGCCGCTGACGCTCGGGCTGGCTCCGCTGGTGGCGGTGATGCAGACGCTCTGGTACCGCACGAAGGACGAGCAGTGGCTGCGGTTGACGCGCTTCTTCGGCACGCTGCTGCTGATCAACTTCGCGATCGGGGTCGCCACCGGCCTCGTCCAGGAGTTCCAGTTCGGGATGAACTGGTCCGTCTACTCAGAGTTCGTGGGCGACGTCTTCGGCGCGC
>JBIOYC010000253.1:0-16145 GCA_044869955.1 Thermoanaerobaculia bacterium | reverse complement strand
CAGAGCCGAGCGGCCCCGGACGACTCGAGAGGCCACCGTTCCCGGCGGCGAATCGAGAGCGGTCGCGGCCTCGGAGTAGGAGTATCCGAGGACGTCAATCAGCAGGACCGCTTCTCGTTGCTCGATCGGCAGGGCGTCGAGCGCTGCGCGCATCTCGGTGGCCCGCTCGCGCGCCAGGAAGCGCTCTTCGGGGTCGAGCGGCCGTAGCGTGAAGGCCAGCTCGTCCCCGTCTGCTGCAGCGCCTGGCCAGGGCTCTTCGCGTCGCTTCCTTCGCGAGTTTAGAAAGGTCCGGCGAACGATCTGGGCCGCCCAGGCCCGGATCGAGTCGACTTCCTTGAGCTGCCGGCGCCGCCGGTAGGCCGTGAGGATGCCGTCCTGAACGAGGTCGAGGGCACGATCGGTGTCGAGCTCCAGCCGGCAGGCGAGCCGGAAGAGGTCATCGAGCGCCTCGGCGAGTCGCTCGACGACCTCCGTGTCGCCTGCGCCGGCATCCGCGCGGCGGTCCGTGAGTGGCTGGGTGGGGTCCTCGACCACGTGGAGATCTTTGCGCATCCACCCTCTAGACACATCCGAGGCTCGATCTCATCCGGGCAGATGGAACAGAGGGGTGGTAGCCAGGAGGTAGGCTCCGGCGAAGAAGCCGCTGAACGAACCAGCCGGCAGCTCGCGGCGGTCACACCGACAGATCGATGGCTTCAGGCAGCCCAGGTACGCAGACAGTTCCCCCCGCGCCCGGCAGCCGCCAGCCGCGGGGGGTCTTCTTCGAACCTCACCCCCCCTTCCGCGCCAGCTCCTCGACCAGCTCCTCCAGGCGGTCCAGGGTCTGCTGCATGCCCTCTTCCATCCCGGACTGGAGGTGGCCGTCGCGGTTTTCTCGTGAGGCGTGGAGGAGGTGCTCGGTCAGGGTGGTGCGGCCGGCCTGCTCGGTGAAGGTGAGGGTGACCAGGTGGTCGCTGCCGGGGATCGGCTCGTAGCGCTCGGTGTAGACCAGCCGCTCGGGGGCCGCGATCTCCCGGTACTCGCCGGAGAAGCCGTGGTCCATGCCGGTGCCGGGGTCGTTCAGCACGAAGCGCCAGCCGCCCCCCACGCGCAGGTCGATCTCGCACACCGACATGGCGAAGGCCGCGCAGCCGTACCAGCGGCGCACCAGCTCGGGGCGGGTCCAGGCCTCGAAGACGAGGCGGCGGGGCGCGTCGAAGTCGCGGGTGATCAGCATCTCGCGGTCCGAGGGCAGGGTCAGAGTGGCTTTAGGTCGGGTCAGAGTTTCCATGCTTCGTCTCCTCTTCTCGTTGGAGCTGGCGCAGCAGCTCGTCCAGTTGCTGGAAGGTCTCCTCGCGCAGGGTGAGGTAGCGCTCGGCCCAGGCGGCCACTTCCTTCAAGGGCGCGGTCTCGAGCCGGCAGGGCCGCCATTGGGCCTTGCGGCCCTGCGAGACCAGCCCGGCCCGTTGCAGCACTTTCAAGTGCTTCGAGACGGTGGGCAGCTTGAGCTCGAAGGGCTCGGCCAGCTCGTTGACGGTGGCGTCGCCCAGGGCGAGGCGGGCCAAGATGGCCCGCCGGGTGGGGTCGGCGAGGGCGCCGAAGGCGAGGCTCAGGGGGTCGGTTGCCATCTTCATTCTCCTGCTTGGCTAATTAGCTTTTGGGGAGAATATGACCGAGCTGGCTGCCTGTCAAGGGCCACCGCGCACTGCCCCTGAAACCCCCCTCCCCCCTCCTCGTAGAACTCCCCCGGGGAGCCGTTCGGCTCCCACCCCATTCCCCGTTTGGAGGAGGTGCTCGTGAGGAGAAGGTCTGTCTTGCTGCGGGTGGCTGCCGGCCTGCTGGGCCTGTTGGCCCTGGCGGGGCCGGTGGGTGCCGGCTTGGATTACCAGGACTATCACTCGTTCGCCGAGGTCGAGGCCCGGCTCTCGGCCTGGGGGCAGGGGCACCCGGCCGTGGTGAAGCTGCTGACCATCGGCAAGTCGGCCGGGGGGCGCGCCCTCCACGTGGCGCGCATCGCCGCTCCGGGTGGGACGGACCCTGACGCGCGACCGGCGATCTTCGTGGGCGCCAACGTCGCCGGGCACCACAACGCCGGTACGGAGGCCGCCCTCGACCTGATCGAGACCCTGCTCGCCGCCCCGGCGGACAGCCCGGCGGCGAAGCTGCTGGCCACGTACTGCTTCTACGTCGCCCCCGCCCTGAACCCGGACGCCCACGACGCCCTCTTCGCCACCCCGCGGGACCGCCGCGGCGGCAACACCCTCCAGGTGGACGACGACCTCGACGGCCTGTCGGGGGAGGACCCGGCCGATGACCTGAACGGCGACGGCCTGATCACCCGGCTGCGCATCCCGGACCCCACCGGCGGCTGGCTCCCGGACTCGACCGACCCGCGGGTGCTGGTCAAGGCGGACTCGATGGAGCAGCGGGCGGGGGCGTTCCGGGTGGTCGCCGAGGGCCGCGACGACGATGGCGACGGCGAGCCCAACGAGGACGGCGCCGAGGGCGTCCGGCCGGACCAGAACTTCCCCCACGCCTTCGCCTACGCGACCCCCAAGGCCGGCCCCTGGCCCAGCTACGCGCCGGAGAGCAAGGCCCTGATGGACTTCCTCCTCGCCCGCCGCAACGTCGCCCTGGCGGTGGTCTACGGCCCGGCGAACAACCTGCTCGCCGCCCCCCAGAGCCTGGGCGGCGGGGGCGACCTGGGCACGCAGCGCTTCAAGGTGCCGCCGCAGGCGGCGAAGATGCTGGGCTTCGATCCCGAGCAGGAGTACACCATCGACGAGATCTGGGCCGTGGCCCAGGGCATCCCCTTCGTCCGCCAGAACAACATCACCAAGGAGCAGCTGCAGCAGTTCCTGGGCGCCGGCGCCGCCACCAAGGTGGACGCCGCGGATCAGGCCTATCTCGACAAATTTGCCGAGGGCTACAAGGAGCGCCTGAAGAAGGCCGGCCTCTCCGCCGACCGGCCGGCCGCCCAGTATGGCAAGGGGGGCTTCACGCCCTGGCTCTACTACCAGTACGGGGCGATGGCCCTGGAGCTCGACGTCTGGGGCGTCCCCAAGGCCGAGAAGAAGGGCGAGGCCACGGAGGGGGAGGAGGCTCTGACCCTCGACAAGGTCGCGGGCATGACCAGCGAGGAGCTGATCGCCCAGGGGGAGGAGAAGATCGAGACCTTCCTGCGCGAGAGCAAGGCCCCGGCGCAGTTCACCGGCAAGATGGTGGTCGGCTTCCTCAAGGGGGGCCAGATCACCCCCAAGGCGATGGTCGAGCGCATGAAGCAGATGGGCGGGGGAGGGGGAGGCGCCGGCAAGCCGAGCGAGGCCGGGGCGCGGGAGCGCGAGGTGCTGGCCTGGGTGGACGCCAACGCGCCGGGCGGCTTCGTCGCCTGGACGCCGGTGACCCTGCCCGACGGCACCCAGGCCGAGGTCGGCGGGGTCGATCCCTTCGTCGAACAGAACCCGCCGCTGGCGATCCTGAAGCCGGCCCTCGGCGCTCACACCGAGACCGTGCTCGAGCTCGCCGGCAAGCTGGCGAGGGTGGAGATCCTCTCCCTCGAGGTCACGGAACTGGGTGGCGGCGTCCACCGGGTGAAGGCCGTGGCGGCCAACCGCGGCTATCTCGCCTCCCACACCAAGCAGGCGGAGCGAGCTCAGGTGCACCTGCCGGTGCGGCTGACTCTCGCCACCGGCCCGGACGTCGAGATGGTCACCGGCTATCCCGTCGCCGTCTCCGACCGCCTCGAAGGCATCTCCGGCACCCTCACGGGCGAATGGCTCGTGCGGGCCCGGCCCGGCGCGAAGATCGTGGTCGACGTGACCACCGACAACGCCGGCCGCGATCAGAAGACCGCCACCGTGGGCAAGGGAGCTTGACCGCCATGCGACCGATCACAACCCGATTCGCCCTCGCGGCCCTGGGGCTCCTGGCGGCCGTTTCGCCGGCCCTCGCCGCACCGATTGCCCCGCAGGGCAAGCCACCGGCGGCGGCCTTCAACCGCCTGCACACCTACGAGGAGATCGTCGATCTGCTCAAGGGTTACGCCGCCGCCTATCCCCGCTGGACCCGCCTCGAGAGCATCGGCAAGAGTGCCCAGGGCCGGGACTTGTGGATGATCACCCTCACCAATCCCGCCACCGGCCCCGAGCTCGGCAAGCCGGCCATGTACATCGACGGCAACACCCACGCCAACGAGGTGCAGGGGGGTGAGGCCGCGCTCTACACCGTGGGCTACCTGCTGGAGAACTACGGCCGCCTGGAGCGCGTCACCGAGCTGCTCGATCGAGCGGTCTTCCACGTCCTGCCGGTGGTCAATCCCGATGGCCGGGCGCTGTGGTTCAAGGGGCCCTCGGACGCCGACTTTCCCCGCACCGTGATGGTGCCCGTCGACGACGACCGCGACGGGCTGGCGGACGAGGACGGCTTCGACGATCTGGACGGCGACGGCCACCTCACCACCATGCGCAAGCGGGTCCCCCTCGGCCAGGGGACCCACAAGCTCGATGCCAAGGACTCGCGCCTGCTGGTGCGCGTCGAGGCGGACGAGCTGGGCGACTGGATCGTCCTCGGCAAGGAGGGCTTCGACAACGACGGTGACGGCAAGGTCAACGAGGACACCGTCGGCTACGTCGATCCCAACCGCACCTGGGGCTTCTCCTGGGAGCCGCGCTACGTCCAGGCCGGCGCCGGCAGCTACCCCCTATCCATCCCGGAGACGAGGGCCATTGCGACCTGGGCGCTGGCGCATCCCAACGTGGCGGCCGTGCAGAGCTACCACAACAACGGCCAGATGATCCTGCGCGGTCCCGGTGCCAAGGCCGACCCGGCCTACCCGCCCCAGGACCTCGAGGCCTACGACCTGATCGCCAAGGAAGGGGAGAAGCTGCTCCCCGGCTACCGTTACCTGATCTCCTGGAAGGACCTCTACACCGTCCACGGCTCCACGACCGATCACTTTTACAGTCTGATGGGCGCCCTCGCCTTCACCAACGAGATGTACAACCCGCCGGCCGACTTCGACAAGGACGGCGAGGTGAGCGACGAGGAGATGTTGAAGTTCAACGACCTCCTCGCGCACGGCCGGCAGTGGGTGGACTGGCGGCCCTTCGAGCATCCGCAATACGGCAAGATCGAGGTCGGCGGCTTCAAGCGGGACGTGGGCCGCGTGCCCGAGAGCTGGGCGGTGGAGGACGAAACCCACCGCAGCAACGCCTTCGTGCTCTTCCACGCTCATCACCTGCCGAAGCTGTCGCTCGGCGACGCGACGGTGGAAAAGGTGGCAGATCGGCTGTGGAAGGTGGCCGTTCCCGTGCTCAACGAGCGAGCCATTCCGTCGATGACCGCGGTTGCCGTCAACAACGAGCTGCACCGCCAGGACGTCGCCACCGTCAGCGGCGCCAAGGTGATCGCCAGCGGCCTGGTGAACGATCCCTATCTCGACAAGATCGAGCTCCAGAGGCACCGGCCCGAGCGCCTGATGGTCCCCGGCGTCGGCGGCTTCGACACCCGCATCCTCTTCTTCCTGGTGCAGGGGGAGGGGGAGATCACCGTCAGCTACGACAGCCTCAAGGCGGGAAAGGTGTCGAAGAAGGTGGCGCTGCGCTAGGGGTCTCAGCGCCCGCGGCGTAGGGGCGCAGCATGCTGCGCCCTCTTCGTCGCGGCGAGCCGAGGGGCAGGCACGGGGGCCTGCCCCTACGGGGAGCGGGCGGACACGTTGGTCCGCCCCTACGGAGATCGCTGTCTTCGTAGGGGCGGCCCCCCGTGGCCGCCCTCTTGGTCTACCTCAGGGGATCTGGCAGCCGCTGCAGAGCCAGTAGCAGTGCTCTTCTTCGGTGCCGCTATCGTGACAGATGTAGGTGCCCTGTCCGCCGATCGCTTGGATGCCGCCGTCGGTGTGCCGGGCTCCGGCGAGGAAGTTGCCGGCGCCGCTGACCGAGGTCTCGGGCTTGCCGTCACCGTTGGCGTCGATCAGGAAGGGCTTCTGCACCGCCAGCTCGGTGGTGCTCACCAACGCCCACGGCGTGGGGGCGTGGCTCGGGAAGTTGATGCTCACGGAGACCGTGCGCCGCGGCGAGGTGTTGCCCTTGATCGGTACGAAGACCACCCGGGTGTCGACGGCGAGAGGCGAGACGTAGGTGCCGCCCAGCTCGCTCTCGCGGGTGATGCGCATGACGGTCTCCCGCTGCTGGCCGGCGAGGCCGACCACCACCCGGTAGCTGCCGCAGGACGTCTGGATCGGCGCGGTGCCCACCAGCGAGAGGGCCTGCAGGCGAACCCGGGTGACGGCCACGCCCTTGTCGTCGAAGGCGGCGTCGTCGAGGCGCTCGACGATGGTGTCGATGGCGGAGAGCTTCTTCGAGTCGGTGGCGATCGGCTTGCCCTTGAGGGCGATGGTGTCGGTGAACGGCGCCGACCCTGGGCAGAAGAAGCCCGCGGGCAGCGGGTTGCCGGCGAAGCTGACGAAGGTGCTGCCGTCTCCGGTGGTGGTGAAGGCGTCGGTCCCGCGGCTGATCACGGTGTCGGCGGTGAGGACGGGAGCTGCCAGAAGGGCGAGAGCGAGACCGAGAAGACAAACCCTGTGCTTCATGTGCGACCTCCTCGAGAAGGCACCGAGAGCCATTCCCGGGGCCCGGAGAGACGGCGGTGGAGCTGCGAAGCCGAATTGCTGATTGAGGGTAGCAGACCAGGGTGACGGACTCAAGACCGCATGAAAGTGAATACTGTTCATCGACGGTGTTTTTGGGCAGCTTAGCCTCAGAGGCTCCGTGGCAGTGGGCTGCCCGAGCCACAGCAGCGGCCGGGTGGTCTGAGCGCGGGGGCGTAGAATGCCCCTGCTTCTGATTTCATGAGCGAATGGCTCCCTCCGCGCCGCGGGCGGCGCCTGGTCCGAGGCCTCCTCTTGACCCTGGCGGGCGCTCTGCTCCTCGAGGCCCTCTACCTCGTGGCGGCCAACACTTGGCTGCGTTCGGAGAGCTTCGCCCGCCTGGTGGCGGCCCCCCATCGCAAGACCCGGATCTCGGCCCACCGCCTCTTCACCCCCTTCCCCGGCCTCTGGCGGGCCGAGGGTTTGGAGCTGCGGGGGCAGACGCCGCGGCTCGACTGGTGGCTCCACGCCGACCGGGCGAGTGGCCGGATCTCCCTCTCCGCCCTGCTCGCCAGGCGCCTCGAGATCGACGGCGCCCAGGGCCACGGCATCGAATTCCGCCTCGCCCGCCGGGTCGAGGTCCCCCATTCGGCCGAGCTGGCGGCCGCCCTACCGACCTTGCCGGTGATCGAGGTCGTGCCGCGGCCGGGCCCGCCGCGGCGGCGCTTCGAGGTCCACGCCTCAGATCTCCGGCTCACCGGCATCCGGGAGATCTGGCTGGACGCCTTCCGCCTCACCGGCGGCCTCTCGGCCCGCGGCGGCTTCCGGGTCCAGCTCGGCGAGACCGCCGAGGTGCTGGCTTCGAGCCTCGAGGTCGAGGGGGGAGAGGTGCGGGTCGGCGAGCGGCTGGCGGCCTCGGGGCTCCAGGGCCGACTGGAGGCGTCCATCGAGCCCTACCGCTACCGCGAGGAACGGGGCTGGGCCCTGGTGCCGCACCTCGACGGCGAAGCCCGGCTCGAGGGCGGGCTGGCTGACCTCTCGATCCTCGATCCCTGGCTGAGCGGGGTCGAGTGGCTGCTGCTCCGCGGTGGCGACGGGCCCTTCCGCCTGGCCGCCGGCCTCGATGCCGGCGAGGTCCGGCCCGGCGGCTCCCTGGAGCTGATGCGTCGCCCCCTGGACGTGCGCGTCCTGGGCTACCACGCCGCCGGCGTGGGCACCCTGAACTGGACCGTGCCCCCCGAGGCCCCTGGGACGGTGCTCGCAGCCCATCTGCCGAGCTTCTCCCTGCGCCGGGAAGGCGAGACCGACTCCTACCTTGCCGGCCGCGACCTGGCCATCGAGTTGGCGACCGCGGATCGCCGGCTGGACGGCCAGCTCCGCGTGGGCGGCGTGCGGGTGGACTTCCCGGCTGGCGAGGTGGCGGACCTGCGCACCTACAACGTCCTCCTCCCCGCCCGCCTGGGCCTCGAGATCCTCGGCGGCAAGGCCGAGGTGGCGGCCCGCTTCGAGAGCCCGGATGGCCGCCGGGGAACGGGCTCGCTGCGCCTCTCGGCGCCGCGGGCGCGGATCGGGTTCGAGCGACTGCGCTTCGCCGGCGACCTCGAGATCGAGACCGTGCTGTCGAGCGCCGACCTGGCGGCCCGGCGGTTCGGGCTGGACGGCACCACCCTGCGCCTCGCGGGGGTGACGGTCGAGGGGGCCAGCCGGCCGACCCGCGGTTGGTGGGGCAGCTTCACCGTCGAGCACGGCGTCGCGGCGCCGCGGGCGTCGCCCTCGCTCGAGGCCGGGGTGAAGGTGCGGCTCCGGGACTCCGGCCCCCTGATCGACGTGCTCACCACCCGGCGCTCGTGGCCGGACTTCGTGGCCGAGGCCCTGACCGTCGAAGGCATCGAGGGCACGGCCCGGGTGGAGGTCTCCCGCCGCCGGCTGGACCTCGAAGCGCTGCACGTCCGCGGCGGCAAGCTCGGCCTGGACGCCCGCCTCCGCCTCGAGCCCGGCGGTAAGCGGGGCCAGCTCCTGGCCCAGTACGGCCGCTGGGTCCTGGGCCTGGAGCTCGACCACGGGGAGCGGGACTGGATCCTCATCGAGCCCCGGGAGTGGTTTAGGAGGGAGACGGGCATGATGGTCGAGGCGGTTGGGGAGGCGGAGGGCGAGTAACGGCCCGGCCCGCCCCGTCGCCTCTCGAGTGGCAACCGAGAGGAGCTGACGATGGCCGAGCGCCGAGTGACCCACGTCGTTCGTGACCGGGATGGCGACATCCTGGCCCTCTGCAACCCCGAGGAGGCTTGGGCCCAGCGCCGACGTGAGTGGGCGATCGCGGACATCCTGGCCGACCGTCACGAGTACTTCGTCGAGGGCCTCCAGGGCAGCCATCGCCGCATCTACGTGGTGGCGGGCCCCTCCAGGCCCTATCTGCGGACGGTGCCGGACTCCCTCGGCGGCAACAACCTGGACACCCTGCCGACCCTCGAGCGCAACCCCTGGGAGGTCGCCCTCGAGGACGCCGAGATCCTGGCCGTCCATGCCGCCCTGATCCCCGTGGCCCCCGCGCGGGTCCTCCTGATGGGCGGCGACGAGCACGACAAGTCGAACGCCGACGAGGGCGATATCCACAACACCCGCGTCTTTCACTTCGCTTCGGGCGCGGTCTCCGACTCGGACTCACCTCCGGCCGACGTCTTCTGCTGCGGCCACGCCTTCCTGCCGGATGGCCGCTGGCTGGTGGGCGGTGGCACCCTGCAATGGAACGATCCGGAGACGATCGACGGCGAGCTGAACCCAGAAGGCGTGGAGGACCAACACGTCGACGCCCACGGCAACCCGCAGAACCACTGGAGCGGCGCCCGAGACTGCGCAGCTTACGACCCGGAGACCGGCGAGTGGACGGCCACCGCGCCGCTCCAGCCCGAGCCCGGACAGGCGGTCGGCGGCGGTGGGCGCTGGTACCCCACTCTGATCACCCTCGCGGATGGGCGCGTTCTGGCCGTCGGCGGCCATCCCCGGGTGCATGGCGACGACCCATCGCTCAATGACGGTCGTCACGGCGCGTGGCTGCCAGAGATGTACGACGCCGAGGCGGACGCCTGGACCTACGCGAACGGCCATTGGATCTACGTGACCTGGGGAGACGTCCACCCCGACGAGGCGCTGCCGGAGGGGCAGGTGCGGCCGGAAGGCGCCACCAGCTACCTCTACTATCCGCGGCTCTTCGTGCTGCCCGACGGGCGAGTCTTCCTCGCTTCACCCAACGAAGGTCGCTGCGGCTGGTACGACCCGGCCACGGGCCTGGTGGACCCCCTGCTGTTGGACCCGCCGCCGCACCAGGGCCGGGGCTACGCCGAGACCAACCACACCGCCGTGCTGCTGCCCCTCCTGCCAACAGACGGCTACACCCCCCACGTGCTGTTCCTGGGCTACGAGGGAGCTCATCGCCTCTCCCTCGGTGAGGTGGATCCGGAGGATCCGCCCACCTGGCAGCCCGCCGGCCAGCGGGACTGGCCCGAGGGCCAAGTGCCGCTGCGGCGCCATGGCTGCGCCACCCTGCTGCCCACGGGAGAGGTGCTGTTCACCGGCGGCCTCGACCATGACCAGACCGACGGAGGCAGCCCGGACGCCAACGGCGTGCTCGAAGCCGAGATCTACAGCCCCGGGATCCGCTGGGACACCGGCACCTATGACTTCTCGCAAGAAGCGTGGGCCACCACTCCGCCGGCCCACGTGGTGCGCAACTACCACTCCGTGGCCCTGCTACTGCCCAACGGCTTGGTGGTGACGGCCGGCTCGAACCTGAACGGCAGCTCCGGCGGCGACTCGGTGAAGGAGCACCGGGTCGAGGTCTACTCCCCCTGGTACGACGGCGAGCCCGACCGCCCGACCCTGCTCACCGCCCCCGCGACGCTCACCTACGGCGAGGACTTCCAGATCGTCTCGAGCGACGCCAGCCGCATCGAGCGCGTCGCCCTGATGCGCTGCGGCACGGTCACCCATGCTTGGGACGGGGACCAGCGCTACGTGGGCCTCGAGTTCCAGCTCCTCGCCCCCGGCGTCCTGGGCGCCACGGCGCCACCGAGCGGAGGCGTGGCCCCTCCGGGGCCCTACATGCTCTGGATCATCGATCGCCAAGGCCGGCCCTGTCACGAGGCTCGGTTCTTGACCCTGGCGTGAGGGGGATGGGTTCCTTCCCCTGTTAACCCCCCCGCCTTCCTGCCGTAAGGTCGGGTGGATGAAAGGAGTCCACCCATGAACACACGGAGCTTTGGGACCGGGGTGCGGACCCTCGGCGCCTGTTGGCTGATGCTGGCGCTGGCGGCGGTCTCCGCTGTTGCGGCGCCTCCCTCGAACGACGAGCTGATGCGCTATGCGGACGCCGCGCTCGCTGCCAACTACCCCGCGGGCGGTCCCGGAGCGGCGGCCCTGGTGGTGCGCAACGGTGAGGTGCTGCTGCGCAAGGGCTACGGTCTGGCCGAGCTGGAGCTGGGCGTGCCGGTTGCGCCGGAGATGGTCTTCGAGCTGGGCTCGGTGACCAAGCAGTTCACGGCGGCGGCGATCCTGATGCTGGAGGAGCGAGGCCTGCTCTCGGTCGAGGACGACGTCACCAAGCACCTGCCCGACTATCCCACCCACGGCGCGAAGATCACCATCGATCACCTGCTCACCCACGTTTCCGGCATCCCCAGCTACACCGGCCTGCCGGAGTGGATCCCCCGGATCCGTGAGGACATCTCGCTCACGGATCTCATCGGCCTGTTCAAGGACAAGCCCCTGGAGTTCGAGCCCGGTGAGCGCTGGGCGTACAACAACTCGGCCTACATCCTCCTCGGCGCCGTGATCGAAAAGGTTTCTGGCAAGACCTACGAAGATTTCGTGGAGCAGGAGATCTTCGCGCCCCTCGGCATGAAGCGCTCGTGCTACGGCAGCCAGTCCGAGGTCATCCCCGGCCGGGCGGAGGGCTACGGCAAGGACGAGAATGGTCATCGTCGAGCCGCCTACCTCAGCATGACGCAACCCTTCTCGGCCGGCGCTCTGTTCTCCACCGTGGACGACTTGTGGTTGTGGGAGCAAGGTCTCGCCTCCGGTCGGTTACTGCGGCCGCAGAGTCTGGCGCGGTTGTTCACGCCAGCGAAGCTGAATTCGGGTGTGAACAGCCACTATGCCTACGGTTGGAACACCTTCGAGTACGGCGGTCGCAAGGTGATCGAGCACGGCGGGGACATCTTCGGCTTCTCCAGCCACGTGGTGCGGGTGCCGGAAGAGAAGCTGTACGTGGCGATCCTCTCGAACACTTCCGCGGCGGAGCGGGGACCCGAGGACCTGGGGCTCGCGATCGCGGCCAAGGCGATCGGCCCGGGCTTCGAGGATAGGCCGGCGGTGGCGCTCGACCCGAAGGTGCTCGACGAGTACGTGGCGGTCTACCGTTTCGACGCCAACACCACCCGCGCCATCACCCACGAGGGCGGCAAGCTCTACTCGCAGCGCAGCGGCGGGGACCGAGTGGAGATCGCACCTTCGGCGAAGGACGAGGTCTTCTTCCGCGAAGGCGCCGCGCGGTTGCGCTTCCGGCGGGACGGCGAGGGCAGGGTGATCGGTGTTGACTATCTCGCCAGCATGGGCCCGGATAGCTTCGGCACCCGCACCCATGAGCCGCTGCCCATGGAGCGCCAGGCGGTGAAGGTGGACCCGGCCCTCTTCGACGCCTACGCCGGCAGCTACGAGCTGGCGCCCGGCTTCAACCTGGTGGTGACGCGCGAAGGCGACCAGCTCTTCCTCCAGCCCACCGGCCAAGCCAAGGCCGAGCTCTTCACCCAAAGCGAGCTGGAGTTCTTCCTGAAAGTCGCCGACGTGCGTATCACCTTTGAGCGCGGCACCGGCGGCAAGACCTCAAATCTGGTGCTGCACCAGGCCGGGCGGGACGTGCCGGCCAAGCGATTGGAGTGAGGGCGGCGGCTGTCGGGTGGTCCCGTAGGCTGGGTTGAGCGGAGCGTAACCCAGCTCTGGGCCCCGCAGGGAGGAGCTGGGTTACGGCTCGCGGACGAGCCTAACCCAGCCTACCGACTGGCATCTGACGAGACTACGGCGCGGTTGCGGCAGCCGTAATCCCCCCGCCCCCCAGCCGCACCACACCGCGCAGGTAGGCCTCGACCTCGGGATCGTCCTCCTGGTGGACTTTCACGCCGAGGTGCTGGCCGAGGAAGCGCTCGGTCAAGGTGAGGTAGGCGCGGATCGCGAGGCGGGTCTCGAAGTTGTGGCCCTGAGCCTCGTCGACCACCAGGGTGACGTCCCGGCCGAGGGCTTGTAGGGCTTGGGCGTAGTGCTGGACGTCTACGACGTCCACCTTTTCGTCCTTGCCGCCGGCGAAGATCAGCAGCGGGCGCTCCGTTTGGGCCAGATGCGCCTCGGGGGACTTGCGGCGTAGCTCGGCGGCAACGCGCGGATCCTCGAAGGCGATCAGCTGCTCGGCCACTCGCTTCATGGGCAGCCCGTTGCCTTGCAGCTCTTCCTCGTCGAGGTCGCGCAGGGCCCGCAGCAGGTCGATTGGCGGCGCGGAGGCCACCCCGGCCCGGAACCGCTTGGGGGTGAAGGCGAGGCCGCCCAGGGTGGAGAAGCCGCCGAAAGAGTGGCCGAGGATCGCCACCCGCTTGGGATCCCCGATGCCTTGGGCGAGCAGCGCGTCGAGGCCGTCGAGGATGTCCTGTTGCACCCGGCCGTTGCCGAAATCCCCCTGGGCCGCTGTCAGGTAGGCCAGGCCGTAGCCGGTCGAGGCGCGGAAGTTGGGCTCGAAGACCGCGTAGCCGCGCTCCACCAGCAGGTGGGTCAGGGCGCTGAAGCCCTGGCGTACGTGGTTCCACGGCCCGCCGTGCACCCGCACCACCAGCGGGACCGTGCGCAGGTCCACCCCGCGCGGAGCATGCAGCCAACCGTGGAGCTCCATGCCGTCGCTCGCCCGCCAGGTCACGGCGCGCGGCGCCACCAGCCCGGCCTCCGGCAGCATCGGGACGCTCTGGCGCTCGGCCTCGAGGAAGGGTGCCAGCCTCTTTGCGGCGGAGTCGTAGAGATGGTAGCGCGGATGCTGGAGCTGGGCTCCGGACTCGACCAACAGCCAATAACGCCCCGCGGCTCGGGCCTGGACGTCGAGGCTCAGACCCGCGAAGCGGCGGCGCAGGGGCGCGAGATGGGCTTCGACCTCGGCGTCGAGCCCGTAGGCCCGGCGGCGGTCCGTGTCGTAGATCGCAAGCATCACCGCGCCGCTCGCCGGATCGAGCTCGACCGTACGCAGGTCGGCGAAGCCCTCCGGGTCCCCCGCCAGGGGCCTACGGGTGCCGGTCGCCAGGTCGACGGCCCACAGTCGCGACAGGTCGCCGGTGAGCCGGGCACGCAGTGCCATTCTCCCCGAGGCGTCCACGGCCACGGGCTCGCAGGCGTCGAGGGCGTCGCAGCGCAGCAGCTCACGGCGGTGGTCGCCTTCGACCTGCTCGATCACCTGCTCGAGCCGATCGCCCTCGCCGAGGGCCGTGCGCTGGAACACCTGCATTCGCCCCTCGCGGTCGAGCACGAAGTGGCGGATGCGCTCCGTGTGCTCGAAGACCACCTCCGCCCCGCCGTCCACGCCCACCCGCAGCAGGCGGAACCGTCCCTCGGCCGCCTTTTCGCTGACCAGTACGTGGTGCGGGTGGGTGAGATCGACTCCCAGGAAGCGCTGCTCGCGCAGGGGATCGAGCCGCAGGAAAAACGTCGGCCGGCCGCCGGCTGCGGGGAGGTGAGCCAGCCTGTCCTGCGTCTCGAGCAGCAACCCTTCGCCGTCCGAGAACCAGTGGAGATGCTCGACGATCCGGCTCTCGAGGCGTTTCTCCTGTCGACCAGAGACCGGGTCGATCAGCCACAGGCTCACTCCCTGAGGCTCGCGCAGTAGGGCGGCGACGCGGTCCCCAGCCGGCGAGAGCAAGGCCTCGCGGATGCGGGGCGGTTCCAGGTAGAGATCGAGGGGGGCCCTCACCCCGACCTCTCTCCCGACCCACCCCTGCTTCTCTCCCGGGAGAGGGGCTGCGGAGGGGGAGGCCGGAAGGAACCTCTCAGGGCTCGTCATCGCCGCGGCAGCGGGGATCCCTCCGGTTCGGGATGACCTGGAGGGGGATGGATTCCTGCTTTCGCGGGAAGGACAGAGGGACAAGATCCCCTCTGAGCCCCTCTCCCGGAAGCTCGGAGTGGGCGGGCCGGGAGAGGGGCAGGGGTGAGGGCTCCCCAGTAGGGTCAGCGCCAACGCCACCGCCAATCTCACGCCCTCCCTCCTTCCACTCCAACCAGCTGGGGCATGGGCACGGGGCGGAGACCCTTCTCCGGCTCGGGCAGGTCGAGGGCCTCGTCTTTGACCGTCAGTGCCAGGAAGGCGAGGAAGCCGGGCAAGCCGAGCAGGCAGGCCCCGGCCGTCCAGGCCCGGCGCTCGCGGACCGCGAGGCCCCGGCGCTTCGCCGTCCGGCCGGTGGCTGCGGCGGAGAGCAGCGCCACCAGCCCGGCGAGGGCCAGGACCCCGGGCGGCGCGGGGTTGGCCGCGATCTCACCGAGGGTCACCCGCTCGTCGCGGTGGGGGGCGATCGCCGTCCAGGCGAGGTCGTGCGCCACCTGGAAGAACGGCGAGATCCAGAAGCCGCGATGGCGGTGCCAGGCCGGGAAGCCCTGTTCGAGCGGCCGCCGGGCCACCACCTCGTTCTTGCCGTCGAAGCCGACCTCCATCACCACCTGCTCGGCTCGGTGGCGATCCTGCTCGCTGAGCCGGCCGAGCACGAAGGACACGAGATAGCCGTCCACCAGCTCGGCCACCAGGGTGCGCGAGATCTCGCGGGCCGGTGCCGGCAGGGCCACCCGGGCCGTCGGCTCGACGCGCACGCCGGGGCGCCGCAGGTCGCGTGGCTCGAAGAAGTAGAGAGTGCGGTCCGAGGCCGCCAGCAGGAAGGTTTCCGCCGCCACGAAAGGCGTGCGCAACGACTCCCCGGCAGGCAGCTCGAAGCGCAGGTCTACCGTGCCGCGGGCGAAGTCCACCTGGTAGATCCGCCCGCGGGTGAACAGCATGCCCTCGCCGTCCGTGAACGGCACCTCAGGGAAGCGGTCCCCGGCCGGCACGCTCGCCGCCGTCCCCGCCACCGGCCCAGCGAGACCCAACCAGCCCGCGGCCTGGCCGGTACGCCCGTCCAGCCCCTGGAAGAGCATCGGCCCGTGCTGGAAGGTCCAGCGCACGCCGGCCTTGTCGTCGAAGAGGTCGTGCCGGCGGTCGCCCACGGCCAGCTGGTGTCGGTCCGCGAACCGCTCGATCCCCGGTCCCGGCAGCTCGAAGACGCTCGCCAGGGGCAGCTGCGCGCGCAGGTGGCGGCGCCGCTCGGCCAGGGCCGGGTCGCCGCCGGGGTCGGCGAGGCCGTGGGCGAGGGCCTCGCGCTCGTCCAAATAGTCCACGTGGTCCTTGGTGCCCGAGGGGAAGTAGTCGTTCCAGGCGAAGCTCGACAGGCCGCCCACCCCCTTCTCGGCGACGATGGTGCCGAGCGAGCTGGCCATCAGCACGGCGGCCGCACAGGCGCGGAAGAGGGCGTAGCCGATCGGC
>JBIOYC010000252.1:0-10961 GCA_044869955.1 Thermoanaerobaculia bacterium | reverse complement strand
AGCTGGCAGTGCTGGTGGGCCAGAAGCGTGCGCTGGCCATCGCGGTGGGCAACGCTCGCACCCGGCGCCGCTTCACGCTGCTGGCGGAGCGGCTGCGTGGGGAGCTGTAGGGCAGCCCCTCCAAACGCGCCATGGGGCGACCACGCGGTCCTGGCCGGAAGCCGGCGGCAGGCGTTCAACGTTCAGCGGGTCGCTCCAGGGTGAGGTGACACGTCACTGCGGCCGGCTTCCTGGCCGACCTCTGGTCCAACGCCCAGACTCAGAGCCGCCGAGGCTCATCGGCGGCGCCCTCGGACGCGATTGACCAGGCTAGCCAGCAAGATTCCAAGTAGACCGTAGCCCACTACACAGGTGCTCGCCACCCCGACGAGCCTGGTCACTCTGCTGTCCGCCAAGGCATTCAGCATCATGGTATCGCCTCCCCGCACCAGCTTGTCGGCGACGAGGGAGAGCATCGCAAAGGCGAAGGTGTGGGCGTGAAAGAGAGCCCCGGGTAGGAGCGCTGTCACGGAGAACCTGAAAGCGAGCTCGCCCACACCAAAGAGGTAGATCCCTGCTGTCGCACCGCAGAGAAACCCCGAGGCGAGAGGATGCAGTCTCCACCGGCCCGCGAGGAGTCTGTGACCTGCTACTGCGATGAGGAAGGCGGGAGCAATCGTGACAACTGCCCAGACGGCCTCCATTCTGCTCCCTCCCGGACCCGTGGGCCTGTCTTGCCGTTGCTACACAGGTCATGGGCCAGCTTTCAAATTCTCCCAGAGCACATCTCCCCACAGGGGGAAGAGCGGTCGAGCCTGGAGCAAAGCAAGATAAGCGATCGAGATCACAGTCGAGAGTGCATCCAGCAGTCGGTCACGGAGAGCGCGGCGGCGCCTAAAGGCGAGCGCCAAGCCGTTCCAGGCGAGGTGGACGACGGCCCCGAGAGGCAGCAGAACGAAATGCAGAGTCACGTATGCGAAGGACCAGTCAAATCGCGCCTCGGCACCCGTGCCACCGACAATTGGAAGCATCTCCGCAGCCAGTGCGGCCACGAGAATCAGGAGCGCTGCCGCCCAACTGTAGCCAGGGCGCTTGAACAGGCTCACTCCGTGCCTCCGATCCCGGGCAGTGGGTCTCCACGGCCCCCAGTCTCCGCAGCCCCAGGTCCCGCCGCGACGCAAGGCAGAAGGCGCTTGGAGCTCTACCTGGCTCAGTCGTAGAACTGATAGCTGATGACGTCGCTGACGCGACTCCTCGAATCGACGGCCACGCTCCGGCATCGGAAAAGACCTTCGCCGCCAGGCGTGGTGTAGTGAAGTGTCATGGCGGCCCCTGGACTACGGCGGTGGGGCTCGCCCAAGAGTTCCAGGACCTCCCCGTGGGCCATTCCCTGCTGGATCGCCGCCAGCCCTTCCCCCGTCACCTCGAGCACCTCACCGGCCTCGTTAAAGAGGACGCATCGAGCCGGACTGAGGAAGTTCTCGACGACAACGGCGCCGCCTTTGCGGACGACGCCAGCTTCCCCATAACACCACCTCTCCGGGGAGTTCTCCTTCCTCACTGCAAGCGGCTGCCCAAGCAGCGAGTAGACCTCCTCGACCTCCATGCCAGGCTTGAGCTGCTGGAATACCTCCTCCCGGAAGCCACTGGCATAGACCGTGGTGTCGCGGCTGTTACGTAAGAGCGCAGCAGCAGTGAGCACCGCCGCCGCAACAGCCAGTACGGAGATCAAGCGTAGCGCTGACTTCGGGAAGGGGCGCATACTAGGAGCCTCCGCTGGAGAAGGGGTTAGGCGGCCAGCCCGGAGGAAGAGGCGAGGTTGGTGGGAAGGGCTGCGGCCTCTGGCCAGGTATGTAAGGACGCGCTCGGCAGATTAGGTCTCCTCTTGCCGAATTCTCCCGGCACCGTAGCGTGCAGCGGAAGTTGTCAGGGATCTTGACCACTCCACTCGCGCTGTAGACAGCGTCGGCTTCCACGCACTGCCCGGCTGGTGGTGTCGGCACAAAGGTCGGTCCGTCCTCACCCAGCACCCTGATTGGTGGTTCACAATCGCAGCTCCTGTCGCGACAGAATTTCCCCCCTCCGAACGGCCACCGTCGAAGGCCAAGCGGGTCAGTGAATCTGGTGGGGCCACTGGAAACGTATAGCAACGGGTGGACAGAGTCCTCGGTAATGCCGGCGGGATCCACGCTCGTATACCTCCCCGTCTGCCTCGCATACCACCGGTACACGTTGTAGTACACCTCCGCTCCGAGGCTGCTCTCTTGCCACGCCTCGTCCACCCACTGCCCGGGGAACCTCAGCAACACGCCGTTCTCGCTCGCCCCCTGCGGAGTGCCGGCCTGCCAGTCGGCGCCGAAGGGCTCGAAGCCGCCGACCCACGGGAGGGTGGTGGTGGTGCCGCGCACGATCTTGGCGATGGGGGTTCCGAGGTGGTCGGTCGCGAGCCAGTGGTAGGTGTCGCTCTCGGGATCGCCGTCGCGCACGAGCTGGGCGAGGGGACGGCCGGCGAAGTAGAAGAGGAAGCTCTCCTCTCCCGTCTCGTCGTGGCGCAGGTGGTGCAGCGCCCCGTCCGAGCTGTAGAGGGCATGGGTGACGACCGGGATGGGTGTCGGGCAGGTGAGGGGCTGGGAGGAGCCGACCGTAAGGGACCAGCGACAGGTGTTCCCGGTCTCGAAGTCATCGGCGAAGATCAGGGCCTCGGGAGGCGCCAGGGGCTCGTCTCGGGCCAGGAGGCTCGGGGCGAAGGCGGAGGTTTCGCCGGGCAGCTCTCCCGCGGCTCTCGTCAGGAAGCCTCTGCCGTCGTAGAGGAAGTCCGTGAACGGCCCCACGGCCGGCCGCGCGACGCGCGAGAGCTGGCCCGTGGCATCGTTGCTGAAGGTCACCGTGTTGCCCGGCGCCTCCACCTGCTCGAGATGCCCGGCCGGGCCGTGCTCATAGGCGCGGGTGCCGCCGGCGCCGAGCGTCACCTGCTCGAGGAGCGCCGTATGGCCGCTGGTGGCGTTGGGCAGGTAGGTGTAGGCGTCGGTGACCCCGGAGCGCGTCTCGCTCAGTCGATTGCCAATCTTGTCGTAGCTCCAGCTTAGCGTGCCCCAGGGGCCGTCGCCCTGACTCAAGAAATAGGCGAAGTCCTGGTAGGCGTAGGTGCGCGTGACGGTGGGCGCCGGCGCAAGCTGCTCGATCGAGGTGACGTTGCCCACCGCATCGGTCGTGTAGTCCCAGCGCAGCTTGTCGCTCGAGGACGAGGTGACCCGGATCGACTCGGGGAAGTAGCGGCTGGTGTAGGTGTGGGTTTCCTTGAGGGTCCCGACCAAGTCGAGGCGCTCGACCGGCCCGAAGGGCAGGTAGGTCGCCTCGTCGACCAGCAGCTCGTCCGGCAGGCCGTCGCGCCGCAGGGTGAGCGACTTCGGCCGTCCGGGCACCAGGTACGTGTAGACGGCACGCACGCCGCCAGGATACACGATCTCCAGCGGGTCGCCGTTCTCGTCGAGGACATAGGAGAGAGCACCGTCCTGGGTGGTCCTGCCGAAGCGATCGTAGCGGTAGTCGATGGCGGTTTCGCCGCGCTCGATGCGGGTCAGGCGCCCCTGGCTCCAGGGCACGGAGCCGTCCTCGTAGGTGTAAGCGGTGTCGAGGCTGGTGCCGGGAAGATCGACGAGCGTCACCCGGCCGGCGGCGTCGAGCGTGCGGGCGGTGGTGATCCCCCGCGCATCGAGGGTCGCGACCAGCTCGCCGTGCTCGCTGTAGCCGTGGCGGGTGGTGCCGGAGACGGGCGAGACCTCCTTCGTCAAGAGATCGCGGTCGCTGTAGGAGTAGCTAGTGGAGTTGCCCTCGGCGTCGGTCACCGCGACGAGGTGGTCCTGGGCGTCGTAGCTGTAGCTCGTCACCGCCGAGCCGCCGCCGGCCCAGGGCTGGGAAACCGAGGTCATCCTATGGAGAGCGTCGTAGCCGTAGACCTGGCTCGCCGGAGCGGTCTGGTTGGCCGAGGGGTGGTTCTCGTCCCAGGTGCGGGCGAGGTTTCCCGCGCAGTCGTAGTCGTGCTCGGTCACCGAGCCGTCGGCGTGGAGGATCTTCGAGAGCTGGCAGCGGGAGGTGTAGACGAAATCCGTCGTCTTCCTCGTCGTCCAGGTGAAGCTCGCGTAGCTCTGGAGCTCTTCGCGGATGCGGTTGCCTGCGCCGTCGAGCGTCCACTTGCGGCGTTCGAGGTTGAACGCGGTGCGATCGGTGACCTCCTCGGCCTCGAGCCTGCCCGCGGCGTCGTAGAGGTACTTGGCCCATCCCCCGCCGGGGCGCAGGATTCGCCACAGGTCCCCGAGCAGCGTGTAGCGCCACTCGGTGACGATATCGGCGGGAAGGACCTCGTCCTCCGGGTCGATCGGGTCGCCGGGGGACTCCTCGGCGACGCTCCTTGCGATCTGGTGGGTGACGCGGCTGAGGGCGTCATACCGCGTCTGCGTCAGCACGCCGTTCACGTCCGCGACGCTGGTCTGCCGGTTGAAGGCGTCGTGGACGAAGGAGGTGGTGCCGACCAGTGGATCGGTGCGAGTGAGAGGCACCAGGCCGCCGCGGCTGGCGTCGTAGGTGAAGCTCACGACGTCCGCGGTGCCGGAGCCCGGCGGGTCGATCGTCAGCGCCTGGCCCGCGGAGTTGTAGGTGTAGGTGGTTTCCAGGGTGAAGGTCGAAAGCGCTCCGGAGATCTGCTCTTCGACCCCGATCTCCCGGCGCACCAGGAGATTGCCCGTGCCCGGCTCGTAGTCCAGCTCGAGCCGCCGGGAAGGCAGGCCCCCGGCTGGGTACGGCCCGATCACCTCCTCGACGAGCGCGGGAAACTCCGCGCTGTAGCTCCACTCCGTCACCCGCGACTCGCTCTCGCCCACCGCCTCGATCTGGCGCACCTTCTGGCCGTGGGTGTCGTGCTCGAAGGCTGTCTCGTGGCCCAGGGCGTCGAGCTCGCGGGTGGCGAGCAGGGGATGATCCGGGTCGTCGTAGAGGAGCTGGCTGTTGGGCCCGGTCGCACACACCGGGCAGGAGCCGGAGAGAGCGGCCAGGCGGGCCTTGCCGCTTCCCGCCTCGCGCTCCAGGGTGTAGACCGACTCGTTTCCGAGAGGATCGGTCACCGTGGTCTCGGTCGGGAGCACCGGATCGTCGTAGCTGAAGCTCCAGACCTCGACCGCGTTGGGGCCGGTCGGCGAGGCGTCGCCTTTCCAGGTGCGGACCACGTTGCGGCGCTCGTCGTACTCCCAGGCCCGGAGCACCCGGCGATCGGGCAGCTCGGTCGAGTGCACGGACTCGATGCGGGTCAGATACCCCGGATGGCGCAGGTCCCCGTAGAAGAAGTCGAGGTAGAGGCCGTCCGGTAGCGTGATGCGCTCGAGGTCGAGCCAGCTCCACCGGTACAGCCAGGTGCGCGAGCTCACCCCATCCACCCCCACTTCGGTGATCGAGGCCAGACGACCGCTGTCCTCGTGGTAGGTGAAGTCCTCGTGGCGGCCGTCGGGAAAGGAGACGCGAGTGAGCTGGCCGGCCGTGTAGGTGGCGGCCTTGGCGTTGCCGTTTCGGTCCGTGGTCGAAAGCCACCGGCCGTCGAGGCCGAAGGCGTGCACCATGCCGTCCAATTCCGCGAGGCGCCAGCCGGTCGTGCTGCTGTAGGTCAGCTTGCGGTATTCATCCGACGGTGAGGCCCGCTCGTAGCTGCCGTCCGCGTCCTCGTCCCAGAATTCCCGGTAGGTCGCAGTCTCGGTCAGGAGCCAGACGTGGCTCGGGCCGGGAGCGGCCACGACCCGGGTCGAGTAGCTCATCATCCAATACCGGCCGAGCTCCACGTTGAGCTCGCGGCTCCCCGGGTGCCCGATGTGCCCCACCCCGCCCGCCGTGTAGCGCAGCGAGGCCCCGGGACCGGAAGACAGCGGCCCCGATCCACCCCAGGCCGGGCCTCCACCGCCGAGCGGCGTGCCGCCCTCGCCGCAGGTGCGGCAGGAGCGGGGATCGTTGCAGCCATCCTTCTTGGGCGGCAGGCACCCCAACGCCGCAGCCACCGCCGGCGGCGTGAAGTCCAGGCCCGGCATCGCCAGGGCCGGATGGCAGCAGTAGTAGCAACTGATGAACAGAGCGTCGTAGGGCCGATGGCGTTCGTGCTCCGTGTCCGGGCATTGCACCGGGCCACCGGGGACCACCATCTCGCCGAAGTCGGTGTGGATCGAAGCCCCTCCGCCGTGCTCGGCGCAGAACGCCTCGCTGTCGCAGTGGCTCGGCGGAGTGCAGCCCGCCATCGAGCTGCCCGGCTCGAAGAGGTAGGCGGCGGCGCCCTCCGAACCAGGCGGGTTCTGCGAGTTGCCCGGGATCTCGATCGGCACGTGGAGGTCCACCTGGCAAGGGCCGGCGTTGGCGTCGCACTGCGGGTCGCTCTTCGAGATGTACGGCCCGCTCGGGCTCCTCGGCATCCAGCAGTGATAGCCACCCGAGCAGTTTTCGCCCCCTTCGCTCGATCCTCCCCCCGACTCCCACCGGAGGTCCGGGTCCCACGGCCGGTCCGGGTTGTCCGAGCATTCCTGGGCGAGAGCGGGGGTGGCACCGAGAAGGAGGACGGCAAGCAGAACAAGCAGGGCGCCGCCGAGAGCCGCCCGGCTCATCAAGTTCCCGAGGCTCCGAGGGTCGATCGTGGGGCTCGCGCGCATCGCAGATCTCCTTGCTGGGAATCAGATGCCGTGCTCGGGGTGAGGGTTTACTGCCGGAGTCGCCTCTTGGTGGAGGGCCGCTGAATCGGCCGAGGGCTCGGCGAGCTGGGCTTCGGCCTCGCGCTCGACGAGCCGCCGGGCTCGCGACCAAGCCAGCTCTGCCTCGGGCTGGAGCCCGGCCAGCTCCAGGACCACGGCAGCACGGCCCCAGGCGTCGGCCGCGCAGCCGGGGTCACCGGCCTCGGTGAAGTGAAGGACAGCCTCCTCGAAGTGTCGGAGCGAGCGGCCGAGATGGCCGCCGAGCCAGGCCTCGAAGCCGAGCATCGCTTCGAGGGCGCCGAAGACCAGCGGGTCGCCCGAGCCCTGAAGAGCGAGGAGCCGGGCCAAGGCCGCCGGCGCCGCCGCGCGCGCGGCACGCCCTTCGAGCAGCCACGCCTCGGCCTCCACGCAGTAGGCGCTGGCCGCCAGGTCGGCGGCGATCAGGAGCAGGTGCCGGGCTGTGGGGCGCCGCTCTTCCTCGGCAGTGGGCAGTGCCGTCGCGAGCGCCGCCGAAGCCAGCGCCCGCGCCTCGGCCGGCGAGACCGGCAGCGCGGCCGAGGCCCGGCCCACGAGCCGTAACCCCAGGCGCAGGCGGGCGGCGAACGGCCGCCTGCCAGGCCGGGCACCGCGGCCGGAGGCTGCTACCGCCAAAGGCTCGGGAGGCAGGCTCGGGGCGAGGAGCGATCTCACGGCGCCCTCCTCCCGTAGAGCCGGTCGAGCGCTGCCGCGCCCACGAGGTCCCGCTCGGTCAGGCCGTGCTGGCCCGATCCGCGAACGGTCACCACCACCGAGCCGCCCTCGGCGTGCATCAGCACCGCCCGCAGCTCGTGCTCGTGGGTCAGGTCGCGGGCCTGGCGCAGAAAGTCGCCCGCCTTCTCTCCCTCCGCGAAGGGGAAACGGGAGCGAATCTCCTGGCTATCGGAGGAGCGCTCCCACTCGGGCAGCGCAGCGAGCTGGCTCTGGATGCGCTCGGACTTGAGCTGAGCTCGTGACTCGGCGCCTGGGGGCGGTGGCTGATTTCGGGGATGCACGATGGCCGTTATACTGCGCCGGCCATTCCACTGTCAAGGCGATAAATGATTATTGACGGCAGTCTATCCGACCTGCTGGAGGAACAGGCGCAGCGCTCCGCCCACGCTCTCGGAGGCCGGTTCAGTCGCCGGCCGAGGAGCGGCGCTCGAGGCGGGCCAGCAGGTCGCGGATCAGATCCGGCGAGGCGCCGCCTTCGTTGACGGCCCGGACGAAGAGAAGGAGGGAAGCAGTGGTTTCATGGGGCAGGTCAGCGGACACAAAGACCGGGTACATCTCTGAGGCTAGGCGCTCGACATCGGCCGTCCAGCCGGACTCGGCGTAGACCAGCGCCAGCTCCAGCGATACGAGAGCAGCGTCGTAGGGCATGCTCTGTTCGACGAATCCGCGGCGGACAGCTTCGAAGTGGGCACGGGCCTCGACTTTCTTACCGTCCGATAAGGCGATCTTGCCTTCGAGCCAGCGCAGGCGTAATAGCTCCAAGGGCTGATCCTGGGCCTCGATCAGCTCACGGACGAACGGCAGGTAGTGTGCGGCCTCGTCATGGTGACCGGCGTGGTGAAGGTAGAAGACGAGGTTGTTCATTGCCGCGACAACCAACTCGGGCGCCCGGCGACAGTCCAGCAGCTCGCTCCCTCGGAACGCGCTTACCGCCGCGGCAGACAGGTTTTCTGCCCGACGGTAGGCGATGCCGAGACTGACCAGCACGGTGCCCGCCAGGTGAGTCTCCCGGAGTCTCGTGTACTGGCCAGCGGCGTCAGAGAGCAGGACGATCGCTTCCGGATAGCGCTCCTGCCACTGGCGCAGCACTCCCTTGAGCCAGGCCATCTTCGCCTTGATCAGGGGATCGCCACTGCCAGCGGCGCAGTGCCGATCTGCGTGGTGCCACGCATCCTCGGCGGCTCGAAGGTCGCCCCCGATTCGCTGCGCATTGGCCAAGCATGCCCACGCTTCTGCTCGCGCATCCTCGCGTAGTTCTGCCAAGCAGGCGGCCGGCCCCAATCCCTGCCCGACAGCCACGGCTGCACGCGCCGTCCTCAGCATCTGTGCGGGATGGGTAAAGCGAACGGCTTCGCTGCGGCGAATGAGCTCTCGGACCACCTCCACGCGACCCACTCGCCGGCTGTTCGTCGCCAGCAGGCGCTGGTGGGCCTCAGTCCGGCGAAGCACCGAACGGCAGATCCGACCGAGGGTCTTCCTGCTGAGCGGCACCGGCAGCGCGACCTCGACCCTTCTCAAGGCCACGGCCACCAGCTCTTCCAAGGAGAGTGGATTTTCGTCCATGGGCAGAAGAGAGTGTAGCGGAAGAAGAAAGCACGAGGAAGTGGTGGTGTGGCGACGGATGGCCGGCCCAGGGCGAGCCCTACACACAACCCGGTTTGCCCGCTGGGTCGATCTCGCAGCCGTGGCGCACAGGAGGCGTGCTGCTGTCGCGGCCTGCCGCCGGTAAGCTGTCGTCGGTGCCACCAGCCCTTTCCCTTGCTCCACTTGAAGATCTCGCCGGCAGCACGATGCCGGCTTCCAGCACTCGCCAGAACACCGAGATCAAGGTCCACTTCCCTTCCCCCGCTGCTGAGGGTCCTGCCCAGGCACTCTGAGGTAACGCCGAAAGGCCGAGCAACGCCACTACGACCGCCGACCTAAGCGAACGTCGGAACTTCATCGCTTCCTCCTCGGGCCGCGCGTCGGCAACCGCCGGCCTCCTTGGCTGGCAGGCGCGCGCAAGTCCCTTGTTGCGTTCACTTTACGCGCGAAGAGAATCGCCCTGAGGATCGCGCCATGATCACCGCAATAGACCCACGCCGACGGGCTCTGCGGCGACCCTCTCCCGTGCGGCTATCGCAGTGGAACCACGGCGTTGGTCCATTGTCTGCGGCGGCGATACACTGAGCCCACCTTGAGCGTGGAAGGCGACCTCCGAGCCTTGATCGCCCGCCTGCGGGTGGCGGCCCGCAAATCCAAGCGGACAATGCAGTCCGTGTCGCTGGCCGTGGGCTACAACCGGCACTACCTGTCGCAGCTCCTCGGTGGCAGCGCCCGGCTGAGCTTCACCACGCTGTTCCAGGTCACCAACGAGCTGGGCGTACCGCCGGTTCTGCTGTTCGGGGATGTCTATGACTTCGCGGATCTGCTCCCCGCGCCGGGCTCCGCCGCGGATCGTGCCCTCGCCAGGCCGGTGGACGTGCCTTTTCAGGTGCAGCGGCTCACCGACCGGCTGTACGTGAAGGTGGCCGAGGTCGGCGTCTCGCAGCGCGAGATCTGCCGGCGCCTGGGCGAGCACGAGGACTTCGTCAACCAGGTGCTCACCGGCCGCATCGAGCTGCGCGTCGAGCACGTGCTGCGTATCCTGCGCGCCATCCGAATCGACCCGGCTTCGTTCTTCGCCGAGTTCTTCGGCGTCTACGGCCGCCTCGCGCGCCTGGCGCAGCTCGATGAGGAGGTCTTCGCCGGTATCACGCAGCGCGACCTCGCCGCGTTTTTCCAGACCAAGACCCGAGAGGTCCGTGCGGCTCTCGAAGCCGCGGCCGAGGAGGAGCCCCCTCCACCGAAGGGAGGGGCTGGAAAGTCGAGGCGCGCGGCGCAGCGCAGCTCAGCGCCGGCCCGCGAAGGAGGCGGCCACAAGCGCAAGAGCCCGGCACAAAGACTCCGCCCGAAGCAGGCCGAGCCGCCGCCGAAGGAGAAACCGCGCCGGCGGCCGAAGCGATAGGCACAGGCCACCCCCGGGTCCCTGCCTCCGTCCTACCTCCCAGAATCTCTGCCAGCAGGTCGCCGGGCTGCGCGGAGGCCCGAAACCGACCAGGATGGCGTAGCTAGCTCGGGCTCGGAGGATCGGGCTCGGTGTCGACTTTGGGCGGAGTGTCGCCGGAGGAAGGGCTTCCGGCCGGCTCGATCGGCGGCACGGCGACGGGCGGCAGGAGCTGCGGCGCCGCCGTCGAAGTGGGCGGAGCGGGCGGCGGAGCGCTCGCGGGCGAAGCCGGCACCACCGGAGTCGCGGAGCCCTCCAGATAGCGGCCGTAGCGCGACAGCAGCACGGCGCCGATGCCCGCCGAGGTCGCGATCCAGCGGATGATCGAGCCCACGGTCAGGAACAGCAGCCCGAGGCCCGCCGCAATGCCGCCGGCGGCCACCCCGAGCCCGCCCGCGAAGCGCACCAGCTCGAGCAGCGAGAAGCCGATCAGCAGGTGGGCGTAGGGGCTCTTCACGGCCCAGCCCAGCTTGCGCCCGAGCCAGCGCCCGAGC
>JBIOYC010000251.1:0-11865 GCA_044869955.1 Thermoanaerobaculia bacterium | reverse complement strand
GTGATGACCGACCACCAGGTCAGCCCCGGCAGCGACCCCGGCCACTCGATCCTGACCATCACCGGCGAGGACCTGTCGCGGGTGATGGACTACATCGACTTCTCGGGCATCCCCTACCCGGCTCTGCCCGCCGAAGCCCGGGTGGCCTTGTGCATCTTGAAGTACGCCTTCCTGGGGGTGATCCCGATGGTGATCCCCAGCCTGTTCCTCGACGTGCCGATCCCGGTCCAGATCATCCCCCGCCACCAGGGCACCGACCTCTGCTACGTGCGCAGCCTGGCCGAGCGGGTGGGCTACGTCTTCTACGTCGAGCCGGGGCCCGTTCCCGGCGCCTCGGTGGCCTATTGGGGGCCGCAGATCAAAGTCGGGGTGCCGCAGCCGGCCTTGAACGTGGCCATGGACGCCCACACCAACGTCGAGTCGGTGAAGTTCGGCTTCGAGACCGACAAAAAGACCATGCCGATCGTCTTCCTCCAGGAGCCCTTCTCGAAGCTGACCATCCCCATCCCGGTACCGGACATCACTCCCCTGTCGCCGCCTCTCGGGCTGATCCCGCCGATCCCCAAGAAGTTCCTGCCCATCCAGGAGACTGCCAAGCTGTCCTTCCCCCAGGCGGCCATGCTGGCCCTGGCCGAGGCGGCCAAGACCTCCGAGTCGGTGACCGCCAGCGGCTCGCTGGACGTCGCTCGCTACGGCCGGATCCTCAAGGCCCGGCGGCTGGTCGGCGTGCGCGGCGCCGGACCGGCCTTCGACGGCCTCTACTACGTCAAGAACGTCACCCACAAGATCAAGCGCGGGGAGTACAAGCAGGACTTCACCCTGACCCGCAACGGCCTGCTCTCCACCGTGCCGAGGGTCCCGGCATGAACCAGACCGAAGCCCCCGAGGCCGGCGGCCGGCAATGCCCGCCCCGCTTTTACGGCAAGTACCGCGGCATGGTGCTGTCCAACGTCGACCCGCTGATGATGGGGCGGATCCTGGTGCAAGTGCCGGACGTCTCGGCGATCCTGCCCTCGACGTGGGCCATGCCCTGCCTGCCCACCGGCGGCATGCAGGCGGGCTTCTTCACCACCCCCCTGATCGGCGCCGGGGTGTGGATCGAGTTCGAACAGGGGGACCCGGACTATCCCCTGTGGACCGGCTGCTTCTGGGGCTCGGCCGCCGAGGTGCCGGCGCTGGCCCGGCTGGCTCCCCCGGCGGTGCCCGCGGTGACCATCCAGACGCCGCTCCAGAACGGCATCCTGATCAGCGACGTGCCCGGCCCCACCGGGGGAATCATGATCAAGAGCACCACCGGCGCCGCGATCATCGTCAACGACACCGGCATCTACATCCAGAACGGCAAGGGTGCCTCGATCGTCATGGTCGGTCCCTCGGTGGCGATCAACGGCCCGGCCCTGGTGATCACCTGAGGAGAGAAGCGATGCCCGGATTGCTGCTCCACGTCGGCGCCATCACCACCTGTGTCCACCAGGCGCCGGTGCCGCCCAAGCCGCCGGCCACGCCGCGGGTCTTCGTCAACGGCGCCATGCCGGTGCTCTCGATCCTCGACCTGATGATCCCCGCCGGCTGCCCGTTCACCGTGCCGGCCGGCCCGGCCCCCAAGCCCCAGCCCTGCGTGCGGGTGCAGGTGGAGCCGGCGGCGCGGGTGATGGTCATGGGCCAGCCGGCGGCGATCCTCACCCCCACGGCGATGTGCTTCAGCGTCGAGCAGATCCCCCAGGGCCCCCCCAACTCGCTCGCCACCCAGAAACGGGTGATCGCCACTTGAGGCCCGAGGAGCGCGCGATGAACCTCGACTACCCCTTCCACTTCGACGGCCGCGGGCGCACCGCCACCACCGGAGACGACGACCACGTCCGCGACATGATCGAGGAGCTCCTCTTCACCAGCCCGGGCGAGAGGGTGATGCGGCCGGACTTCGGCAGCGGCGTGCTGCGTCTGGTCTTCGCGCCCACCTCGGCGGAGCTCGCCGCGGCCCTCCAGTTCACCATCCAGGCGGCCCTCCAGCGCTGGCTGGGCGACGTCATCGAGGTCGCCACCGTCGAGGTCGAAAGCCGGGACTCGACCCTGCGCATCGCCGTCACTTACGTGGTGCGCCGCACCGCCGAGGTGCGGGTCGAGATCTTCGAGAGGAGGGGGCCATGAGCCGCGTCGACGCCCTGCTCTGCGAGGGCGAGAAGCGCCGCGAGAAGGTCCGCGCCTCGAGCCTGAACGGCCTCGACTTCGTGGAGGTCGACGGGGCGAGCCAGACCCTGCTCACCGTCACCTTCCTGGGCAAGGCTCCGGAGCGGCTGGAGGCGGGCAACCTGGTGCTCCACGGCGAGGCCGGGGCGAAGCGGGTGCGGGTCGAGCGGGTGCTGATCCACCGCGAGGACGACCCCGACCTCGACGACCAGATGCTGGTCTTCGTCGACCGCCCGGGGGACTTCTCGACCTACCGCCTGGCCGTCGTCGAAATGGACGAGCACGGCTGCCCCACGGAGATCCCCCTGGGCGGCTTCGACCCCCGCCACGCCGTGCTCGAGGTGCGCTTCAAGCTCGCCTGCGCCTCGGGGCTGGACTGCAAGGTCGCGGAGCTCTGCCCCCCCGAGGCCCGCGCCGTGCCCGAAATCTCCTACCTGGCCAAGGACTACGCCAGCTTCCGCCGCCTGCTCCTCGACCGCCTCGCCCTGACCGTTCCCGACTGGCAGGAGCGGCACGTGCCCGACCTGGGGCTCACCCTGGTCGAGCTGCTGGCCTATGCCGGCGAGAAGCTCTCCTACTACCAGGACGCCGTGGCCACCGAGGCCTACCTCGCGACGGCCAGGAAGCGGGTCAGCGTGCGGCGCCACGTGCGGCTGGTGGACTACCGGATGCATGAGGGGGCCAACGCCCGCACCTTCCTCTGGCTCAAGACCAGCGCCCCCACCCTCGAGCTTCCGGCCCCCGCGCTGCGCTTCCTCACCCGCTTCCGCGGCGCCCCCGCCGACTCCGGCCTGCTCGCCGAGCGGGACCTCGGCAGCGTGGCGCAGGAGGCTTACGAGATCTTCCTGCCCCTGACCGCCGTCACCGGCGAGCAGCTGGTGCTGCGCGAGGCCCACAACGAGATCCCCTTCTACACCTGGGGGGACGGCGAGTGCTGCCTGCCCCGCGGCACCACCCGCGCCACCCTGCTCGACGGCTGGGAGCAGCCTCCCCCCGAGACTCCCGACCCGGGTCAGAGCTACCCGAACGACCCCGCCCAGGGCGAGCTCGAGTGCAAGCCGGAGCCGCAGGCTCCACCTCCCCGGCAGCGCAAGCTGCACCTGGCGGCGGGGGATTTCCTGGTCTTCGAAGAGGTGATGGGGCCGGAGACCGGCCATCCCGGCGACGCGGATCCCAGGCATCGCCAGGTCGTGCGGCTGACCCGCGTCGAGCCTGGCTTCGATCCCCTGGATGGCACACCCATCGTCGAGATCGAGTGGGGTTGGGAGGACGCCCTCAGCTTCCCCCTCTGCCTCTCGGCCGTGCTCCCCGAGCCCGAGCCGACGGGGGAATGCGGCGCCCGCTGCGTGCTGCGCGAGCAGGTGAGCGTGGCCCACGGCAACGTGGTGCTGGTGGACCACGGGCGCCCCGCGGCCGGGGATCTCGGTGCCGCCGAGGGCCAAGAGACGAACCCCCGCTGCCTGGGCGAGGGCCGGGCCACCGAGGTCGAGGTCGTCCCTCGGCTCTTCACACCGCGCTTGCCGCGGGGGCCGCTGGTCTTCGCCGAGCCGGTCGCGGCCGGGGCTTCGGCCACTCGCCTGCTGGCCCAGGACCCCCGGGGGGCCCTGCCGGCCCTGACCCTCGTGGCCCGGCCGCCGCTGCCCGACGGCGAGCCCTGGGAGCCCCGCTACGACCTGCTGGCGAGCGGACCGGAGGATCGCCACTTCACCGTCGAGGTGGCGGAGGACGGCCGTGGCACCCTGCGCTTCGGCGACGGCCGGCTAGGTCGCCGTCCGGACGTGGGCAGCCAGTTCACGGCCACCTGGCGGCTGGGCGGCGGCAAGGCGGGAAACGTCGGTGCGGGGGCGATCCAATTCGTGCTGCCCTCCTTCACCCTCTCGGGCGTCACCCTGATCCCCCACCAGCCCCTGGCGGCCGTGGGCGGCGTCGACCCAGAGCCCCTCGAAGAGGTGCGGATGCTCGCTCCCCACGCCTTCCGCACCCGCCTCGAGCGGGCGATCGTCGCCGAGGACTACGCGGCGATCGTCGAGCGCGACTTCCCGGGCCGGGTGCAGCGAGCCGCCGCCACCCTCACTTGGACCGGCATGGAGACCGAGGTGCTGGTGGCGGTGGACGTGCTGGGCGGCGGCGAGGACCCCGCCCTGCTGGCCGAGATCGCCACCCTGCTCGAGCGCTACCGCAAGATCGGCCACGAGGTGCGGGTGGTCGCCGCGCGGCACGTACCCCTGCTGGTGGCCTTCGAGGTCTGCGTCGCCCAGGGCCACCTGCGCGCCCACGTGGCGGCGGCGATCCTCGCCGTGCTCGGCCGGGGCTTCCTGCCGGACGGCGGCCGGGGCCTCTTCCATCCCGACCAGCTGTCCTTCGGCCAGAGCCTCGCCGCCAGCCGGCTGGTGGCCGCCGTGGCCGCCGTCGAAGGGGTCGAGAGCGTCCGCCTCGCCCGCCTCGAGCGACAGTTCGAGGGGCCGAACGGTGAGCTCGAGGCCGGCTTCCTGGCGCTCGCGCCGATGGAGATCGCCCGCCTCGACAACGACCCCCGCTTTCTCGACCACGGGCGCCTCGAGCTGGCCCTGGGAGGTGGACGATGAGCTGCGCAACACCCTTCTGCGCCTGCGGCTGCTGCCAGGGCGTGGCACCTGCTACCCCGGAGCCGATCGCCAACCGGCCGGGGCTGTCCCGGCTCTCGCGCCGGGTGGGCCGCTGGGCCACCTTCCTCGAGACCTTGCAGGCCCGCCTGTCGAGCCAGGACTTCCCGGAGCTGGTGGGCCTGACCACCCGCGCGCCGGACGACTTCTCCCTCGGCCTGCTCGACGGCTTCGCCACCCTGGCGGACGTCTTGACCTTCTACCAGGAGCGCCTGGCCAACGAGGGCTACCTGGGCACCGCCACCGAGCGGCGCTCGATCTTCGAGCTGGCCCGGCTGGTGGGCTACCGGCCGCGGCCGGGGGTGGCCGCCAGCGTCCACCTGGCCTTCGAGGTGGAGCAGGGGCACCGTCTGGAGATCCCCCCGGGCACCCGCGCCCAGAGCCAGCCCGGCCCCGGCGAGCTGCCGCAGTCCTTCGAGACCGCCGAGCCGGTGCTGGCGCGCGACACCTGGAACCGCATGCCGGTGCGGCAGACCCGTCCCCAGCGCATCGAGAGGGTGCGCTTCGACACCGGCGGCACGCTGTGGCTGGCGGGCATCGTCACCCAGCTCAAGGCCAACGACCCGCTGCTGATCGAGTACGACGGCCCGCAGCGGGACGTCGAGCTGTACCGGGTCAGGGCCGTCCTCCCCGACGCCCAGAAGGACCGCACCCGGGTCACCATCACGCCCTGGATCCCCATCCAGACGGCGGTCGACGAGGAGGCCCTGGCCGCCGCCGTGCTGGCCGTGGCCCGGCACTACGCCGACCCGGTCCGGGTGGTCTCCCCGGGCACCAAGATGAGCCAGCGGGTGGTCGCCGACCTCGAGGCCCTGATCGCCCTGGCCGACCAGCCCTTCGAGCTGCTGAAGCACCTCGAGGACGAGATCCTGCCCGACCTCGGCGCGGCCTTCGAGGCCGCCGTGGCCGGCAACTTCACCCTGCTCGCGCCCTGGATCGAGGAGATCCTCGGGGCCCTCTCCGGGGCACAATTCCAGGCCATTCCGGCGGCCCAGCCGGCGGTGGCCACGGGGGAGCTCGAGGACGTGATCGAGGACCTCGCGAAGCCCCGCTCGGTACCACCGGCGAATCGGCTCCGCCTCGACCGCAGCCTCGATGCCACCCTCGCCACCCGCTCGGACGCCCGCAAGCGGGTGTTCGCCGCGACGCGTCCCGAGGTGGCCGACACCCTCTACACCGCGTGGGCCAACCTGCCGGTGACCCCGCGGCCGGTGGCCAAGGTCTACGCCCTGCGCGCCAAGGCCGCCCCCTTCGCCCACAACGCACCGTTCCGGGTGACCAGCGAGACCGACTTCCAGACCAACCCGGCCACCGTCACCGCGGTGAGCAACGAGTGGCTGATCGCCGATCAAGGCAATCCCGACACGGTGCCCGAAGAGGCCCGGCCTTTCGGCGAGCACCGGCTCTCCCTCGACGCCACCTACCCCCAGATCCTGCCCGGCAGCTGGTTGGCCCTGGTGCGACCCCCCAACGACGAGCCCTTGCCGCGACCCCTCTTCGCCCGGGTCACCGGGAGCGAGGAGAGGGCCATGGCCGCCTTCGGCCTGACCGGCAAGGTGACTCGCCTCGCTCTCGACGAGAGCTGGCTGAGCCTCGATCCCCCGAGCCCCTTCGCCGTGATCCGCGGCACCCAGGTCTTCGGCGCCCCCGAGGAGCTGGCCCTGGCCGAGCAGGAGATCGATCCAATCCAGCAGGCCGTGTGCGGCGACGAGATCGAGCTCGGCGGGCTCTTCGACGGCCTGGAGGCCGGGCGTTGGGCGATCGTCGCTGGCGAGCGCACGGACGTCGTGGTCGCCTCCTCGGCGCCCGTGGAGCCCGGCACCACCGGGCGCGGCGGGGTGCCGGCCGAGGGCACCGCCGTGGCCGGCGTTCCCGGGCGCGAGCTGGTGATGATCGCCGGCGTCGAGCAGTCCTACGACGCCACCCTGCCCGGCGACCGCGTGGTCACCCGCCTGAAGCTGGCCGAGGACCTCGCCTACTGCTACCGCCGCGACACCGTGGTGGTCCATGGCAACGTCGCCCGCGCCACCCACGGCGAGAGCAAGGCCGAGATCCTGGGCGGAGGCGACGCCCGGCTGCCCCTCCAGCGCTTCGCGCTCAAGCAGAGCCCGCTGACCTTCACCAGCGCCGCGACCGTCACGGGCACCGAGACCACGCTCACCGTGAGGGTCTCCCACGTGGCCTGGAAGGAGGTGCCGAGCCTCGCCGGCACCGGCCCCGCGGACCGCATCTACACCACCTCGATCGACGACGAGGGCGTGGTCACCCTCACCTTCGGCGACGGCCTCCACGGCTCCCGCCTGCCCACCGCCCCCGACAACCTGCGCGCCAGCTATCGCCTGGGGATCGGCCGCCCGGGCAACGTCAAGGCCGAGCAGATCAACCAGCTGGCCAGCCGGCCGTTGGGGGTCAAGGGGGTGGTCAACCCCCTGCCCGCCCAGGGCGGCGCCGATCCCGAAGGCCGCGACCAGGCTCGGCGCAACACACCGCTCGCCCTGCTGGCCCTCGACCGGCTGGTGTCGATCTCCGACTACGCGGCCTTCGCCCGCACCTTCGCGGGCATCGCCAAGGCGAGCGTCGCCACTCTGCCCTGGCAGGGCCGCACGGTGATCCACCTGACCGTGGCCGGCGAGGCCGACATGGCCCTCGACCCCGACTCCGAGCTGCTCGCCAACCTCGACGAGGCCCTGGCCCGCTACGGCGACCCCCTGGTGCCGGTGCTGATCGCCCCCCGCGCGGCCCGCCGCCTGGTGCTGTCGGCGAAGGTGCGCCTGCTGCCCGAGTACCTGTGGGAGAAGGTCGAGCCGAAGCTGCGCGCCGCCCTCGCCGAGCGGCTCTCCTTCGACCGCCGGGGGCTCGGCCAGGACGTGACCTCCTCGGAGGTCCTCGCCACCCTCCAGGCGGTCAAGGGCGTCGACTGGATCGACCTCGACGGCCTCGACGCCACCACCGGCGAGCTGGCCGAGGAGGAGTGGCAGCGACTCCTCGACGCCCTCGCCACGGCGCCCCCGGCTCGGCTCGAGGCCCGGCCGGCCCGGCTCGGCGAGGTCGACGGCCAGCTGGTGATCGAGCCCGCCGAGCTGATCTACCTGGATCCCGACCTGCCCGACCTCGTCGTCCTGAAGGAGCTCGTGCCATGAGCCTCGCCACCGATCGCCTCTACGGGCTGTTGCCCCTCGTCCACCGCGAGCGGGACGAAGAGCTGGGCCATCCCCTGCGCGCCCTGCTGCGGGTCATCGAGGAGCAGGCCGACGTGGTCGAAGCGGACGTCCTCCAGCTCTACCAGGACTGGTTCATCGAGACCTGTGACGACTGGGCAGTGCCCTATCTGGGCGAGCTGGTGGGCTACCAGCCGGTGCCGGAGGCCGGCCGGCCGGGGGACCCCAACGAAGCTTCCGGCCGGGCCCTGAACCGAGCCCTGCTGCCGCGCCAGGCGGTGGCCAACGCCGTGCGCTACCGCCGGAGGAAGGGCACCCTCGCCCTGCTCGAGCTGCTCGCCCGCGACGTGGGCGGCTGGCCGGCACGGGCCGTGGAAATGCGCCGCCTGCTGGCGATGAACCAACCCCTGAACCACCTGCGGCTCGACCGGGGGCGGCGGGCGGACCTGCGCCGGATGGACGCCCTCGATCGCCTGGACGGTCCTTTCGACGAGATCACCCACCGCGCGGAGGTGCGCCGGCTGGATGCCGATCGGCCCCATGGCCGCTACGGCCTGCCGACGGTGGCCGTCTTCCTCTGGCGGCTCGGCGCCTGGTCGGTGACCGAAGCCCTCGCCCACTGTGTGGACCGCACCGCGCACTGCTTCACCTTCAGCCTGCTGGGCAACGACACCCCGCTCTACACTCGGCCGCGGCCGGAAGGTGACCCCGCCGCCATCGCCGGCGAGCTCGACGTGCCGGCGCCGATCCGCCGCCGCGCCCTCGCCGCGCACCTCGGGGCCTTCTACGGCCCGGGCAAGAGCTTCGCGATCTGGCGGGGCCTGGCGAAGAAGCAGGGCGCGGTGACCCGCGTCGAGCCCGAGCTGGTGCCGGTCTCCGAGCTGGTGGTGGCCGACCTCTCCGGCTGGGTCTACCGGCCCAAACCGGGGCAGGTGGCCGTGGACCCGGTGCTCGGCCGTATCGCCTTCCCGGCCAGGTCGGCACCCCAGCGCAGCGTGTGGGTGACCTACCACTACGGCTTCCCGGCCGCGATCGGCGGTGGCGAGTACCTGCGCCCCCTACCCCAGCCGAAGGGAGCCACCGTCTACCCGGTGGGCGACGGGCAGAAACTGCGCCGCCTCGCCGACGCCCTCGCCAAGTGGCGCAAGGAGCTGCCCTGCGACGCGGTGATCGAGATCGTCGACGACGGCGTCTACACCGAGCCGCTGGCGATCGAGATCCCCCCCGGGCACAGCCTCGTCCTGCGCGCCGCCCAGCGCAAACGGCCCCTGGTGCGCCTGCTCGACTACCAGGCCGACCGCCCCGACCACCTGGCCGTGCACGGCGAGCCGGGCAGCGCCTTCACCCTGGACGGCCTGCTGGTCGCCGGCCGCGGCGTGGCGGCCTCCGGCCACCTCGACCTGACGATCCGCCACTCGACCCTGGTGCCGGGTTGGGACCTCGACCCCGAGTGCCATCCCACCGAGCCGGAGGAGCCCTCGCTGGTGCTCTACGACCTCCAGGGCTCGGTCGCGATCCACCATTCGATCGTCGGTTCGATTCAGGTCAACCGCGACGAGGTGCGCCTCGATCCCCTGCCGATCACCATCGAGGACTCGATCGTCGACGCCACCGGCCCCGAGATCGAGGCCGTGGGTGCGCAAAGCTGGCCGCGGGCCCACGCCCTCTTGACCGTGCGCCGCTCGACGGTGTTCGGCAAGGTGATGGTGCATGCCATCGAGCTGGCCGAGAACAGCCTGTTCGACGGCGAGGTCTGCGTCGGCCGCCAGCAGATCGGCTGCATGCGCTTCTGCTGGACCTCGCCGGGCGCCCACACGCCGCAGCGCTACCACTGCCAGCCGGACCTCGCCGGGGCCGCCGCCCTCGAAGGGCTGACCGACCCCGCCGAACGGGCGGCCGAGCAGACGCGGACGACGGCGCGGGTGCGCCCCCGCTTCGAGAGTCGGCGCTACGGTACGCCGACCTACGCCCGCCTCACCCGCGGCACCGCCACGGAGATCCGCCGCGGCGCCGACGACGAGTCCGAGATGGGCGTCTACCACGACCTTTACGAGCCCCAGCGCGAGGCCCACCTGCGGGCCCGCCTGCGCGAGCACACCCCGGCCGGGACCGACGCCGGACCGATCTTCGCGACCTAGGAGCGCACCATGAAGAGCGATCTCTCTCGCTTCACCTTCGACCGCAGCAAGTCCTACCTGCGGGTGCTCAACCAGCAGGGCAGGGTCGAGCTGGATGCCGACGACAACGAGCAGACCGCCATCCTGCTGCGCTACCTGCGCAACCTGGCCACGGACCTGATCGGGCCCTGGGGCGGCCACGACCCTCAACCCGGCAGCAACGTCGCCGGCCGCGGACCGTTCGCCATCCGGACCGTCAACGACGAGAACGGCAACCCGCTGCCGGGGGTTTACGGCCTCACGCCGGGGCGCTACTGGGTCGGCGGCCTGGGCTGCGAGCTGTTGAGCCTGCTGCGCAGCGACCAGAAGGGCTCCCCCCTGCCGAAGCTCGACGCGGCCAAGAGCTGGCTGCTCTACCTCGACGTCTGGGAGCGGGAGGTGCACTGGATTCAGGACTCCGCGATCCGCGAGGTGGCCCTCGGCGGGGCGGACACCGCCCTGCGCAGCCAGCTCACCTGGCGGGTCAAGCACCACGAGGTGCCGCCCGACACCCAGCGAGAGGACGTCGAGGAGGCCTGGGGGGCGGATTTCATCCACGCCTGGCAGCCGATCCAGCGCGGCCGCCTCAAGGTGCGCGCGGGAGATCCGCCCAAGGAGCCCGATCTCTGCGTCGCCGACCCCGACGCCCGCTACCGTGGGCTCGAGAACCGCTTCTACCGGGTGGAGGTCCATCAGAGCGGTGAGGCCGGAGAAGCCACCTTCAAGTGGTCGCGGGACAACGGCTCGGTGGTCTTCCGCCTGCTGCGGCTGGAAGGGGAGCTGGCCTTCTTGGAGAACCTCGGCCGTGACGAGCGCTCGGGCCTGGCGGTGGGCGACTGGGTGGAGATCGTCGACGACGGCACCGAGGCCCTGAGCGGCGACTTGGCGGCGGGCAGGACTCCCCGCCCCCTCTACCGTGTGGAGGAGATCCTCACCCGCCAGATCGCCGTCCGCCTGGCCCTCCCCAAGGACGTGCTCGAGGCCGACCCCAACGCCGATCTGCCCCAATACGACGAGGAGGAGGCCGCCGCCAAGCACGTGCTGGTGCGCCGCTGGGACCACCGCGAGGGCAGCGCCAAGCTCGGCGTGCCGGCCCTCGCCGGCGGCGCGGCCGTGATCACGGAAGGCAGCGAGAAAACCGGCTGGCTGACCCTCGAGGACGGCATCCAGATCCAGTTCCAGCTGCCGGCGGCGCCCGGCGGCGAAGCCACCTACCGCACGGGGGACTACTGGTGGTTCGCCGCCCGCACGGCCACCGGGGACGTCGAATGGCCCGGCGAGCGCAACGACCCCGAGGCCCTGCCCCCGGCCGGGAACCATCACGTCTACGCGCCCCTCGCCGTGCTGACCGCGAACCCCGCCGGCGTGCTCGTGATCGCGGACTGCCGCAGCCTCTTCCCGCCGGCCGCGGTGCCGGTGGTGCCGTGAGGGGTGGGTAGGGCTCTCTGGCCCCCTCGCCCCCGCAGGGTGGGCTTGCCCGGGTTTGGTGGACACCTTGAGAGGCCTGAGGCAGAACTGGTCCACGGGCGGCTACGCCTGGGACGGGGCCGGCAACGTGGTGAGGATGGGCAGCTCCTGGTTCCTTTACGACTCCGTGAGTCGCTTGAAAGAGGCCCACGTGATGCGGGGCCAGACCGGCACCACCGACGAGGTGACCCAGAGCTACACCCATGACGGCTTCGGCAACCAGCTGACGATCACCACCGGCGGTGTGCTCCGCAA
>JBIOYC010000250.1:0-17848 GCA_044869955.1 Thermoanaerobaculia bacterium | reverse complement strand
TGACCTCGCCCAGAGCCGGGGAGATCTCCGCCGCCCTCGCCCGCCGCGGCGTCGCCACCGACCACCGCGACACCACCCTCCGCCTCGGCCCAGCCCCCTACCTCTCCGACCGCCAGATCGAGGAGGCGATGGGGCTGCTGGGGGAGGCGGTGCGGGAAGCTCAGAAGGGCTGAGATTCCGACCGCCGATCGAGGTGCGTGCAGGCCTGGGCTAGAATCCCCTGGCAATCCACCATGAGCGTCGACTCCCCGTTCGAGGTCCCGGAGCGCTTCAACCTCGCTCAGCATCTCCTCCACCAGCGTCTCGAGGAGGGGTTGGGGGAGAAGGTGGCGCTGCGGGTCGACGGCGCGGACGGCTCGACCCGTGAGTGGAGCTACCGCGAGGTCTCCGAGCTGGCCCACCGCATCGGCGACGTGCTGCGCCGGATGGGGGTGGAGCCCGAGCAGCGGGTGATCCTCGCCGTGGCCGACTCGGCCGAGTACGTGGGCTCCCTGTTCGCCATCTTGGGCATCGGCGCCGTCGCCGTGATGGTCAACCCGCGGCTCGCCCAGGACGACCTGGCGGCGATCTTCGAGTACACCCGGGCGAGCGCGGCGATCGTCGAAGCCGAGGTACTGCCGAGCTTCCTGGCCGCCCGCGGCGAGGGCCGCTACCCGCGCCGCCTGCTGACCGTGCGCGGCACCGCGGCGGCATTCCCGGCTCTCGAGGAGCAGCTCGCCACGGCCTCGCCGGAGCCGGCTCTCGAGGCCACTCACCGGGACGACCCGGCGATCTGGCTCTTCTCGGGTGGCACCACCGGGCGGCCGAAGGCGGTGGTCCAGAGCCACGCCTCCTTCGCCAACACCACCGAGCTCTACGCCCGCCGGGCCCTGGGCTACCGGCAGGGTGACGTCACCCTCTCGGTGCCCAAGCTCTTCTTCGGCTACGCCACCGGCTCGAACCTCTTCTTCCCGTTCGCCGTGGGCGCCACGACCGTGCTCTTCCCCGAGCATCCGACCGCCGAGCTCTTGTTCGAGAAGATCCGCCGCCACCGGCCGACGATCTTGATCAACGTGCCGACCATGGTGTCGCACATGAGCCAGCATCCCGAGGCCGGTGTGCAGGACCTCACCTGCCTGCGCTTCGCCACCTCGGCGGGAGAGGCGCTGCCGGTCGCCCTCTACCACCGCTGGAAGGAGACCTTCGGCGTCGAGCTGCTCGACGGCCTGGGCACGGCCGAGATGTGGCACATCTTCGTGACCAACCTGCCGGGGGCGGTCAAGCCCGGCACTTTGGGGCGAGTGGTGCCCGGCTTCGAGCTCAAGATCGTCGGCGAGGACGGCCGCGAGGTGGGCCCCGGTGAGGTCGGGCGGATGTGGGTGCGAGGAAACTCCCGCGCTCTCTGCTACTGGCAGGCGATGGGCAAGACGCTGGAGGCCTTCCAGGGCGAATGGTACGTGGGCGGAGACCTCGCCAGCCGCGACGAGGAGGGCTACGTCTCCTACCACGGGCGGGGAGACGAGGCCTTGAAGGTGGGGGGCAAATGGCTGGTGCCGGCCGAGGTGGAGGGCTGCCTGCTGCGCCACCCGGCGGTGCGGGAGTGCGCCGTAGTCGGCGTCTCGGACGCCAGCGGCCTGACCAAGCCCCACGCCTATGTAGTCGCCAACACCCCCGCCGATCCCGCCCTCGCCGAGGAGCTCAAGGCCTGGGCCCTCTCCCGCCTCGACGCCTACAAGCACCCGCGAGCGATCCACTTCCTCGACTCCCTCCCCCGCACCCACCTCGGCAAGGTGGACCGGGGGAAGCTGCGGCGCGACCGCACCTGAGCACGCCGAGAGGGGCGAGGGCTGCCCTCAGTGCAGCGTCTCGCGCAGCACCTCTTCGATCGAGGTGACACCGTCGCGGATCTTCTGCAGGCCGCTGCCGCGCAGCGACACCATGCCCTTTTCGTTGGCCTTCTGGCGCAGCTCGAAGGCGTTGGCGCCGGCGAGGATCATCTCGCGCATCTCCTCGTCGATCTCCATCACCTCGTAGAGGCCGATGCGGCCCTTGTAGCCGGTGCCGTTGCAGCGATCGCAGCCGCGGCCACGGAACAGCTTCAAGGCGCGCGCCTCCTGCTCCGCGAACCCCACGTTGACCAGCGCGTTGATCGGCGCCTCGTAAGGCTCCTTGCAGAAGGAGCAGACGCGGCGCACCAGGCGCTGGGCGACGATCAGGTGCACGGAGGTCGCCACCAGAAAGGGCTCGATGCCCATGTTCATCAATCGGCTGATAGTCGACGGTGCGTCGTTGGTGTGGAGGGTCGAGAGCACGAGGTGGCCGGTCAAGGCGGCCTTGATCCCCACCTCCGCGGTCTCGAAGTCGCGGATCTCGCCGACCAGGATGATGTTGGGGTCCTGGCGCAGGAACGAGCGCAGCGCGGCGGCGAAGTTGAGGCCGATCTGCTCCTTCATCTGCACCTGGTTGATGCCCGGGAGGTTGAACTCCACCGGATCCTCGGCGGTGATGATGTTGACCTCGGGTTGATTGATCCGTTGCAGCGCCGAGTAGAGGGTGTTGGTCTTGCCCGACCCGGTCGGTCCGGTCACCAGCACCATGCCGTAGGGTTTGAGGATCGCCTGCTCGAAGCGGCGCAGCGAATCGCCCTCGAAACCCAGCTTGGCGAGGTCGAGCATGAGGTTGTCCTTGTCGAGCAACCGCATGACGACCTTCTCACCGAAAATGGTCGGTAGCACTGAAACGCGCAGGTCGAGGTCCTTGACCTTCTCGTTGACCTTGGTCTTGATCTTGATGCGACCGTCCTGCGGCAGCCGCTTCTCGGCGATGTCGAGCTTCGCCATGATCTTGATCCGGCTGGTGATCGCCTCGCGCAGCTTGAGCGGCGGGTGCATGACGTCGTAGAGGATGCCGTCGATGCGGTAGCGGACCCGGTAGTCCTTCTCATAGGGCTCGACGTGGATGTCCGACGCCGACCGTTTGATCGCATCGGTGAGCACGATGTTCACCAGCTTCACAACCGGCGCCTGCTCGGACTCGTCCTCGAGCGCACCGAGATCGAGCTCCTCCTCCTCGTCGAGCACCTCGAGGTCGGTGGCTGCCTCTTCGGTCATGTTCTCCATGACCTTCTTGAGCTCGATGGCGTGGGTGGAGCCGTAGTAGCGATCGATCGCCGCGCGAATGGCCGTCTCGGCCGCGACCACCGGCTCCACGCGGTAGCCGGTCATGAACTTGATGTCGTCGATGGCGAAGACGTTGGTGGGATCGACCATCGCCAGGGTGACGGTGGCTCCGGCGCGGCCGACCGGGACGATGGTGTACTTGCGGGCGATCTCGGCGGGAATGATCTTGATCACTGTCTCGTCGACTTCCATCGACTCGAGATCGATCGCCGGCACGCCGAAGTGCTGGGAAAGAGCCTGCATCAGCTCGCGTTCGCTGAGGTAACCCTCCTTGACCAGGATGTTGCCGATGCGTCCGCCTTGGTCCTTCTGGATGGCGAGGGCTTCTTGCAGCTGCTGAGGGGTGAGCTTGCCGGTCTTGAGCAGCACTTCACCGAAACGGTTCGCCATGGTCCTCCCGCGTGGAGCCGGTCTTGGGCCTCCGGGTCGAGGTGGCAAGCATAGCAGCGCGTCGAAAAGCGGGTCAAAGCAACGCGAGCGCCCGCTCTGCCACGACTTCCGGGGCGATGCCGAGGAGGCAGGCGCGGGGTCCGTCGAAGCGCTTGTAGCAGAAGCTGCACGGCAGCGTCAGGGCGACCACCCGTTCGGGTGCACCCCAGGGCCCGTGACGCTCCGGATCGGTGGGACCGAACACGCCGAGCACCGGGGTGCCCAGGGCGTGGGCCAGGTGCAGCGGACCGGTGTCGCCGGCGAGCAGCAGGCGGGTCGCCCGCAGCAGGGCCGCGAGGCCGTGGAGATCCCCCGCCGGCCGCAGCCGGGCGGCGCCTTCGCTCGCCGCCACGACCTCTTCCGCCAGGGCTTCCTCCCCCTCGGCCACGGCAACTTCGACGCGGGCCCCGCGGCCCGCGATCCGGCGAGCCACGGCCGCCCACTGCCGCGCCGGGTAGACCTTGTTCGTCCAGCCCGCACCGGGGTGGATCAGCACATCGACCGCTTCCGGCGCAGTCTCGCCCGGCCGCGGCAGCAGGATCCGGTCGCCGCCGAAGTCGGCCGGCTCGATCGGCACGCCGACGGCCGGGAGCAAAGAAAGCGCTCGATCCACGGCGTGGCGACCGGCCGGGACCATGCCGCGGCCGATCCAGAGCGCGCTCGAGGGCTCGCGGCGGAAGGGGCGGGCGAGGCCGACCACGTGTCGCGCCCCCGACAGGCGGGCGATGGCGCCCCCCTTGTGGTTGCCCATGAGGTCCAGGGCGAGGTCCGCCCGGAAGCGACGCAGCCGGCCGAGGAAGCCGGCCAGCTCGGAGACGGTGGTCGTGGCAAAGGGCCTCCGCCGCCAGGGGCGCAGGCGCACGGTGAGCAGCTCGTCGAGGTCCGGGTGACCTTCCAGCAGGGGCGCCATCGCCGCCTCCACGACCCAGCCGATCCGGGCCTCGGGGCGATGACGGCGCAGGGCTCGGAGCACCGGCAGGCAGTGCACCACGTCGCCCAGGGCGCTGGTCCGCACCAGGAGGATGTTCACCGGCGTTCCGGCAGGCTCTTGACCTTGGCGATGAGATCGGTGGTGGCGTGGTCTTTGGGGTCCCCCACCAGGCGCGTCGTCCCGCCGTAGGCGGCGACCACCGGATATTCCGGCACCCGCTCGGGAGAGCCGTAGTCCGGGCCCTTGCAGTGGACGTCGGGGCGCAGCTCGGCGAGCAGAGGTGCCGGCGAATCCCCCGCGAACACCGTGACGAAGTCGACCGGTGCCAGGGCGGCCAGCAGCTCGGCTCGCTCGGACGCCGGCACCAGCGGCCGGCCCGGTCCCTTCAGGCGGGCGACCGAGTCGTCGTCGTTGATCGCCACCACCAGCGCGTCCCCTTCGGCCCGTGCCGCCTGGAGGTAGCGCAGGTGGCCGACGTGCAGGAGATCGAAGTGGCCATTGGCGAAGGCGATGCGCTTGCCGGCCCGGCGCAGCCTCTCGAGCTCACGGGCGAGGGCCCGCGGGGTCAGAACGCTTCCCATTCCAGGGCCTCCCGGGGCAGGGGGTCGGAGAGCACTGCGGCGCGGAGCTCCTCGCGAGTGAGCGTCGCGGTGCCCATCTTCATCACCACGATGCCTCCGGCGTAGTCGGCGAGCAGGGCCGCCTCGAGGGGCGTGGCCCCGGCCGCGAGGGCGAGGGAGAAGGTGCCGATCACCGTATCTCCGGCGCCGGTGACGTCGGCCACCTGGTCGGTGCCGTGGACCGGCACGTGCGCGGCACCTTGGGCGGAGGCGAGCACCATCCCCCGGCTGCCGCGGGTGACCAGCAAGAAGCCGATGCCCAACCGCTCGCGCAGCCGGCCGGCGGCAGCGCCCGCCTCTGCGGCCGTCTCGCCCAGGGGATGGCCGAGCAGGGCCTCGGCCTCCTCTTCGTTGGGAGTGGCGCCATCCAGGCCGCGCATCTCGTCGAGGCGATAGCGGCTGTCGGCGAGCAGGATCGCCCCCGGGCCGAGGTGCTTGCGCAGCAGGGGCAGCAATTCGGGGGCGGCGGCGCCGTAGCCGTAGTCGCTGACCACACAGACCAGCGGCGCCGCCGGGAGGGCCGCGAGGTAGGCCTCGAAACGGCCTCTCTCCTCGGCGCTGGTCTCCCGCGGCACTTCGACGTCGAAGCGCACGATCTGCTGCTTGATGCCGTGTCGGCCACCACCCAGGATGCGGGTCTTGGTCGGGGTGGGCCAGCCCGGCCGGACGACGACGCCCTCGGTCTCGATGCCCCGCCCGTGGAGCTCGGCCAGCAGGCCTCGCCCGCTCTCGTCATCGCCCACCACGCCCAGGGTCAGGGCGCGGCCGCCGAGGGCCGCGACGTTGGCGACGGCGTTGCCGCCGCCGCCGGGCACCAGCCGCTCCCCTTCCCAGGAGAGGATCAGCACCGGAGCCTCCCGGCTGATGCGCTTGGGCGTGCCGGTGATGAAGCGGTCGGCCACCAGGTCGGCGGCGATCACGATCGGTTGACCTACCATCGCCTCGATCAGGGCGAGGAGGCGCTCGGCAGTGGGGACCGGCGGCGGCGAGGGCATGGGGCGGAGGCGATCCTACGACAGTCGCCGCCGGCCTCGGGGGAGCTCCCCCTGGATCAGCTTCACCGTCGTCTCGGCCGCCGCGGCCAGGGGACGTTCGTCGGCCCGGCCCTTGCCCGCGATGGCGAAGGCCGTGCCGTGATCGACCGAGGTGCGCAGGAACGGCAGCCCCAGGGTCCAGTTGGTGGCCAGACCGAAGGCGGCGGTCTTGATCGCGATCAACCCCTGGTCGTGGTAGAGAGCGAGCACCCAGTCGAACTCGCCGGAGCGAGCCCGCGCGAAGAGGGAGTCGGCGCTCTCCGGGCCGTAGGCGTCGATGCCCCGCGCCCGGGCCTCGGCCACCGCGGGAGTGATCCGCTCACCGTCCTCGAGGCCGAGCAGCCCTTCCTCACCGGCGTGTGGGTTCAGGCCCGCGACGGCGATACGCCCGCCGGCATGGCGGTCGAGGCAGCCGAGGGCCGCGACGATGCGCTCCGGGGTCACCAGGTCGATGGCGGTAGCGAGGGGCACGTGGGTCGACAGCAGCGCCACTTGCAGGTCCGGGGCGAGGAAGGCCATCAGGTAGTCCCGGCCGTAGCGGCCCAGCCCGCAGCGCTCGGCCAGGTACTCGGTGTGGCCGGTGAAGCCCGGCAGCTCATGGCGAGCGATCACTCCCTTGGCGATGGGTGCGGTGAGCAGAGCCGCCGCCGTGCCCTCCGAGGTGAGCTCGACGCCGAGGTCGAGGGCGGCGAGGGCGCCGGCGGCATCGGCGGCACCGGGCTCTCCGAAGCGCAGGGGGCGCGGGTCACCCAGCGGGTCGATGGCGGGCACCACCGTGTCCGGCAACGCTGCCAGCTCCTCGGCGCTGGTCCCGGGTCCGACGAAGCGCAGCCGATCCCAGGCCAGGTGGGGAAGGACGGGCGCGAGCGGCGCGAGCGCGGCCTCCTCGATCAGGAGCAGAGGCCGGAAGGGCAGGGAGCCGGGCCCCAGGGCGACCTTGGCGAGGATCTCGGGCCCGATGCCCGAAGGGTCACCCTGGGTGAGGGCCAGGAGGGGACGGTCGCCGAGTGGGGGAGGCATCGCCCGCGGGTCAATCCTCGTCGTTGGCGAAGTCGCCGCCCGCCCCACGCCTGCCCCGCCGCCTGAGCTCCTCCTCCTTGAACATGTAGCGGATGCTGTGCTTGCTGATCAGCAGGTTGGGCCCGTTGGTGCGGTTGAGCTTGATCGAGCCCTTGTCGTACCACTCGATCCAGCCGCGGAGCTCCTCGTCGTTGGTCAGGATCACGACCATCGGCGTCTTCGCGGCCATCTGCTTGAGGTAGTAGAACTCCTCGGCATTGGTCTGCTCGGGCGGCGTCTGCTTGCGCCGCACCGCGCGCGAAGAGCCTTCCTTCTTCAGATCACCCACGTCGGGGCGGATCAACTTACGATTGCTCATAGGGAATCACCGGGCTCGGTGGCCTCTTCTTGGGATCGTCGTACTGGTCGTTTTCGTAGGCCAGGCAACACAGCAAGCGACCACACTGTCCGGAGATCTTCGAAGGATTGAGCGAAAGTCCCTGCCGTTTGGCCATCGAGATCGAGATCGGCCGGAAGTCCTTGAGCCAAGTCGAACAGCAGAGAGTGCGCCCACAGACACCGAGCCCCCCCACCAATCCCGCCTCGTCCCGCGCGCCCACCTGGACCATCTTCACTTTTACGGAGAAGCGCTGCGCGAGGTCACGCACCAGCTGGCGAAAATCGACCCGCCCCTCCGAGGTGAAGAAGAACGTGCCGTGATGGCCGTCCAGGGTGAAGTCCACCCGCGAGACCTTGAGCTCGAGCGACAGGGACCGGGCTCGCTCCTGGCAGAAGCGCCGGGCGGAAACCTCGGTGGCGATCTGGCGCTCGTAGGCGGACTGGTCGGCCTCGTCGGCACGGCGCAGGATCGGCCGGGCGCTCGACTTCTGACAAGGCTTGAAGACCGGCATGGGGGACTTCTCGACGTGGCCCCAGGAGGGGCCGGCAGGCGACAGATCGACGATCACCTTCTCGCCGACGCTGTAGATCGCACCCCCGGTGGTGCAGAGTGTGAGGTTCGTCTCTTCACGGAAGCGCACGCCGACATAGCTGTCTTCGACAGCCGTCGACATGCCTTTGAAGGAGCATCCTGAGCAGCCGGACATGGTCAGAGGGGGTCGAGATGCATTTCCGATACCAGCGCCACAGACCGCGCACAACTCCCGAGCGCGCCTGGATCGTGGCGCTTCGCAAGCGCGGAAAGTGAAGGACTTTGAAGCGACCGAGCGCCATTATGGCCACCGGTCCGAAGGGAAGTCAATGGCGGGTCCGGAGCCCGCTCAGTCCCCTTCCCCCCCACTCGCCCCGCGGCGCTGGGCGATGGTCTCCAGCACGCGGCGGCCGATGTCGGTGCGGAAGACCTTGTTCGGGAAGCGGACCATGCCGACCGCCTGGTAGGCCCGTCGTAGGGCATCGACCAGTCGCGGACCCTGGGCGCATACGTTGAGCACCCGGCCACCGGCGGTGAGCAGTAGGCCGTCCTTTTCGGCCGTGGCGGCGTGGAAGATCTCCACCCCGGGCAGGGCGGAGGCCGTCTCGAGGCCGGAGATCACCTCGCCGCGGGCCGGCTTGCCCGGATAGCCGGCCGCGGCGAGCACCACACAGGCCGCCGCCTCCTTCTTGAAACGGAGGCGGTGAGCGCCGAAGTTGCCGGCGGCGCCGGCGGCGAGCACGGGGAGGAGGTCGTTCTCGAGGCGCAGCATCAACACCTGGGCCTCGGGGTCGCCGAAGCGGGCGTTGAACTCGAGCACCTCGGGGCCCTCCTCGGTGAGGATCAGCCCGGCGTAGAGCACGCCGACGAAGGGCCGGTTCTCGGCGGCCAGCCCGGCGATGGCCGGCTGCAGGATGCGCTCGACCACCAGGCTGCCCTCGCGCGGCGAGAGCACACCCGAGGGGCTGTGGGCACCCATGCCGCCGGTGTTGGGGCCGGTGTCGCCGTCGCCCACCCGCTTGTAGTCCTTGCTGGTGGCGAAGGGTAGCAGCCGCTCGCCGTCCGAGATGGCGATGAAGGAGATCTCCTCCCCGACCAGGAAGCGCTCGACGATCACCCTCTCCCCGGCGGTGCCGAAGCGGCGCTCCTCGAAGAGGGCCTGGAGAGCCTCGGCGAGCTCCTCGTCGCTCTGGACCACGAAGACACCTTTGCCGGAAGCGAGGCCGTCCGCCTTGAGCACCACCGGCAGGCCGAACTGCCCCGCGGCCCGCTCCGCTTCCCCGGCGTCGTGGGCGAGCACGAAGTCCGCGGTCGGGATCCCATGACGCTGCATGAACTGCTTGGCGAAGACCTTGCTCGCCTCGATCTCCGCGGCCGCTCGCGAGGGACCGAAGACGGCGAGCCCGCGGGCGTGCAGCTCGTCGGCGAGGCCGAGGGAGAGAGGCAGCTCGGGTCCGATCACGGTCAGGTCGATCTTCAGCCCGAGGGCGAAGTCGGCCAGGCGGTGAACCTCTTCCGCCGCCATCGGGACGAGGTCGGCGATCTCCCCGATACCGGGGTTGCCGGGTGCGCAGTAGAGCTCTTTCAGGTCGGGGCTCTGCCGCAGCTTCCAGCACAGCGCGTGCTCGCGGCCCCCGCCCCCGACGACCAGGACCTTCATCCTCTCCCCCCTTGCGCAGCCTGCAGCGCAGCCACCGCCATGACGTTGCAGACGTCCTCCGCCGAGCAGCCACGCGAAAGGTCGTGGATGGGCGCGGCGAGACCCTGAAGCAGCGGTCCCACCGCCCGCGCACCGGCCAGCCTCTCGGTCAGCTTGTAGGCGATGTTGCCGGCATCGAGATCCGGGAACACGAGCACGTTGGCCTGCCCCCCCACGGCGCTATCCGGTGCCTTCCGGGCGGCGACCTCGGCCACCAGAGCCGCGTCCGCCTGGAGCTCTCCGTCCACGGCGAAGCCTACCTTGCGTTCGCGCAGGATTTCGAGAGCTTTGCGCACCTTTTCGACTCGGGCATGGCTGGCACTGCCCCGGGTGGAGAAGGAAAGGAGGGCCACTTTCGGCTCTTCCTCGAGCAGGTCGCGGCAGCTGGCGGCGGCGGCCTCGGCCACGTCGGCCAGGGCATCCGGCCTGGGATCAGGCAGGACCGCGCAGTCGCTGTAGACCAGGGGCCGGCGATCGGGCCAGGCCATCAGGAAGCAGGAGGAGACCCAGGTCAGGCCGGCGCGCGGACCGACCACGCGCAAGGCCGCGCGCAGGGTCTCCGCGGTGGTGGCCACGGCTCCCATCACCGCCCCCTCGGCTCGACCGGTGGCGACCAGCAGGCAGGCGTAGTGGAGGGGATCTCGGGCGAGCTCGCGGGCGTCGAGCCGGTCGGCGAGGGCCAGGCGGACGAGACGCGCTTGCAGGTGCTCGACCAGGGCCGGCAGCTCCGGGTCTTCGGCAGGCACCCGGACGGCCAGGTCTCGCTCCCCTTCGGCGGTCCGCTCGGTGGTGATCAGGATGGGTCGGGCGAGGCCCCGCTCGACGGCCCGGCGGGCGGCCTCCCGCACTCGCGGATCGGCTCCCTCGGCGAGGACGATCCGGCAATCGCTGCCGCGGGCGCGCTGGGCGATGCGGTCGAGGAGGGGCGAGGCGGACCGAGCCCCTGACCGGGCTTCCGTCCCTCGCTCGGCAGCTGCGCGATGGCTTCCCAACCGTCCTCTCCGGTGTCCCGGCGATTCTAAGCGGAGAGGAGCCGATTTCCGCGGCTCTGCGACCGCCGAGGGTGCTCCTCGGCCGAGTCTCGAGCTTCGAGGAGCGGAGCCGGAGCCACCCTGAAAGGGTCAGGGGCGAGCACCGCAGGAGCTCGACCCTCGGCCTTCAAGGTCGCTCGAAGGTCAGCGAGGTCCAGCTACTGCGCCAGTCGGCCTCGGGCATCGTCGAACGCTCGGCGGTGACGGCGGTCACCAGCCAGGCTCCGGGAGCGACGCCGGTGAAGGCCACGCGACCCTGGTCGTCGCTCCGGGCTCCCTGGACCTCACCTCTCCCGTCGAGGCGCACCAGTTCGACCCGGACGCCGGCCAACGGCGCCCCACGCCGCAGCACCCGCACGGCGAGGGGCTCGGTGGAGGGAGCGGCGAGGTCGGCCTCGAGCACCAGCTCGAAGTCGAGACCGAGCACGCGGTCGCGCTCTTTCGTCGATCCGCCCACGGCGACCAGGGCCTTCAAGCTGCGGGAATAGAGCTCGCGGCCGGGACGGGTGCTCTCCCCCCGCCCGCGGCGCTCGACCAGGACGGCCTCGAGACCTTCCTCCGCGAGGTAATGCTCGAAACGCTCCGGAGGCAGCTCCAGGAAGGCCGCACTGCCTTCGTAGACGAGGATGGAGAGGCCCGGCTCGGCGAAGCGGCCCCAGCCGGCGGGGTCGGTGCCGTCCTGACCGAGCAGAGGCTGCTCGCCGGCAGCGCCCACCGCGGCCAGGCGCACCAGCCGCTTGGGGTTGCGCGGCACCGGCTCGACGTCCTGCTTCGGGTGGCCGACCTTCAGCCGCACGGCGACCAGCTCGCCGGCCGCGGGGGTGAAGCTCGAGGGCAGGATCCAGACGTCGTGGGCGAGCGCGGGAACGGCCAGCAGGACGAGCGCGAGGACGGCAGCGAGGGCCGGAGGCGGTGGGAGTTTCATCTGGTGAGCCTCTCGAGTAGGGAGGAGGGACGCCGTGCGGGTCGGCGCCCCTCCGAGCGAGGGACCTCAGTCCAGCTGGCCGCGGATCTCGCCACCCGCGAAGGTCGCCGAATGGACGTTGACGTAGAGGCCGCCCTGGCGCAGGGCTGCGAGCTGGGCCACCGTCAGCGGGCAGGTGCCCTGGATCGGGCTGGTGCCGTCACCCAGGTCGCAGATGATCGGCCCGTCGGCGCCGCGCGGTCCCTGATGGATGTGCGCGGCGATCACCCCGGCCACGTCGTGGGTGCAGGTCAGCGAGAGGGCGGAGGCGTCCCCGTTGAGCAGGCCCGAGCAAGCGCCGGAGGCTGCCGTGGCGGAGGGCGGCACTTCCTGATCGCCGCCGAGCTCGGCCACGAAGACCCGCGGCGGGTTGCCGGAGCCGGCGAAGGGCGTGGTCAGGTAGGGGAAGGTGGCGTCGAACTGGCTGGGCGCCTGCCAGGTGCCGTCGGTGAAGGGCAGAGTACCCGACGGCGCGTCCGCCGGGTTGCAGAACACCCCGGGAAAAGCGTGGCAGAGCAAACCCATGGCCACCCGCAGCTCGATATCGACCACGTCGTCGCCCGGCCGACGGCCATTGGGGAAGCCGGCGTTGTCGCCGCCGATCACGCCCAGGCGGTTCTGCTGGGCAGCCGGGGTGGGCGCGATGGTGACGTTCAGGCGCTGCATCTCACCGAAGCCGAAGGGGTTCAGGCCATCGATGCCGGTCACGAAGGTGGCCAGCAGGTCGGTGCGGGGGAAGTTGTTGGGTGCGCGCACACCGGCGGCGCCGAAGAGGATCTCGAGCAGCTCGGGGAGGGTCGGGTTGGTGACGTAGGTGGCGAACTGGAGGTCGTTGGCCGGCCGGCTGGCATTGAAGCGGTCCTTGTCCTTGAGGCCGATGACCAGCTCGTTGACCAGCGGCATGCCGAGGCGGGAGACCTGCACGAAATCACCGACGTTCTCGAGGGTCGGCTGATCGAAGCTGGGATCCTCGCGCAGCGATCGGTTGCGGCGCAGGGCGGCCGTGGTCCAGCCACCGATGACGTCGGTGCGGCCCTGGGTGAGGCACTCCGTGGGAACCTCGAGGATGAAGGAGGTGATGTTCTTGTCGGCGGTCGAGGACTGCTCGACATCCTCGGCCCCGAGCGGGTTGGAGATGTTGACCAGGTCGAAGGTCTCGCCGAGGTTGACCGCGAAGCTCTCGCGGCGCTGGCCGACGAACACCCGGCCGCCCGGGCCGCAGCCCGGAATCGAGAGGGGATAGACGAAAGCGCCGGCATAGGTCGCGTAGTCGGGGACGGACTTCTCCCCGATGTTGTCGACCGGCTTGCCGAACCGGGGCGAGCCCGAGTCGGCGGCGCGAACCACCGAGACCGTGCGCTGCGGCGAGTCGACGGCGCCCCGGATCAGGCTCAGGGTGTAGGACTCCAGCAGGTTGAGCGCGCCCGAGCCGGCGGCGCCGCCGATCTGTCCGGCGTTGATCAGGGGGATGGAGACGTTCTCGCCGCCCGCGGGAACGGCGATGTCCCGGAGGAAGCGGGCGACGCGGAATTGGAAGGTCAGGTCCTCGACGCCGTCTCCCGAGTTGTCGATGTGGATGCGATAGAGGGCGTCGGGGTCGAGGCTGAAGTAGTTCGGACCGCCGTAGGGATCCTGCAGCGGCAGGTAGTTCGCCACCAGGGTGACGAAGCCTTCCCGGCCGGACTCGTAGCTCCGGAAGAGATAGAAGTCGGTGCCGTCGACCTTGGGGGTCTCGGTGATCAGGGGGGCTTCTCGGTGGCTGGAGGCGAGAAGAGGGCTGGCCAGGACCAGGCCAGCCAGGGCGAGCGCCGCGGCGCTCCTCGGGGTTCGACGACGTGACGAGCTCATGGGCGTGATCTCCGTTCGGTTCGATGGGGGGCGCCTCGAGGCGCGATTCGACCGGAGTACGCCGCGGCGGGCGGCGCCGGATGAGCCCGCGGGAGATCGTCACCCGCCCGGCTAGGGCAAGGCGGCGAGGGGGACCGAGGTCACACGTAGCCGTGCGGCCGCCTTGTCGGCACCGGCTTCGATCCAGGCCAGCCAGGCCCGGTTCCCGAAGACGGCGAGGCGGGGCACGCCGCTCGCCCGCCCGGCCGTGGTGCGGCCGATCGCCAGCGTGGTGCCGAGCTTGCCGGCGGAGTCAAGGCTCGCCAAGCGCACTTCCGCCCCGGTCTCGCCGGCCGCGAGCCAGCTGACCAGGGCCCTGCCCTCGGCCGTCAGTGCCAGCCCGACCCGGCCGGAGGGCTCCCGCCCATCGATCTCGACGGGTGGAGCGAAGCTGGTGCCGCCATTCCTCGAGAAGGCGATCTGCACCCGCGGCTTGCGCTCGGCGCCGGTGAACCAGGCCACCGCGACGAGCTCCCCACGGGCCGCCACAGCCGGGCCGTTGACCGGGCATCCGGGGATCTTCCAGCCGTCCCCGCCGAGGGTCCGAGCCGGCGACCAGGCACCGCCCTGGAGGCGGCTGGTGGCGATGTCACGGATCTCGTCCTCGGAGCGATCGCGGAAGGCCACCAGGGGGCCGGTCGAGGTGAGGGCGACGGCGGTCTGGCAGCAGTCGCAGACCCGCGGGTCGACGACCTGGCTGGGGGCGACACGGTCGCCGACTCGCGCCGTGCGCAGCGCCATGGGCCCACCGCCCGGGGAGCTCCGGCCGTCGAGCCAGAAGGCCTGGAGGCCGCTCGGATCGGTGGCCCAGGAGACGAAGCCATGCTCCGCGGCGACGCCGTCGTCGTTCAGGAAGCCCTGCCGTTGCCAGCTGCGACCGCTGTCTTTCGAGCGCGCGAGGGCGATGCCGTAGGCATAGGTGTCGCCACCGTTCTTCTCGAGCCAGTGTGCCCAGAGAGTGCCGTCGGGTGCCTCGGCGAGGCCGGGAGTGTCCGCCCAGTTGGCGAACATCGCCGAGCTGCGGGCGATCTCGCCCAGCTCTCGCACCTCGCTGCCGACCAACTCGACGGCACGCAGCCGGTGGCCTTCGCCCGAGGGCTCGAGGAAGGAGAGGATCAGCCGACCCTTGGACAACGCCCAGGCCGGCGCCATGGCGCCGGGAGGGGCGGGAACGGCGTGTTCCTGGCGGCCGGCCTGGGCCGCCGGCGCGGCGTGCGAGACCTCCCCTCCGATCAACAGCAAGGCGCCCAGGGCCAGGGCAGGCGAGATGGGATGCATCGCCACCTCAGGCCGGCCCGCGCTCGGGCTCGGTCTCGTCGCCGGCGTCCTCGCCGTCCTCGTCGTCGCCCAGCTCCCGGGGTGGAGATCCGTGGCCGGCGTCGGCCACGATGATGCCGCAGGCGATCCGGCCGCCGGAGTTGCCCGTGGGCTGGGTGGCGAGGTCGTCGGCCTTCTCGTGCAGGACGACCGCCCGTCCGATCACCGAGTCCGGTCCATCACCCAGGCTGATCGACTTCGACACCAGCTCGAAGTGCGCCGAGCCGCCGGCTCCGACCTCGACGTTGCCGAGGTCCCCAGCGTGGTGGCTGTCGGCTGCTGGGCCGGCGTGAGGCGCGCTGCTGGGGTTGAAATGGGCGCCGGCCGAGGAGAAGTCGGGTGCGCTGCAGTCGCCCTTCTCATGGATGTGAAAGCCGCGGGGGCCGCCACCCTGGATGCCCGTCAGGTGGGCCGTGATGGCGACGCCCCCGGCGGTCTCGGTGAAGGTGACGGCGCCGGCGAGCTCCGTGCCCTCCCTGCCTGAGAGCCGCGCCGTCGCCGAACGCGGCTCGGGGCCGGCCGGTACGGCCGGGGCGGTGGCAGGAGCCGGAGCCGGCGTAGGGGCGGGTGCCGGGGCCTCTTGCTTGCCTCCGCAAGCCAGGCCGAAGAGCAAGAGCCCGGTGGGGGCGAGCTGGGCAAGGGCAGAGAGGTTCTTCATGCTCATGAGATGGGTCTCCTAGATTTCGTAGAACGCCGGTCCAGGGAGTCGCTCTACCGGCTCAGGAAGCGGGACGTGCCGAGCTGGGCAGCTCGACCAGCACCAGATGAACGCTCGCGCCGCGCCGCGTGATCGCGATCTCGACCGGAGTGGCGCTCGCGTCGAGGCCGAGCCAGAGCTCGAGACTGCCCTTCCAGAAGCGCTTGCCGGGCCTTTCTATGCCTTCGAATCGGAGGTGGCGGGCCGGCACCACGCGGCCGGCTATCCGGCGCTGCTCGACGGCGACCGGCACGACGCGCACGGGGTAGACTTTACCATCCGACCAGATCTCCATCTCCCGTGGCTCCGTCGGCGGCTCGCGACGGAGCAGGTAGATCCCGGAGGCGATGTCGATCACCCCGGAGCCGTCGATCACCCCCGCCTTGTCGCGCTGCTCGCCGCGCCAGTAGGACGAGCTCCAGGCCCGGAGGGTGCGCCCGGTGCCGACCTCGAGCTCGGCCCCGTAGCGAAAGTGCTCCCCGCTGTCGCTTTCCTCAGAGGTGATCACCAGCTCGGTCGTGAGGTGGCCCGGAGTGGTGGGTCGGAAGCTGAGCACACCGTCGCCCTCCCCGGGAAGGAAGAGGCTGGCGATGATGCCGAGAAAACGCGAGAGCTTCCAGCGGTAGTGGAACTCCTCCGCGCCGGGCGCCGGGCCGCTGGCCGCCGGCGCCACCGGGGTAGCGAGGAGGGACAGGAGCAGCAGCAGGGCGCTAGCCCAGGACCTTCGCGATCTCACCAATCAGGAACTCCGTCTCCAGGCTGTGGGCGAACGTCGACACGATCTCGGCCAGCTCACCCAGATCGCCGAACTGCCGGTCCTCGCTGCCGTGGTCGAGGTAGACGATGCCGATGGGCCCCAGCTCTCCGGTGATCGGCAGGACGGCAGCTCGGTGCGAAAAGGGCTCACCAATGCCTTCTACGAACGGCCGGGGCAGGGGGTCACTCCGGAGGTCGAGGCAGCGCGGCACGCCGTCCTCGCACACCGTGCCGAGCAGCCCGGCGTCGGCGATCGCCAAGCGCATGAGCCGGACGCGCTCCGCCAGCCGCTGCCCTTCGCCGTGCATGCCGAAGGCGCCCACGGCGACCAGCGACGGGCCGCGAGCGAGGAAGAGCACCGCCCGCTCGGCCTGGTGGGAAACCGTCTCGAGAAGGCCCAGCATGAGCGAGGCGGAGCCCGGCCCGGAACGCTCGGCGGCTCGGACGCGACTTGGCGAGGCCGGACGTGCGAACCCATGGAGCGCCTCGGCCAGCTGACGGGTGGCGCCGAGGGCCGCGGCGAGCTCGCGCGGAACGGCGGCGGTAGCGCCCCGACGGTAGGCGCCAGGGATCTGGTCGTAGGCGTCGACCACCGCGACGATGCCGTCCGGCGCCGGACCAGACCGGGAGGAGAGCCCGCCGAGCAGGGTGTGATCGCAGATCAGGATCCGGGGGCGTCGAGGAGGGCCGGGGCCCTCCGGAACCGGGGGGATGGCCCCCCGGACCTTGAACAGCCAGCCGTTGTCGTCCGAGCTGACGTCGACGTCGGCCGCCGGCCAGGGTACCGCTGCCTGTGTGCGGGCGGCCGCCTGGGCGGTCGACTGGGTGGGTGGGAGCGGCGTGGGCGGCTCGTCCATCTCGGAGCCTGCGAGCTCCCCGACCGCCGGTCGGGTGGACTCAGCCCGGTCCACCGGCCCCGCAAGCTGCGCCATCTTGGTCTCGGGGGGCAAGGGGCCGGGCGTCGCGGGCTCGAACTCGAAGCGACCAGTCTTCCAGGTCGCCAGCTCGGTCATCGTCTGATCGAGCTGCCAGCGCACCGCGGCCGCCAGCTCCTGGTCTTCGAGAACACCGATGCCGAGCAGGATCTCGCCCAGCCGCCGCCCGCCCCGTTCCTCGGCCTGGATGCGGGCGGCCTCCTGCACGGTGATGGGATCCGCGAGCCCCCGGGAGACCAGCACGTCGCCCAGCCTCGGCACACCGGGGGCGCGTGCGCTCACCGGCACGCCGTCCTCGAGCTCCATCCGCGCCCGGCGTACGCCGTGAGCGATGCGCAGCACACCCTGGGCCCCCTCCTCGCGGATCGTCGCCAGGAGCTGGGACAGCGGAGTCTCGAGGAGGCTGCCGGCCCGGATCATTCCAGGGCGCAGTCTACCCTGTCGAAAAAGGAGAGAGGCG
>JBIOYC010000249.1:0-7602 GCA_044869955.1 Thermoanaerobaculia bacterium | reverse complement strand
TAGCGCCGGATGAAGATCGCGGTCGAGCGGGCGCTGTGGAAGTTCTTGCCCGGCTTGTAGCCGCCCGTGGTCACCGAGACCCTGTGCCAGAGCTTCGCATGGTGGGCGAAGTAGCACCGGTAGCCTCGCTCTTGGGCGCGCCAGCAGAAATCCGCGTCCTCGAAGCAGAGCTCGTACACCGGGTCCCAGTAGCCGATCGCCTGCACCACCTCGCGGCGCACCAGCATGGCGCAGCCGTTGATGAAGTCGACCTCCTCGTCCCGGTCCCACTGGCCGCGGTCGCGCTCGCCGCGGGCCCGGTCTTTGGTCACCGCTTCCCGAAAGGTCATCCGCCCGCCCACCGACCACAGCCGGTCGCGCTGGGCGAAGTAGTAGCACTTGGGACCCACGATGCCGATCGAGGGGTCGCTCTCGGCCACCTTCACCAGCTCGGCGACCATATCGGGCGCCACCTCGATGTCGTTGTTCAAGATCAACAGGTAGTCGTAGCCTCGCTCCATGGCCCAGCGCATGCCCAGGGTCGCGCCGCCGGAAGGGCCGAGGTTGACCTCGGTGCACAGCACGGCCACTTCCGGGAAGGCGGCGGAGAGGGCCGCCACCGAGCCGTCGGTCGAGCCGTTGTCCACCACCACCACGTCGCAGACCGGATAGTCCTGTCCGAGCAGGCTCGGCAAGGCCGCCAGGGTCAGGTCCTTGCCGTTGTAGTTGAGGACGATCGCGGCCACACCGGGCACGCGCGCCACGTTGCTCATCGCAAGGTCCTCGGGCTGCTCGCCCCCAGCGCTCCGACGGTCACGGAGGGAACCTCCGTCGCGCCGAGCCCCGTCGTGTCGAGCCCAACGGCCTCGAGCCAGCGGGCACACACCAGCGTCCGCCACAGCGGATAGGAGTCGTCGCCCCGGCCGGCTCGATGGATGTCGAAACGGCGACGGGCCTCGAGACGATGCGCCACCCCCCAGATCGGGTGCAGGGAGTCGGCGATCAACCGCTCCACCTCGGGGGCCAGGTCGTTGCGGAGCCAGCGACCGAGAGGCACGCCGAAGCCGCGCTTCGGTCGGTCCAGCAAGGGTCGTGGGACGTGCCGGTAGGCCAGCGCACGTAGCATGATCTTCTGCTCATGCCGGCCGATCTCGAGGTGGCTGGGGACCTTCGCCGCCAGCTCGGCCACTTCGTGGTCGAGGAGGGGGCAGCGCACCTCCAGGGCGTGGTGCATGGCGGCCCGGTCCACCTTCACCAACACCTGGTCCGGCAGGTAGTTGTCGAGGTCGACCGCCCGGCAGCGATCGAGGAAGTCCAGGCCGGGCCGCCCCTGGAAGTCCTGCGCTACCTTCTGCTCGCGGGCCGACCCGAGCGCCTCTCGCACCGCGGGCTGCAGCAGGTCCAAATGGTCCTGGGAGAAACCCAGGGCGTGGAGATAGAGCTCGGAGCCGCTCCTCGAGCCCCGGTCCAGGGCCCGCCGCAAGTAGGCGCCGGGGGGAAAGAGATGGGCGGCTCCTCGCGCCACCACGCGTCCGGCGGGGGTCGCCAGCCGGGAGAGTCGGGCCAGTCTGCGGCTCGCCCGATAGCGGTCGTAGCCGAAGAAGAGCTCGTCGCCGCCATCGCCGGAGAGGGCCACGGTCACGTGCTGCCGGGTCATCTTCGAGAGTAGGAAGGTGGGGATGGCCGACGGATCGCCGAAGGGCTCGTCGTAGACCGCCGCCAGCTCGGGCAGGAGGGCCACGGCGTCGGCCTCGACGATCTCCTCGTGGTGAGCCGTGCCCAGATGCTCGGCCACGGCCCGAGCGTAGGGGGTCTCGTCCCAGTCCGGATCGGTGAAGCCGATCGCGAAAGTAGAAACCGGCGCCGTGGCGTGGCGCGCCATGTAGGCCACCACCAGGCTCGAGTCGATGCCGCCCGAGAGGAAAGCCCCCAACGGAACGTCGGCGATCATGCGCAGTCGTACGGCCTCGGAAAGCTCGGCGTCCAGCTCTTCGAGGAAGGCTCCGGCATCGAAGCGGGGATCGGGGTGGGGCTCGAAGTGCCAGTAGCGCCCGATCTCGAAGCCCAAGGGCGAGCCGTCGAGGTCGAGCGAGAGGGAGCAGCCGGGGGGCAGGCGGCGGATCTCCCGCCAGATCGAGCGCTCCCCGGCTACGTTGCCGTAGGCGAAGAACTCCCCCATCGCGGCGAGGTCGATCTCCGAGGAGACCCCGGGTAGCCGCCGCAGGGCCTTGATCTCGGAGGCGAAGGCGAAGCCCTCCGCCGTGGCCCGATAGTAGAAGGGCTTCTTGCCCATACGATCGCGGGCCAGGAACACCCGGCGGCGGGCGAGGTCGGCGACCACGAAGGCGAACATCCCGCGCAGCCTCCCGACCATCGCCGGCCCCCACTCCTCCCAACCGTGGGCGATGGCTTCGGTGTCGGATTGGGTGCGGAAGCGATGGCCCCGGGCCTCGAGCTCGGCGCGCAGGGCCTGGAAGTTGTAAATCTCGCCGTTCAAGATCACCTGGACCGAGCCGTCCTCGTTGCCCAGGGGCTGATCCGCGGAGCGGGAGAGGTCGATGATCGCCAGCCGGCGATGCCCCAGCCCGAGGTTGCCCTCGATCAGGACGCCGCCGGCGTCGGGCCCGCGATGGTGGAGGCTCTCGGTCATGGCCGAGAGCACCGCCTCGTCGGGCCTCTCTCCGGGGCGGACGATCCAGCCGGCGATGCCGCACATTTCAGGCCGATTCTCCCACAGCTTCGAGCAGCAGGCCCTGCCAGCGGGGCAGCACGGCCGGCAGGTCGAAGAGACGCCGCGCCCGCCCCCGGGCCGCCTCCGCCATCTCACGCAAGCGCCCACGGTCGGCGAGCAGCTGGCGGGCCTCCCAGGCCAGGGCTCCGGCGTCCCCGGGCGGCACCAGCCGGCCGGTGGTCCCGTCCTCGACGATCTCGTCCGGGCCGTAGGGGCAGGCCGTGGCCAGGGCTGGCAGGCCCAGGCCCTGGGCTTCGATCAGAGCGTTCGGCAGCCCCTCGAAGTCGCTGGTCAGCAGGAAGAGATCCGCCTGGGCGAGCAGGGGGAAGGGGTTGTCGACGAAGCCCAGGCAGTCCACGGCGTCGCCCAGCTCGAGCTTCTCGATCCGTCGCGCCACCTCCCCCGCCAGCGGCCCCCTGCCGCAGAGCCAGAGCCGGGCGTCGACTTCCTGGCGCAAGCGAGCCAGGGCTTCGAGGGCGAGCAGGGGGCACTTCTGGGGCGTCAGGCGCCCCACCCAGATCAGGCGGGCCTCCTCCTCGCCCCGTGGTCGCGGCGGTGGCGCCGCGGCGAGAGCGTCGAGAGCGGCGAAATCGGTGGGATTCGGCAGCACCCGCAGCCGGGAAGCGAGATCCGGGTACTCCCGTGCCACGGCGTCGGCCATCCGCGCCGAGTTGGAGACCACGAAGCGGGCGCGCGGGTAGACCCGCTCCGCCCAGAGCCGCTGCCACCAGGGCTCGGCGATCTCCGGCGCGTTGCCCACCCGCGCCACCCAGGCCGGCGGCTCCGGCCGGCCCCACAAGGCCCCCCCGGCCAGGCAATTGGTCGAGAGCACGTTGGAGAGCACCAGGTCCGGAGCGACCTCGGCGACGTGGCGCCTCGCGGCGAGGACGGTTCGGGGCAGGTCGAGGGCACCGCGGTAGCCGAGCTGAGAGACCGGCACGTCCGCCGGCACCTCGTAGCTGCGGTCTGCCGTGGCTGCGAGCACCGAGGGGGCGAAGAGCCGGCGGTCCAGGTGGCGCACCAGGGAGCTGGCGAAGCGCTCGGCTCCCCCGCCGGAGAGGGAGTGGGAGACCACCAGGAGCTTCCGAGGCCGGCCCTCAGACAACACCGCTCGCCCCCGCCGGTGCCTCGCCGCCGACCTCGACTGGCACCCGGTGGACCGTCGTGGGCCGTTTCGCCGAGAACCAGGAGACGTGCTCCAGCACCGGCTCGAGCTCCAGGGTGTAGCGCCCCGGGGCCGCCGGGGCCTCGAGGTCGAGGTCCACGGCGGCCTCCGCTCCGGGCGCCAGGGGCAGCGGCAGCTCGGTTCGCAGGCCGTCGCCCGGCAGGCGAAGGCCGTCCTCGCCGAGCCAATGGAAGGAGAGCTTCACCCGCGCCGAGCCGGCGGCGCTCCAGGTCGCCGTGCTGGTGTTGGCCACTCGCACCGGCACCTTGACTCGCTCGCCCGGCGCCAGCCGCGACGGCACGCCCACGCTCTTCCAGGCCACGGAGTACACGTCCGCGGCCACGGCGGCAGGCTCGCCCAGCAAGCTCAGGCGAGCGCCGAGGAAGAAGCTCTCGGCCAGCTTCTCGTCCTGGGCGAAGCCCGGGCAGGGGTTCGGAGGCAGCCAGCGGCTCCAGGGCCGATGGCGGCCGGTCGCCGGGACGACCTCCAGGCGGTAGTAGTGGAGGGTGCCTCCCTGGACTCTTCGCTCCCAATCCGGCGCCTTCGGAGCCAGCTCCAGCCGCGCCGGCACTCCGGCGCCGAGCTGGAGCTCCTTCTTCTCGTCGCCCATCGAGACCCTGACACGGTTGTCCGGCGCCGGGCTCTCGAGCTCGAAGAGCAGACGGCCCAGGGGTCGCACACTGATCAGCCACAGCTCCGAGCGCGAGGCCCCGCGCAGCCACATCGCCTCGCCCTGGGGCAAAAAGACGTCCCGCCGGCCGCGCACCGAGGCGTCGCCGATCTCCACCTTGTCGTAGCCCGGCACCTCGCGCAGGGTCAGCTCCAGGGGGAAGTGGCGGAAGGGGGCGTTGCGGACGTGGGATTGCAGCGTCGGCTCCGGCCCCCCGGCACCGAACGGGGTGAAGACGAGGGGGCCCACGAAGAGCCCGGCCAGGGCGAAGCCCGCCAGGGTCGGGACCGGCGTGACTCGCCGCACCAGGAAGAGGAAGGCGGGCAGCACGCAGACGAAGTAGCGGTTGCCGACGAAGCCGCCGCCTCCCTGCCAGTTCTCGGTGATGTAGACCAGAAAGAAGAGGGCCACGGCGGCCAGCGCGACGAGGGTGAGCCAGCCTTCTCGGCTGCGCCGGTTGCGCAGCAGGAACAGCAGCAGGGCGATGGGCACGAAGGGGGCGTAGAGGAAGAGCCCGGCGTGCCGGCCGAAGAAGAAGTAGCCGAGGTTGGTGCCCAGCTCGGCCCAGTCCACCACGGGGATGCTCAGCACCCAGGTCCAGGCCCCGCCGGTGCCGGTCAGGGGCCTGGGGACCATCTGGCCAGGAGCCGCGGCGGCGCCCTCGGGGGCGATCGGCACCCGCCCCGGCTCGCAGACGATCACTCCCTGGCGGCGCACGCCGAGGTAGCTGGTCGGGTGACCGGTCAGGGCCACCGCCAGACCGGCGACGGCCGCCAGGGTGAGGACCGCGCCGCCGGCGAAGGCGAAGAGGGGCTTCCAGCGCCGGCGCAGCAGGCAGACCCCGACCACGGGGAGGGCCAGGGCCGCGTAGACCGGCTTGTTGTACACCGCGAGCGCCAGGGCGGCCCCGGAGAGGGCGGCCTGCCAGAGTGGAAGCGGCGGGTCCTCGCCACCCTCGCCGGCCCGGAAGCGGTGGAAGGCCAGGAAGAGGCAGGCCGCCACGCCGAACATGTTGAACACCTCGGGGTGGAGCCAGAAGACGTACGAGAAGCCGTGCGAGAGCAAGAAGAAGCCGGAAGAGAACAGCAGGGCCAGCCAGGGAGGGTTGAAGCGGGAGAGGTAGAGGGCCCCCATGCCGACCATGGCCAGGAGCATCAGCATGTTGAAGGCGATCAGGCCGTTGGCGCCGAAGGTGCGAGCGAAGGGCGCGGCGAACAGGGAATAGAGGTAGGGCTTGCCGAAGTAGGCCGTCTGCCAGGCGTCGTCGGTCATCAGGATCAAGTTGTCGACCCGGCGGAACGGGAACTCCTGGAAGAGGCGGTCGGCGTCCCTGGCCTCGGCGCGCAGGTCCCTGTCGAAGGCCATAGAAAGTGCCATCAGGTAGTAGGCCGGCTCGTCCGACTTCAAGCCGGCGGGCAGACCGGGCTTGCCGAGGGTCAAGGGGAAGAGGACGAGGAAGAGGGAGAGGCCGAGGAAGGCCCAGACGGCGCCGTGTTTCACGGCGCGGAGCATACCCGACGGGCTCGGGCCCTGTGCTAAGTTGCGCCGGCATGCTCGCGCGGCTTCTCTCCGTCGTCTGCTCCCTCGCCATCCTCGCCGCCTCCACCGGTTGCGGCCGCCAGCGGGAGCCCCTGCGCCCCCGCCACGTCTTCCTGGTCACCGTGGACACCCTGCGGGCCGACCACCTCGGCACCTACGGCTATGGCCGGGACACCTCGCCCTACCTCGACCGCCTGGCGAAGCAGAGCGTCCTCTTCGAACGGGCGATCGTCCAGTGGCCGAAGACCGGCGTCTCCTTCGCCTCGATGTTCACCGGCCAGTACCCGCACACCACCGGGCTCACTCACAAATCGGCGATCCGCATCCCCGAGGGCTTCCTCACCCTGCCGGAGCTCTTCGAGAGCCGGGGCTTCACCACCCTGGGCGTCAACTCGAACGGGGTGCTCACCGACGACCTGGGCTGGAACCGCGGCTTCGACGAGTACCTGGAGACGGCCACCTTCTTCTCGTTCCAGGAGGGAGACCAGCGCTCCTACCGGGCATCGATGAACGCCCGTCGGGTCAACGAGCTGGCCTTTCCCCTGCTCGAGAAGCACGAGGGCGCCGACCGCCTCTTCGCTTGGATCCACTACTCCGATCCCCACACCCCCTACTTCCTCCCCCCGGACGTGGCGAACCCCTTCCTCGACGACCGCCTCTTCGTGGGCGACCAGCGAGTGCTGCTCGAGCAACCCGGGGCTACCGAGATCGACGGCCGGCAGGACCTCAAGTTCTACGTCGCGCAGTACGACGCCAACGTGCTGGTGGTGGATCGGGCGATCGAGCAGCTGATGGCTCAGCTCGACAGGCTCGGCCTGCTGGCCGACAGCGTGGTGATCGTAACCGCCGACCACGGCGAGAGCCTGGGCGAGCACGAGTACTACCTGGAGCACGGCCGGCTGCCCTACAACACCACCTCCCACGTGCCCCTCCTGGTCTACGAGCCGTATCGCCCGGGGGCCGGGCGGCGGGTCCCCGAGCCGGTGGAGCTGGTGGGTCTCTACCCCACCCTGCGCGACCTGGTGGCGCCCGGAGTCGAGGTGGCCGGCCTCGAGGGCAAGAGCTGGCTGCCCTTCCTGCGCGGCGACCAGCGCGCCCTCGCCCGCGCCGGCGAGGCCTTCCGCTACGCCTTCTCGGCCGCCGGCGGCGGCAACCCCCTGACCCATTTCCGCAGCGTCCAGGAGCAGGGCTGGAAGCTCGTCTTCCACCCTCCCCTGCCCACCCGCAAGGGCGAACGGCCGATCCGCTGGGAGCTCTACCGCCTGAGCCAGGACCCGCTCGAGACCGAGGACCTCATCGCCGTCCACAGGGGTGAGGCCGACCGCCTGCGGCCGGTGCTCGAGGCGTGGATGAACGGTCGCCTCTGGATCTACCCCCCCAAGGGCCTCACCGTGCAGCGCAGCCAGGAGGTCGAGAAGGCCCTGAAGGCGCTGGGGTACGTGGAGTAGGCTGGGTTAGGCCCGCCAGGGCCGTAACCCAGCTCACCGCGGCGCCACCGGGCGCTGGGTTACGCCGCAG
>JBIOYC010000248.1:0-56747 GCA_044869955.1 Thermoanaerobaculia bacterium | reverse complement strand
GTCGCGCTCAAGCCCGGGCTCCGGCGGCAGCCGCAGGCTCGGCCCTCTCCACCTTGGCGGCCCGAAGCAGGCCATCCGCACCGAGCACCCAGAAGCTGCGATAGGCCTGCGAGGGGGCGGTCGCGGGGAAGTCCGACCGGAAGTGGCCACCACGGCTCTCCCGGCGGGCCAGGGCCGCGGTGGTCACCAGACGCGCCACGAGCAGGAGGTTGCGCGCTTCGCCGCCGAGATCGGGATAGGCCCCTTCGAGCGCCGCGAAGCGCTCGAGGGCTTGTTGCATTCCCGCCTGGTCACGGACCACCCCCACCTGCCGCGTCATCAGCTGACGGATCTCTGCCTCGACGGCGCCTTCCACCTCGGGCGCTCCGGCCCTCGGCGGCGGCAGCTCATGGAGGCGCGGAGCCGGCTGTAAGGGCGCGAGGTTGTGCTTGAGATCCGCCGCCACCCGGCCCCCAAAGACCGCGCCTTCGAGCAACGAGTTGCTGGCCAGGCGATTGGCACCGTGCGCGCCGGTGGACGACACCTCGCCGCAGACCCACAGGCCCGGCAGCGAGGTCCGGCCATCGAGATCGCTGGCGATCCCGCCCATGTGGTAGTGGGCGGCCGGCGCCACCGGCAGCGGCTGCCGGCGGGGGTCGAGGCCGTGGCCCTGGCAGAGAGAGAAGACGCTGGGGAAGCGCCGGGGGAAGGCCTCGCCGACCGCCTCGCGGGCGTCGAGGAAGACGCTCTCCCCCGCCTCGAGCCGGCGATGGATCGCCCGGGCCACCACGTCTCGGGGCGCCAGCTCGGCCAGGGGGTGCTCCTCGAGCATGAAGCGACGCCCGGCGCCGTCGACGAGGATGGCTCCCTCGCCGCGTAGTGCCTCGGTCAGGAGCGGCATCGGGTCCGCCCCGCCAGCCAGGGCCGTGGGGTGGAACTGCACCATCTCGAGATCGGCGAGCCGGGCGCCGGCCCGGGCCGCCATGGCGAGGCCGTCGCCGGTGACCTCCGGAGGGTTGGTGGTGCGGGCGTAGACCTGACCGATGCCGCCGGTGGCGAGCACCACGGCGCGGGCCAGGTGGAGCTCACGGCTGCCGTCGGTGCGGCGGGCCACCAGGCCCACCACCCGCCCCCCTTGGACCACCAGGTCCTCGGCGAAGAGCTGCTCGAAGACGCGTACGTGGCCGGCCCGGCGCACGGCAGCCGAAAGGGCGCGGACCAGCTCCGCGCCGGTGGTGTCGCCCTGGGCGTGGAGGATGCGCCGCCGGCTGTGGGCCGCCTCGCGTCCGAGCGCCAGTCGGCCTTCGGCGTCGCGATCGAAGTCGACGCCGAGGCCGAGCAGGCGGCCGACCACCCCGGGCCCCTCCCTGGCCAACACCTCGACCACCGCCGGGTCGCCGATCCCCCCCGAAACGGCCAGGGTGTCGGCCGCGTGCAGCGTGGGAGAGTCGTCCGCCCCCACCGCCACCGCCATACCCCCCTGGGCCCAGGGGCTCGAGCCCCCCTCTCCCAGCCGGGTCTTGGTCAACAGGGCCACCGGGCGCGGGGCCGCGCCGAGCGCCGCGGCGAGGCCGGCGATCCCGGCCCCGACCACCACGACGTCGTGCGAGAAGACCGAGCCCACCGCCGGCCGGCTCATCGACCCTGCCCCCTGCCGACTTCCAGCATCCTCTCGACCGCCCGTCGCGCACGGGCCGCCATCTCCTCCGGCACCTCGACACGGTGCTCCATCCGCTCGAGGGAGCGCTGGATCTTCGGCAGGGTGATGCGCTTCATGTGCGGGCAGAGGTTGCAGGGGCGGACGAACTCGACGTCCGGGTACTCGACGGCCACGTTGTCGCTCATCGAGCATTCGGTGACCATCACGACCCGGGCGGGGCGCCGCTCACCGACGTAGCGGATCATGCCGGCGGTCGAGCCCACGTAGTCGGCCTCGGCGAGGACTTCGGGCGGACACTCCGGATGAGCGAGGACGATCAAGTTGTCGTGACCTCGGCGGAACGCACGGATCTCCGCTGCCGTGAAGCGCTCGTGGACCTCGCAATGACCCTTCCAGAGGATGCACTCGACAGCCGTACGGCTCGCCACCCACTTACCCAGGTACTCATCGGGGAGGAAGATCACCCGGTCAGCCCCCAGCGACTCCACCACCTCGACGGCGTTGGCCGAGGTGCAGCAGATGTCCGACTCGGCCTTCACCTCGGCGGAGGTGTTGACGTAGGTCACCACCGGCACTCCGGGATAACGCTGCTTGAGCAGACGGACGTCGGCCCCGGTGATCGAGGCGGCCAGTGAGCAACCGGCCTCGAGGTCGGGGATGAGCACGGTCTTGTCCGGATTGAGGATCTTGGCCGTCTCGGCCATGAAGTGGACGCCGGCGAGAACGATGACGTCGGCGTCGGTAGCTACGGCCCTCTGTGCCAGCGCCAGGGAGTCACCGGTCAGGTCGGCCACACCGTGGAAGATCTCCGGCGTCATGTAGTTGTGAGCCAGGACGATGGCGTTCTTCTCTATTTTCAGCTCTTGGATCCGGGCGACGTAGGGAGCGTGGAGGGGCCATTCGATATCGGGGATCACGCGCTGCACCCGTTCGTAGAGAGCCGCGGTGTGGGCCGCCACGGTGGGGGTGTGGGCCAGCGATCTCGAGGCACCGGGGGTGGAGTTCATTCCGAGCTCCTTATGCTCAAAGTGAGCATAAATGGTCGACAAGAAAAGCCGGCGGCGCCGGTGGGTCGTTATGCTAGATCTGAGGTTATCCCGATGTCAACCGACGGTCACGGGCCGCAACCCGGGCAGGCCGACTCCGGGGGCCTGGCGCTCCCGGAGTACCTCGCGGCGGAAGCGGAAGAGCTCCGCCGGACGGCCGCCGGTACGCACCTCCAGCCGCCCCGTTCCCTCCACCAGGCCACCGTTCTCGACCAACCGGCGGAAGTTGCCCTTGTGCAGCCGCACGCCGGCCAGCGCCTCTACCGCGCGTTGGAGCTGGAAGAGGGTGAAGGTCTCCGGCAGCAGCTCGAAGATCACCGGCCGGTAGCGGATCTTGCCGCGCAGCCGGCCGAGGGCGGTGGCGAGAATGCGCCGGTGGTCGAAGGCCATCGGCTGGCCGGGCAGGGCCGCCCGGGGCAGAGCCAGGCACGGTGCGCCGTTCGCGGACTCGCCGCGCAAGCGGCGAAGACGGTGATCCCATTGCGCTTCGACGGCCAGTCCGGCTTCGTAGACCAGCTCATAGCGTTCGAGCACCCGCTCGCCGTCCCACAGGCCGCCACGACGGCCGAAGGTGAGGTCGACTCGCTCTTCGCGGGCGGCACGGGTCGAGACGTCGGGGGCCGCGGCCGCCCAGCGGTCGAGAACCGGGGCGATCGCCTGGTCGAGCAGGGCCGGTCGGCCCTCGCGCCAGTCTTCCCAGGGCAGGAAACGGTACCAGTCCAGCCAACGGGCACCGCTGGCCCCGGACGGGCTCTCCTCCCGCACCAGGGCGAGATAGGCCACGGAGACCACCCGCGCCTCGCCGAGCCTCTCCGCCGGCTCACGGTTGCGGGTGCCGAAGGTGTAGAGCTGCTCGACGTAGCCCAGCTCCCGCCCGGTCTGCTCCCGGACCCAACGGCGCAGGCCGAGCTGGAGGGTCGCGTCTCCTTCGGGGTCGAGGGGGCCGAAGGGCAGGGCCGGGGGTGGGCCGCCCGGCTCGTCCTCCCAGACCCCCGGGGCATCGAGCACCGGCTCGACCGTGAGCACGCGCGGCACCTCCTCGGTGACCGCCAGGATCACGGCATTGAGGCCGATGATGACCTCCGGGTCCCTCGCTCGTCGCCCTACCATCGAGCTGCGATTGTACCCGCCCCCTCCCGCCCGGCCGGCGCCTGTGGCAAGCTGTGTACCACCGACCGCCCATCTCGACCCCACCCAGACCCTTGAAACTCTCCTCCTCGAACCCCGTCCGCTTCGAGCGCCGCGCCTTCCTGGCTTTCGCCGGGATCATCGTCGCGGCCTTCCTGTGGTGGGTGCTCCGTCCCCTGCTCGCGCCGGTGGTGCTGGCGGTGCTGACGGCGGTGATCGCCCAGCCCCTCCACGAGCGGATCCGCCGGCGGTTCCTGCGCTGGCCGCGGCTCGCTGCCACCTTGAGCCTGAGCACTCTGACCGTCCTGGTGGGCGTCCCTCTCGCCGGCCTGGCGCTGCTTTTCGTGATCCAGGCTCGCGACCTGATCGCCGAGTACCTGGGGCAGGACGACGCGCGCAACCGGCTCGTGGAGTCGATCCAGCAGGTGATCGACTGGACCTCTCGGCTCGCCAGCTCCGCGGTCGGCGACGCGGTGAACGTCGAGGAGCTGCTGCGGGGCACGATGCGCCGGTTGCTGACCACGGCCTACGAGCATCTGCCGGACGTCGTCGGGGTCACCGGACGGCTGCTGCTCGGTGCCCTGATCTTCTTCGTCGTGCTCTACATGCTGCTGCTCAAGAGCCGCGAGCTGATCGATCTCTTCGTCCAGCTTTCGCCGCTCGGGGACCGTCACACCCGGCGCATCCTCTCCCGGCTCGAGAACACCATCAACGGCGTCTTCCTCGGCTCCCTCGCCACCGCCCTGGTCCAAGGGACCATCGGGGCCCTGGGGTTCTGGATCGTCGGCTTCCCCAACGTCCTGGTGCTCGGGGCCCTGATCGCCGGCGCGGGCCTGATCCCGGTCGTGGGCACGGCCCTGATCTGGGTGCCGGCGGCCCTCTCTCTCTTCCTCGCCGGTCACAACGGCGCCGGGCTGGCGATGGTCGCCGTGGGCGCGGTGGTGGGCACGATCGACAACCTGATCAAGCCGCTGCTGATCCACGAGCGGGCCGAGGTCCACCCGGTGCTGGTCTTCGTCGGGCTGTTCGGGGGCCTGCGCACCCTCGGGACCATGGGCCTGCTCTACGGCCCGCTGATCGTCGCCTGCCTGACCGAGATGATCCGCATCTACCGCGACGACTTCGCCACGCCGCCGGAGCCGGGCTTGCTGGAAGGTTAGGCCGGAGCGTCCGAGGCAGCTCGCCCCGGCACGCTCACCACCAGGGCGGCGAACCCCAGCGCCGCCACCAGAGCCGCCAGCAGATAGAACAGGCCGAGTAGGAGCCCGTGCGGGTGAAGACGCCGGCGAGGAGCACCGGCCCCACGGCCGAAGCGAGCACCGTGAGCACCTGCGCCACCCCCTGGATCTTGCCCAGGTGGGCACGGCCGAACGCCCGGCTCCAGAAGGTGAAGAACAGGACGATGACGAAACCGCCCGCCAGCCCCATGACGACGGCATAGCCGGCGACGTGAGCCTGGGTGGCGACGTGAGGCAGCGCGGCCAACGCCAGGGCGAGCAACCCCATCGCCAGCGCCATCAAGCCCTTGATCGACCCCTTGGAGGTCAGCCAGCCGCCGAGGAAGTTCCCGACCAGCGAGGTCAGCGCGACGATCACGAGGCTGCGATGGTAGGTGGCGGCATCGAAGCCCCGCTCGGCCAGGATGGACTCGTTGAAGAGGGCGATCCCGGAGGCGGTCAGGCCGTAGACCGCGCTGGCCAGACCGAAGACCCAGAAGGCCGGCGTCGAGAGAGCCTGCATCAGGGTGTGGCCGGTCACCTCGTCTGGGCCGCCCTCGAGGCGCGGCTCGTCACCGTCGGGGGAGAGTCCGCAGGACTCCGGCGTGCTCCTCACCAGCAGCCAGCCGAGCGGCGCCAGCCCCAGGAGCAGGGCCAGCCCGATGGCCATCCACGCGGAGCGCCAGCCGCTCTGGAGCACGGCCGACCCGACGACGGGGAAAGCCACCATGAAGCCCATGCTCAACGCGATCGAGTAGACCGCCATGGCCAGGCTGAGCCGGCGGACGAACCATTGGCCGACGACGGTGATGCTGACCACCGAAAGGGCGCTCTGCCCCAGCCCGCGGGTGAGCGTGATCCCGAGGGCGAGCGGGCCCACCCCGGTCGCGCTGCTCATCGTGAGGACGACCGCGCCCAAGGCCACGGCCACGGCGGTCAAGACCACCCGACTGCCGAAACGGTCGATCAGCCGGCCGATCCCCAGACCGAAGAGGGCGCCGATCAGGGTGGCCCAGAAGTTGACCCGGGCGAAGAGCAGCCGATCGATCTGGAGGTCGGCGAGCAGAGGCTCGGTGATCAGACCGAGGCCCTGAGTCCGGCCGGGCAAGGTGCCGACCATCGCCAGGGCCGCCACGCCGACGTGTACCCAGCCGTAGTAGAAGGGCCGGCGAGAGGCTCCGGAAGTCGAACGGCTCATCGTCAGAGAGGCGTCGCGGCGGGCTGGGGCTCGGGCCGCAGGCTGCGCAGCAGGGCCGTCCCCGCCAAGAAGAGGGCGAGCAGCACCAAGGCCGACGCCGCCAGCGCGTTGGCCAGGGCGATCACCCCGCCCTCCGGCAGGGTCCAGTTCGCCCAGGCCAGCCGCAGCAGGGCCCACAAGGTGATGGCGAGGACGAAGAGCATCGGTAGCAACGTGAACAGGGCGTTGCGCTTGCTGCGCCAGAGCCAGACCGTCACCGCCAGCAGGGTGAGGGCGGCGAGCAGCTGGTTCGAGGCACCGAAGAGGGTCCAGAACTTGATCCACATCCCCTCCCCCACCGAAGAGGCGAGGAGGATCCCCGGGAGACCCACGGTCAGCAGGGTGGCCGCTACGGCTCCGCCCTTGCCCTTCCAGCCGAAGAGCTCTTGGAGCAGGTAGCGTCCCAATCGGGTGCAGACGTCGAGGGTGTCGAAGACGAAAGTCGAGAAGACCATCGCCCCGAAGGTCACGGCAAAGCCCAGATTCTCCGGGCCGATCAGCAGGGTGAGGAACTTGCCGATGCCGCTGCCATAGACCGTCCCCGGAGCCAGACCCTTGATCTCCTCGGGCAGCATGATCATCACCGTCACCAGGGCGATCACCGCCACGAAACCCTCCGCCAGCATGGCGCCATAGCCGACGGGCTGGAGATGCCCCTCGCGAGCGACCTGCCTCGAGGTGGTGCCGGAGCAGACCAGTCCGTGGAAGCCCGAGCAGGCGCCGCAGGCGATGGTGACGAAGAGGAAGGGGAAGAGGCTACCCGTCATGCCGGGAGCCTCCCAGGTGATGAAGGCTGGCTGGCGAATTTCGTAGCCGCCGAAGAAGATGCCGATCACACCCAGCGCCAGGGCCGCGTAGAGGACGAAGCCGCCGAGATAGCCGCGGGGTTGCAGCAGGGCCCACAGCGGCGCCATCGAGCCCACCGCACAATAGGCGAGGATCAGCAGACCCCAGGTCGAGCGGTCGAGCTGGAAGGCCTCGGAGAGGTGGGTACCGGCCCAGGCGGCGCCCAGGATCGCCGGCACGAAGATCAGGGTCGCCAACCACAGGGGCGGCTTGAGGAAGCGCTGTACCAGGCCCAGGGCGACCGCCAGCACCAGGTAAAGGACACTCGCCGCCGCCACCGCTCCGCCCGGGTGGAAGGCCGTCGGCCCGGCGGCCTTGAGCTCCTCGGTGCCGACCACGAAGCTCGCCGCCGTGATGTCGGCGAAGGCGACGATGACGTAGAGCAAGGCGATCCAGATGAACAGCATCATCGCCACCCCGGCCCGGGGTCCGAGGTGCTCGCGAGCGATCTCGGCCACCGAACGGGCATCGTGGCGGACCGAGGCGAAGAGGCTCGAGAAGTCGTGGACCGCGCCGATGAAGACCACCCCGAGCGAGATCCACAGCAGGCAGGGCAACCAGCCGAAGGTCTGGCAGGCGAGGATCGGCCCGGCGATCGGTCCCGCGGCGGCGATCGCCGAGAAGTGCTGGCCGAAGAGATAGAAGGGACGCGTGGGGACGAAGTCGACGCCGTCGGCGTGACGGTGGGCGGGGGTCAGCTGCGCGTCGTCGATGGCCAGATGGCGTGCCACCCAGCGGCCGTACGAGAAGTAGGCCGCGGCCAGCAGGCCGAGGAAGAGGGTTGCGAGCAGGGGGAGGCTCAAAACGGCGGCAAGTCTCGCACGCTCCGCCGGCCTGGTTCAACCGGTTCGGCGCTCCCCCACTTCATTCCGCTGCCGAGTTGCCCGGCGTCGCCAGCGTCCGCGTCCCCGGGATGCGCGCTCCCTCGAGCTTCAGTCCCTTGCTGAGCAACTGGTAGATCGGCGAGGCCATGCCCGTCGTGACCACCGCCATCAGCACCATGATGGTGAAGAAGGTCGGGGAGATCACGCCACGCTCGAGACCGATGTTCAAGAGGATCAGCTCCATCAGGCCGCGGGCGTTCATCAGGGTGCCGATGATCGCCGAGTGGTGCCAGCTTTCGCCGCTGATCCGGGCGGCCAGCATGCAGGCGACGCCCTTGCCGAGGATCGAGATCAGGATCACCACGATGGCCAGGATCCACAGATCGACGGTGTTGACCAAGCCGAGCTTGGTGTTGAGGCCCGAGTAGACGAAAAACATTGGCAGGAAGAGCGAGGTGGTCAGCTGCTCGATCTTCTCGGTCAAGGCCTCGCCGAACTTGCCCTTGGGCATGGCGGCACCGCAGATGAAGGCGCCGAACACGGCGTAGATGCCGATCAGGTCGGTGAAGAAGGCGCAGATCATCAGCACCACCACCACCGTGGTGAAGACGTCCATGGACAGCTCGCCTTTGCTCTCGAACCGCCGTTTCAGGACCCCGAGGACCTTGCGCCCGATGGTGAGCATGAAGATGGCGTAGGCGATGCCACCGCCCACCGTCATCCAGGCCGTTTCGGGGGTCTTCTTGAAGACCGCGAGCACCAGGGCCAGCAGGCACCAGGCCACCGCGTCGTCGATCGAGCCCGCGGCCAGGGTCAGGGTTCCCAGGCGGGTGCTGGTGATCCCCCGCTCGTAGAGCATCCGAGCCAGCATCGGGAAGGCGGTGATCGAGATCGAGGCGCCGACGAAGAGGAAGGCGATGCCGGCCCCGACGTCGCCCGCGAAGAGGTCGTCCCGGCCCATCAGTATGGGCAGCAGGGCCCCGCCCACGGCGAAGGGCACCGCGATGCCCGCGCCCGAGACCAGGCCGGCGCTCTTGGCCCGGCCGCGCAGCAGGCCGACGTCGAACTCGAGGCCGATGACGAACATGTAGAGCACCAGGCCGATCTGAGCCAGGGCGTAAAGCACGGTCATGTTCGGATGGGCCACCATCACGGTGCCCGCATCTGCGACCACGGCCAGCTGCTTGGGGAACAACCACGCCTGAATTCCTGGCCAGAACAGGCCGAGCAGAGAAGGCCCCAGGAGGACGCCCGCCACCATCTCCATGAAGACCTGGGTCTGGCCCAGGAAGCGCCGCCCCAGCCAGCCGACGACGCGGCAGACGGCGATGATCACCGCCAGCTGCAAGAAGAGGTGGATCCCGATCTGGAAGTTCGACATGGCTCCTCCCGGAGGCTCGAGCGCAGGGCCCGGTGCGATCGGCCCCGAAGCGCGAGGGATGTTACCCGAGAGCGCTGCCAGTCTGTAAGGAAAGCCTTAAGAAGGAGCCGGCCGGGATTCCTATGGCCGGCCGGCTCCTGCGGGCAAGGTTACTTGCCGGCCTGCTGCGACAGCAGACTCCGACGACGGCTGTAGGCGAAGTACACGATGACGCCCAGCCCCATCCAGATCAGGAGCCGCTGCCAAGTGGTCCAGGGCAGGCCGGCCATGACCACCAGCGACACCAGCGCCGAGAGCGGCGCCAGCACGAACGCCGCGGGTACTCTGAACGGCCGCTCGAGGTTGGGCTTCTGAATGCGCAGGGCGACGATCCCGAGGGACACGATCACGAAGGCCAGCAGGGTGCCGATCGACACCAGCTCGCCCAGGATCCCGATCGGGAAGAAGCCGGCGGCGATGGCGACCACGACACCGGTGAGGATCGTGGTGACGTAGGGGGTCCGGAACCGCGGGTGGATCTTCTTGAACGCGGCCGGGAGCAGACCGTCGTTGGCCATCGACATGAAGACGCGCGGCTGACCGAGCATCATCACGACCATCACCGAGGACAGCCCGGCGATGGCACCGAGCTTCACCAGGTAGGGCATGATGCCAATCAAGCCCGCCCAGGCAGTACCGGTCGCCTTGGCCTTGGCGGCGTCGATCGCCACCGCCATGGGGGCGGGAACACCCAGCTCCGTGTAGGGCACCAGACCCACCATCACGCCGGAGACCAGCACGTAGAGCACGGTGCAGATCACCAGGGAGCCGAGGATGCCGATCGGCATGTCCTTCTGCGGGTTCTTGGCCTCCTGGGCGGCCGTCGAGACGGCGTCGAAGCCGATGTAGGCGAAGAAGATCACCCCGGCGCCGCGCAGGATGCCGCTCCAGCCATACTCGCCGAACTTGCCGGTGTTCTCAGGGATGAACGGCCGCCAGTTGCCGCTGTCGAGAAACATGGCGCCGGCGGCGATGACCAGCAGCACCACCGCCACCTTCACGATCACGATCACCGCGTTGACCCGCGCCGACTCCTGGATGCCGACCACCAGCAGGATCGTCACCAGCACCGAGATCAGCACCGCCGGCAGGTTGAAGACCGCCGTCACCGAAGAGCCGTCTGCCAGCAGCACGGCCGTCCCGGGCGCCGCCGAGAAGGCCGCCGGGAACTGGATGCCCAGGTCGTGGAGGAAGCTCACCACGTAGCCCGACCAGCCCACCGCCACCGTCGCCGCGCCCAGGGCGTACTCCAGCATCAGGTCCCAGCCGATGATCCAGGCGAAGAACTCACCGAGGGTGGCGTAGCCGTAGGTGTAGGCCGAGCCGGCGATCGGCACCGTCGAGGCGAATTCGGCGTAGCAGAGACCGGCTAGAGCGCTGACCAGGCCGGCCAGGACCATCGAGAGAACGATGGCTGGCCCGGCATACTGCGCCGCAGCCTGCCCGGTCAGCACGAAAATGCCCGTGCCGATGATGGCGCCGATGCCCAGTGTGGTGAGGTCGAGAGCGGTGAGCACGCGCTTCAGGCCGTGCTCACCGCCGGCCGCCGCCTCGGCCTTGATCTTCTCGATCGACTTGGTGGCGAAGATGGACATTCCGTTGAGTCCTCCAGGGTCAGGAGCTGACGGACGCCGCCGAACGGCGCCACAGGAAGTAGACCGGGATCCCGGTCAGGACGATCACCAGGCCGGGCCAGGTGGTCTGCGTCTTGTAGAGGAGGAGCACGATCGAGATCACCGAGGCGGCCACCATGTAGAGACCCGGCACCCACGGATAGCCGAAGGCGCGGTAGGGGCGCTCGGCGTCGGGCTGCTTCTTGCGCAGCACGAAGAGCCCGGCGATGGTCAGCACGTAGAAGATCAGCACAGCGAAGACCACGTAGTCCAGGAGGTTGCTGTAGAGGTTGCCGTAGCTGACGGCGCCGTCCGCAGCCACCGTGCGGGTGCGGGGCAGCACCAGCAGGCAGGCCCAGATCCCTTGCAGCACCAGGGCGGCCCCCGGCACGTGGCTGCGGTTGAGCTCACCCGTACGGCGGAAGAACAGCCCGTCTCGGGCCATGGCGTAGTACACCCGCGCGCCGGCGAGGATCAGGCCGTTGTTGCAGCCGAAGGTCGAGATCACGATGGCGATGGCCATGATCACCGCCCCGCCGGAGCCGAAGATCTTGGCCAGGGCCGCCGTCGCCACACGGTCGTCCGGCGCGGTCTGGATCTCGGAGAGGGGCAGGGTCACCAGATAGGCGAGGTTGGCCAGCACGTAGAGGGAGATCACCAGCACCGTGCCGTAGACCAGGGAGAGGGGGATGTCCCGCTTGGGGTTCTTCACCTCGCCGGCCGTGAAGGTGATGTTGTTCCAGGCGTCCGAGGAGAACAGGGAGCCCACCTGGGCCACGCAGAAAGCGACGAACAAGGCGAAGAGCCCCGCCCCCGCGGTGACCGCGTCCACGAAGGGCAGGTCCGGCTGGATGGTGGTCGCGTTCTGGACGCCCCAGAAGGAGCCGAAGTTCGCCGACACCGCCTCGCGGTTCCAGCCCAGGGTCAGGCCGACCACGATCAGCAAGGCGAGCGACAGGGTCTTGGTCGAGGTGAAGAGGTTCTGGATCAGCTTGCCGAGCTTGATGCCCCGGGTGTTGAGCCAGGACAGGAAGGCGATCATCAGGATGCCGACCAGCTGCTGGGTCGAGAGCGAAAGGGCGTACCCCGCGGAGACGTCGATCGGCTCGACGATCCAGCTGGTGGGCGAGACCCCGGGCACCAGCACCCCCAGGAACCGGGCGAAGCCCACGGCCACGGCGGCGATGGTGCCAGTCTGGATGACCAGGAAGAGGGCCCAGCCGTAGAGGAACCCCCAGAGCGGGGAGTAGGCCTCGCGCAGGTAGACGTACTGGCCGCCGGCCTTGGGCATCATGCCAGCGAGCTCGCCATAGGACAGGGCCGCCGTAATGGTCAGCAGCCCGGTCACGATCCAGACCAGCAGCAGCCCTCCGGCCGAGCCGACCTGGCGGGCGATGTCCGCCGAGACGATGAAGATCCCGGAGCCGATCATCGAGCCGGCGACGATCATCGTCGAGTCGGCCAGACCCAGCTCACGGACGAAGCCCGGCCCCTTGTCCTCTCCCCCTCTGCTCATCCTGCCTCCCCTGAACTCTGTGCTGCCTTGTAGCTGGCCGCGTAGTGTAGCAGCCCCTGGTAAAGAGGTGCGAGGCCGAGCGAGGCGGCGTGTAGAATCTCGCGCCAACACCCCGACGAGCGCCCAAAGGAGGCAGGACTTGCTGCGAACCCTGTTCCAGACCAAGGACTTGAAGGAGATCCTCGCTGCCAGCGAAGACTCTGCCCACAGCCTGCGGCGCGCCCTGGGGCCGCTGCAAGTCACCCTGCTCGGCGTGGGAGCCATCATCGGCGCCGGCATCTTCTCCACCATCGGCTCGGCCGCCGCCGGCGACGCCGCCCGGCCCGGAGCCGGGCCCTCCCTGATGCTGTCGTTCGTGATCACGGCTCTGGTCTGTGCCTTCACCGCCCTCTGCTACGCCGAGTTCGCCTCGCGAGTGCCGATCTCGGGCTCGGCCTACACCTACTCCTACGCCACCCTGGGCGAGCTGGTGGCCTGGATCATCGGCTGGGACCTGATGATCGAGTACGCCATCGGCAACGTCGCGGTGGCGATCTCGTGGTCGGGCTACTCCCGCTCGCTGCTCGGCAACCTGGGCATCGACGTGCCCCTCTGGCTCGCCACCGACTACCGCACCGGCGCCAAGATCGAAGGCCTCTACGAGGCGGCCCCCAAGCTCTTCGGGGTGCCGATCGTCTGCAACCTGCTGGCCTTTCTGATCGTGATGATCATCACCGTCGTGCTGGTGTGGGGCATCCGCGAGTCGGCCCGCTTCAACGCCGGCATGGTGCTGCTCAAGATCGTGGTGCTGCTGGCCTTCGTGGCCATCGGCCTCTCCTTCGTGCCCGCCGGCGCGATGTCCACCAACTGGACCCCCTTCATGCCCAACGGCTTCACCGGTACGCTGACCGGGGCCGCCATCGTCTTCTTCGCCTACATCGGCTTCGACGCCGTGTCGACGGTGGCCGAGGAGACCAAGAACCCCAAACGGGACCTGCCGATCGGCATCTTCTCGTCCCTGGCGATCTGTACCCTGCTCTACGTGGTGGTGGCCGCGGTCTTCCTCGGCATGGTGCCCTTCTCCACCCTCACCTCGATGACCGCGGCCGAGAGGGCCGAGCCCCTGACCTACGCCCTCGGTCTGGTGGCGCCCCAGGCCACCTGGGCGTCGATCTTCGTCGCCTTCGGCTCAGTGGTGGCGATGACCGCGGTGCTGCTGGTGTTCCAGATGGGCCAGCCACGGATCTTTTTCTCGATGGCCCGCGACGGGCTGCTCCCCCCCGTTTTCGCCGCCGTCCATCCGAAGTTCAAGACCCCGCACGTCACCACCATCGCCACCGGCCTGGTGGTCGGCTTGATCGCCTCCTTCACCACCATCGACGAGATGGTCGACCTGACCAACATCGGCACCCTCTTCGCCTTCGTGCTGGTGTGCCTGGGCATCCCCCTGCTGCGCCTCCAGGACCGGCGCAGCCCCGAGCAGGCGGCGAGCATTTCGGGAGGCTTTCGGGTGCCCCTGGGACCGTTTTTTCTGCCCCTGCTCGGCGCTGTCTCATGCGTGGGCCTGATGGTCTACCTGCCCCCGTCGTCCTGGTGGCGCTTCGCCGGCTGGCTGGTGCTCGGTCTCGCAGCGTACTCGGCCTACGGCTTCAGCCACTCGAAGCTCGGCCGCCGCCAGGGCCGCCCCGAGCAGGTGCCGGGCATCCTGAGGGCCGCGGCCTTCTGCTTCCTAGTCGGGGGCATCGGGATGATGTTCGTGCTGCCCCACGACCTCAAAGCCACGGCCATGCTCGCGGCCCTCTTCAGCCCGAGCGAAACCGCCCGAGCCGCCCTCGGCGGCTGGCTGACCGTGGGCGGCCTCGGGCTGGGGGTGCTGTGCTGGTGGGCGTTCAGTCGTCGGACGGCTTCTTCCCCTGGGAGCTGAGCACCTTCCAGAACAGCCGGGCGGTGATGACGGTGATGACCGTCCAGGTGATGCCGAGCATCCACCATGCGCTGGTGGTCATGCGGACCTCCTTTGCTTGCGGCGCCAGGTGTACCAGATCACCCAGGTGCAGGCGGCAAAAAGGGCGAGGAGCAGGGTGCGGGTGACGTCCTTGACCAGCTCCGGCGTGCCGCGGCCATTGTCGTCGAACCAGCGGTACTCCTCCACGCCGGCGTGGAGGACCTTGCCGATGACGCTGTCCGGCGCGAAGCTCCAGCCTGCCCCCGAGAAGAGTCCGGAGAGGGCGGCGCCCCAGTCGCCGCCGGCCGGCTTGATCAGGGCGCCGAGGAACACCACCAGGATGAACACGGGTGTGACGTACTTGATGACGAAGCGGAAGACCCGCGGCACCGTCATGTCGGCACCGCGGTTGATCTCCTCCCAGCCTCGGTCGATGCCGAAGACCCAGGCGAAGACGATCGCCTCGCCGAGGGCGAAGACCACCAGGGCGAAGGTGCCGCTCCAGAAGTCGAACTCGTCGAAGGCGCCCCCCGGGTAGAGCCAGACACAGAAAAAGCCGAGCAGCAGGGTCAGGCTCCCGAAGAGAACCGCCGCCTTCTTGCGGGGGACCTCGTACTCGTCCTCCATGAAGGAGATCAGGGGCTGGCCCATGGCCAGCGACGAGGTGATGCCGGCGAAGAAAAGCAGGCCGAACCACAAGGCCCCGGCGAGCGGGGCGAACCACCCCCAGTGGTTGAACAAGGTCGGCAGGGTCAGAAAACCGAGGCCGAAACCGCTGCCGCCGCTGGTGGCCGCCGTGACGGCGGCGAGGCCGAGGTAGGCGGTGGCGATCGGGAGCAGGATCGCGCTGCCGAGCACCACCTCCACGAACTCGTTCATCCAGCCCGCCGAGGCGGCGTTCAAGGCGATGTCCTCGTCACGTCGCAGGTAGGCGGCATAGCAGACGATCGAGCCCGTTCCCACCGAGAGGGTGAAGAAGACCTGACCGGCCGCCGCCAGCCAGGTGCTGGGGTTGGTCAGGCTGTGGAGCTTGGGCTCCCAGACGAAATTGAGGCCGGAGGCGGCGCTCTCGACCACACCGGGGTCGCCCGGGGCGAGGGTCAAGCCCTTGATTGCGAGGACGATCCCGAAGCCGATCAGGAGGGGCATGCCGATCTTGGCGGCGAGCTCGATGCCTCCGGCGAGGCCCCGGGAGAGGATCAAGACATTCAGACCGAGGGTAATCAGGAACCAGAACAGAGCCTCGAGTGGCACCGCGAAGAGCGATCCGGCGTGCTGGCCGAGGTAGGCAGGGAAGAAGTCCATCGGACTGGTGGTCTGGAAGGTGCCAACCAGGGAGTGCCACACGTACGCCAGCGCCCACGACTCGATGTAGCAGTAGTAGGCCGCCACGGTGAGGTTGGTGAACAGGCCAAAGACTCCGAGGTACTTGAGCCAACTCGCCTTGCCCATTCGGTCGAGCATGCCGGGTGCCGAGTGATGCCCGAACTGCCCGCCATGGCGCCCGATGGCCCATTCCATCCACAGCAGCGGCAGGCCCATCAGCAGGAAGGACACCAGGTAGGGGATGAGGAAGGCTCCCCCACCGTTCTGCGCGGCCTGCGCCGGGAAGCGCAGGAAGTTGCCCAGACCGACGGCGTTGCCCGCCACGGCCAGGACCAGTCCGATGCGTGTTCCCCACCTTTCGCTCGTGCGCATCCGTCCCCCTTTGGGTCATTCTCCGCGGCTGGTCGCGGCCTTCGAGACTGTGGTCTAGACTAGGCAGCGCATTATGCCGACAGTCGGCCCGTTTTCCTCGACCGCTCTCCTGCGCCCGTGCCCCCTGCGCGAATCCTCAGGAGCCGGGAAGCGGTAGGATCCCACTCGCCAACCCCCTGACCGCCAACTCTCCCGCGAAAAGGCCTGCCCATGAGCTCTGAGCCTGCCTCCGCTCCGCTGCGTCTGACCGGGCGTCAGTGGCTGATCTGCGCCATCGCAGCCCTCGGCTTCCTGTTCGACACCTACGAGCTCTTGATGCTGCCGCTGATCGTGCGGCCGGCCCTGGCCGAGCTGGTGGGAGCCGCCCCCGGCAGCCCCGAGTTCAGTCGCTGGGCGGCCTTGCTCTTCTACGTGCCGGCCGTGTGCGGCGGCCTCTTCGGCATGCTGGGCGGCTACCTGACCGACTGGTTCGGCCGTCGCCGGGTGCTGGTCTGGAGCATCCTGCTCTACGCGGCCTCGGCTTTCGCTGCGGGCTTCGCCACCTCCCCGCAGATGTTGCTGGTCCTGCGTTGTACGACGTTCGTGGGCGTGTGCGTGGAGTTCGTGGCCGGGATCGCCTGGTTGGCCGAGCTCTTCCCCGAGCCCCGGCTGCGTGAGAAGGTCCTGGGCATCACCCAGGCCTTCGCCTCGGTCGGCGGGCTGATGGTCTCCGCTGCCTACAAGCTCCTCGCTGGCAGCCTCGCCCCCAGCCTTCCGGCCATCGCCGGCGGTCACCAGCCCTGGCGTTACGCCCTGATCTCGGGTCTCATCCCCGCCTTGCCGCTGATCCTGGTGCGGCCCTGGCTGCCGGAGTCGCCGATCTGGCGCGAGAAGAAAGCCGCCGGCACGTTGGCGCGGCCGAGCTTCGCCGAGATCTTCACCCCGCGACTGCGCCGCACCACGCTCGTCGCGGCGGTCCTCTCCGCGGTGGGCTTCGCCTTCGCCTTCGGTGCCATTCAGCAGGGCCCGAGCATCGTCACCGGGCTCGACGGCGTCAAGGACCTCCCTCGCCCCGCGCAGGAGGCGGTGCGAGGCAGTCTCCAGTTCACTCAGGAGATCGGCGGCCTGGTGGGCCGCGTGCTCCTGGCCGTGCTCGCCATCTACGTCGTCAGCCGCCGCAAGCTGCTGGGATTCTTCCTCCTGCCTGCGACCGTCGTAGTACCCCTGGTGTTCTACCTGGCTCCCCAGCACGGTCCTTCTTTCCTGTCCATCGGCGTCTTCTTCGGAGCTCTCCTGGTGGTAGGCCAGTTCAGCTTCTGGGGCAACTACCTCCCCAGGGTCTACCCCACCCACCTGCGGGGGACCGGCGAGAGCTTCGCCGTCAACGTGGGGGGGCGCATGCTCGGCACCTCAGCAGGAGCCGCCACCGTGCTGATGATTACCAAGGTGGCGGGCGCCAACCCGACGGTTTCCTATGCTCACGCCGCCGCGCTGATCGCCCTGGTGGCCGGAGTCATCGGCGTCCTCGCCCTGCGCTGGCTGCCCGAACCCGACCCTGACGAAAGAACTACATGACCTACGACGTCTCGGCGCACCCCCACCCGACCTCGCGCAAGGACCTGCTCGCACTCGCGCTCGGGGCCCTGGGTGTGGTCTACGGTGACATCGGCACCAGCCCTCTCTATGCCATCAAGGAGGCCTTTCACGAGGAGCTCGGGCTCTCCCTCAACCCGGGCAACGTGCTCGGTGTTCTATCCCTGGTGATCTGGTCCTTCGTGTTGGTGGTGGTCGTCAAGTACCTGACGATCCTGCTCCGGGCCGACCACCAGGGCCAAGGGGGAATCATCGCCCTGCTCACCCTGCTCACCCATCGCCCCGCGCTCGGCAAACGGTTCTTTCTGCTGATCACCACTCTCGGTCTGTTCGGCGCCGCGTTGCTCTATGGCGACGGCATGATCACACCGGCGATCTCGGTGCTCTCGGCCGTAGAAGGGCTCAAGGTGGCCACCCCGGCCCTCGACAAGGCCGTGGTACCCCTGACGGTGGTCATCCTGGTCGGCCTGTTCGCCGTCCAGCGCCGCGGGACGGGTACGATCGGCAACTTCTTCGGTCCGGTGGTCCTGGTGTGGTTCTTCACCATCGGGACCCTCGGATTCGCGGCCGTGCTCAGGAACCCGGCGGTGGTGCAGGCGTTCAACCCGGCCTGGGCCGTGCGCTTCTTCGCCGACAACGGCTCGACGGGCTTCTTCGTGCTCTCTGCGGTCGTGCTCGCCATCACCGGCGGCGAGGCGCTCTACGCCGACCTGGGGCACTTCGGTCGCAGACCGATCCGCCTGGCCTGGTACACCGTCGCCATGCCCGCCCTGCTGCTCAACTATCTCGGCCAGGGGGCCCAGCTGCTGGCCCACCCTGAGGCCGCCGAGAACCCGTTCTACTCTCTGGCGCCGACCTGGGGGCTCTACCCGCTGGTGGCCATCGCCACGGCGGCCACCGTCGTGGCCTCCCAGGCATTGATCTCGGCCTCTTACTCGTTGACCCAGCAGCTGGTGAACCTGGGCTACATGCCTCGCCTGCGCATCGTCCACACTTCGGCCAAGCTGATGGGCCAGATCTTCGTGCCGAAGGTCAACAGCGCCCTGATGGTGGCCTGCGTGGTGCTGGTCATCATGTTTAAGAGCTCGACGGCCCTGGCAGCAGCCTACGGCCTCTCGGTGATCGGCACGATGATCGTCACCAGCATCCTCTTCTTCTTCGTGGCCCGGCTGCATTGGGGCTGGAGCGTACCCACGGCGGCTCTGGTGACCGGGCTCTTCCTCGCCATCGAGATCCCTTTCTTCGCCGCCAATCTGATCAAGCTGGCGCACGGCGGCTGGGTGCCCCTGGTGGTGGGGCTTGGCCTCTACCTGCTGATGTCGACCTGGCGCCTCGGCCGGCAGCTCCTGGGCCAGGCATACGGCACGGCCACCGTTGCCATCGAGCCCTTCCTGGCCGACGTCGAGGCGCGCAAGATTCACCGAGTCCCCGGCACGGCGGTCTTCATGACTCGGCAGATCGGCGGCGTGCCTCAGGTGCTGCTCCACCACCTGAAGCACAACCAGGTGCTGCACCAACACGTGGTTCTGCTCTCCGTGGTGACCGAGACGGTCCCCGAGATCACCCGCGATCAGCGAGTCGAGATCGCCGAGCTCGGTCACGGTTTCCACCGCATCATCCTCCACCATGGATTCATGCAGCGACCGCAGATCGGCGCGGCGGTCTCGCATCTGGTGCTCGACGGTGAGTCGGTGCAACTGGCCAAGACCAGCTTCTACCTCGGCAGGGAGACCGTCCTGCCGACCGGCCCCGGGCAGCTCCCGCGCTGGAGGAAGCGCCTGTTCGGCCTGATGTCGCGCAACTCGAACCCGGCAATCTCATTCTTCGGATTACCGCCCAACAGGGTCATCGAGCTGGGTATGCAGGTCTCACTCTAGCGAGGGCTCAGGAAAATGAAACTGCATACCCGCGTCCTGATCGGTGGCTTGCTGGGCACGCTGCTCGGCATCGCCGCGCACGTCCTGCTCAAGGACACCGCCTTCCTGGGCGCTTTCCTGCGCTACGTGGCCGAGCCGGTCGGCAAGATCTTCCTGCGCCTGCTTTTCATGCTGGTGATCCCCCTGATCATCTCGGCCCTGACGCTGGGGGTAGCGGGTCTCGGCGACCTCAAGAGCCTCGGACGGATGGGGCTACGAACCCTCGCCTACACCGTCTCGGTGTCGCTGATCGCGGTGGTGCTCGGGCTGGTGCTGGTCAACGTCCTCGAGCCGGGCAAGGGCTTGCCGGAGGAGCAGCGGCAGACGCTGCTCGCGGCGGCCAGTGAACGCGGGACGACGGTGGCCGCCTCCTCGGCTCCCCAGGCCGGTATCGACCTGCTGATCCAGCTGGTGCCCGACAACTTCTTCAAGGCCGCCGCCCAGGGCGACATGCTGGCGGTGATGTTCTTCTCCCTCATGCTCGGCATCGGCCTGACGCTGACCAAGACCGAGGCTGCGCGGCGCTTCACCGAGGCTCTCGAGGGCCTCTACGACGTGACCATGAAGCTGATCGACCTGGTCATCAGCGCGGCGCCCATCGGCGTCTTCGCCCTGCTCTTCTCCCTGACGGCCCAGCTCGGCTATGGCATCCTCGAGCAACTCGCACGCTACGTGATCGTGGTCGTCCTCGGCCTCGCCATCCACCAATTCGTCGTCTATTCGCTCGCGGTCAAGGTGCTGGGCGGCATGAGCCCGTTGGCCTTCTTCCGCGGCATCCAGGAGGCGATGCTCACCGCCTTCTCCACCGCCTCGTCCAACGCGACCCTGCCCACCGCCTTGCGGGTGGCGGAGGAGAACCTCCACCTGCCACCGAACGTCAGCCGCTTCGTGCTCACCATCGGTGCCACGGCGAATCAGAACGGCACCGCGCTCTTCGAGGGAGTCACGGTGCTCTTCCTGGCGCAGTTCTACGGCATCGACCTGCCCCTCTCGGCTCAGCTGACCGTCTTGCTCATCTGCGTGCTGGGCGGCATCGGCACCGCGGGGGTACCGGCCGGCTCGATCCCGGTGGTGGCCCTGATCCTCACGCGGGTCGGAGTCCCCGTCGAGGGAATCGGATTGATCCTCGGCGTCGATCGGTTCCTCGACATGTGCCGCACGACCCTGAACGTGACTGGCGACCTCGCTGCCGCCGTCGTGGTGGCGCGAGGCGAGGCAGGCCATCAGCCTCCGGCCACGCCAGACGCTGCCCTGGCCCGCTGAGCCTCGCCTCGGGCTGGCTCAGCGGCCGAGGGGCCAGAGCCAGGGAACCAGCGCCAGAGTCAGCAGCAGACCGAGCAGAGTGAGACCTGCACCCAGGCGGGGGTAGTCGAGGAAGCGGTACCGTCCGGGGCCATAGACCAGGAGGCAGGACGGCTCGAGGGGAGTGAGGAACGAGCTCGAGGCAGCGAAGGTAATGGTCATCGCCATGGCCCGCGGGTTGATCCCCGCCTCGGCGGCAATGCCCAGCGCCACCGGCAGCACCACCAACGCCGCCGCCTGATTGGACATCGGCTGCGTCAGCGCCACGGTCAAGAGGTAGAAGCCTGCCAGGAGGGCCAGGGGGCCCACGTCACCCAAGAGTTCCTGCAGGCCCCCAGCGAGCATCGCCGCCGCCCCCGTCTTGGTCAGCGCGGTGGCATAGGCCATCATCCCCGCGATCAGTACCAGCATCCGCCAATCGATCGACTGGTAGGCCTCCTGCGGGGTGAGCGAGCGGGAGAGCAGCAGGAGGAAGCAGCCGAGGAGGATGGCCCCGCCCAGGGGCACCCATCCCGTCGACCCGAGGACCAGTGCGAGGGAGAAGATGAAAGGCGCGAGGAAGGCGCCCCGGGGCCGGAAACTGGGGCTGGCATGTTGGTTGAGCACCAGGACGCTGGCGTCCGAGGGCAGGCGCTCGAGCTCGTCCTCGGGGCCGAAGACCAGCAGCACATCGCCCACCTGCAGGGGGATGCGCGCCAGCTTCTCCATCACGGCCTCACCGTGGCGATTGAGCGCCACCACCCCGGCGCCGAAGCGCTGCCGGAAACCGATCTCCTTCAAAGTGCGCCCCACCAGCTCAGAGCGCGGTAGGACCAGGGCCTCGACCAGCTTGTTCTCTCCGCTGCCAGGCAAGGCCGCACGGACGGGCTCCCCCGGGCCCCGGCGGATCGCGAGCCCGGCGGTGTCCCCCAGTCGTAGCAAAGTCTCGACCTTCCCCTCGACGAGCAGCTGATCACCGGCTTCCAGCCGATCCTCCGGTTCGGGGGTGGTCCAGGAGCCTCCCCGCTCGACCGCCAGGAGATTCAGGTCATAGCGCTGTCCCAAACCGGCCTCGGCCAGGCTCTGGCCGACCAGGGGGGAGCTTGGCAGCACCACCAGCTCGGTCAAGAAGTCGCCGATGTGGTACTGCTCTCCCAGCTCGGCCTCACCCCGGGAGGGCAGCAGCCGCTGGCCCAGGAAGATCAAGTAGAGGAGACCCAGGATCGCGAGGGGAATCCCGATCGGCGAGAGCTCGAACATGCCGAGGGACTTCTGCCCGTACTGGGGCAGGAGGCCGCTCACGATGACGTTGGTCGAGGTACCGATCAAGGTGATGGTGCCGCCGAGGATCGAGGCGAAAGCCAGCGGCATGAGGATCCGTGAGGGCGGGATGCCGCTGGTCTTGGCGAGGGCCAAGCCCACGGGCAGGAACAAGGCCGTGCAAGTGGTGTTGTTCATGAACCCCGAGACCACCGCCACGACCAAGAGCAGGATCGAGAGGGTACGGCGGGGGTTGCCGCCGCCCATTCGCTTCACCCACTCCACCAGGAGGTCCATGGCACCGCTCGAGCGCAAGCCGGTGGTGAGCACGAAGAGGCCCGCGATGACGATGACCGGCTCGCTGGACAGGCCCTTCAGCACCTCCTCGATAGTCAGGACCTTGCCGAGCAGGAGCGCCACCATCACGCCGAGGCCCACCAGGTCCACCGGGACTCGCTCGAAGCAGAAGAGAATCCCGGCGACCGCCAGGATCGCGAGCACGAAGGCGATAGTCATGACCGCCGGATTGTACGTTCCGGGGAGCGGATGCGGAAGCGGAAGGCGAAAAGCTAAGACGCTTCGCTGTCGAGCAAGATCTGCATCCCGGCCCGGAAGAGGTGGTGGATGCGCTGGGCGTGCTCTGGCGTGGTCGCGAGCACCACCAGGTCCGAAGCCTCGAGCTGCTCGCCCCGAAGCCGATTCCAGCCGTCCTGGAGCGCAGCCTGGATTCGCTTCTTCCAGCCGCGGGCCGGCACCTCCTGGGCGACCAGGATCTGCCAGCCGCCGTCGAGCCGGATCAGGTACGAGGCCGGCGGGGTCGGCAGAGGCTCTCCCTGAGCGGGTGGCACCGCGATCTGAGTATTCTGCTCTTCCTCTTCCTGCCCTTCCTCGGGATATGGGCGCAGCTCGGTGGGCGCGATCACCTTGCGATGGCTGACGTCGACGTCCTGGGCCACCCTCCACAGCACGGGCAGCTCGGCTTCGAGGTGTGCCTCCCCCACCGCGGGTCGATAGCGCAGGAAGGTGACTTCGGAGAGGGCTACCGACTCAAGCACGATGCCCCGCGACCGGACCTGTAGCTCGCGGGCCAGGGGGCGAAGGACGAGATAGACCCCCTTGCCCCGGGCCTCGGCGTACTCCGCCTCGATCCGGTGGTCTGGAGGAGCCTTCGGCTCTTCCTTGCCTCTCGAGCCTTTCGCCGCCCCAGCCGCCAGGGTGAAGGCGGCAACACCGGCGACGAGGCTAGAAGATATAAACGCGAGAGCCCAGGGGGACGGTCTTGTAGACATATTCGAGGTCGGCATCGCCGAGGCGGATGCAGCCATGGGTGACACGGCGTCCGAGCAGGGTCTGGAACACCGTGCCGTGGATGATGTAACCGTCGCCGAGGTAGAGCCCGAAGTCACCCAAGGAGAAGTCGTCATAACGCTCCTGGGAGCCGGAAGGCGGCGGCTGATAGCCCTCTTCGATGAAAGCCCAATCCGGCTTCACCCAGATCGGGTTCCTGACCTTTCGCTGGACCTCGTGCTCGCCAAGCGGAGTATCGAAGACCCACACCTTGGCGGTGCGGGGGTCTTTGAGCACCGTGCCGCTACCGGTCGAGCACACGGCCTCGCGGAGCACCTCACCGTTCTTGAACACCCGCAGCCGGTTGCCATAGGTGTCGATGACCACGTAGATGCCGCGCGGCGAGAGCGCGGCGATCTTCTTCGCCAGCTTCTCTTCTTTGGAGCCCGGAGCCGGTCCGGCTGCGCCCTTCGGATAGCTGAGCTCGAGGGGCGCGTACCACCCCCCCTGCGTCAAGACGAAGCCCAGCACCAGAAGCGCGGCAGTCACCAGACCCAGCAGCACGGCCAGGAGGCCGCCGACGATCCGTCGCCGCGGCCGGGCCGTAGTCTCCGGCGCAGCGACCGGCTCGACCGCCACCGGGCTCTGATTTTCGAGGGGAACGTTCACCGGTGCCTCCCTCAGGGTACCGTTCCGACGATCGTCACCACGGTGTTGACCCGAGCGTACTGGAAGAGCTTGTCCATCTCATTGTTGGTCAGAGCGATGCAGCCGTCGGTCCAGTCCTTACCCTTGCCTCCGTCGCCGTGGATCTCGATCAGGCTGCCCATGCCGACTCCCTTGGGGATCTGGCCGCGGCGCTTCAACAGCTCGTAGCGCCGGCGGTCCTCCGCGTTGGGGTAGTCGAGCATCAAGGCCTTGTAGTAGCGAGTCTGACCCCGCGCGCGCATCTCGGTGACCCGATAGCGCCCTTCTGGCGTGGCCTTGTCACCCGCGTGCATCTTGCGCCGCAACCCCTTCGACCCCAACTCTACGTCGAAGCTCGCCACTCTCTTGCCGTGGCTGTAGACGTCGAGCTGGCGGCGCAGCTTGTCGACCACGAAAGCCGTGGTCTTCTCCCGGGCAGACTCGGCGATGGTGGCGTCGACCATGGCTCGCCACTCGGAGAGCGAGGCCCGATCGCTGAAACGAGCGAGCAGAGATGTGAAAGCGCTGTGGATCTGATGGGCTCGCTGGATGGCCAAATCGGCCGATTGAGCGGCCTGAGTCTTGGCATCGCGCAGAGCCAGCCGCTTGGCGCGCTCGAATGCCACTTCGGCCTGCTGCAACAAGGAAAGCTCCGTGCGGCCGAGCCCAGGGGTCTTGGCCTCTAAACGAGCCTGCACCAGCGCGGCGAGCGCCTTCTTCTCGACCGTTGCCCAGCGCTCACGGGCAGCCGCCCGCTGCTCACGCAGATCACGTAGGGAGGAGATGGCGAGATCGAGGGAGCGGCCCCAGGCCGCGGCGACCGACTCGTCGTTTCGGCGCCAAATTGGCTGCTGGCGCTCGAGCACGGTGATCTTCTCGGCGAGGTCGATCAGAATCCGCAGATGCTGGGCTTTCTGCGGCGCCTCAGGGGCCAGGTAGCCCGCGACCTTGTGAGAGACCGAGCGAGCAGCAGAGACGTCGTAGGGGACCTCGGCCTGCTTGGCGAGAGCGAACGCTCCGGCACCGAAAGCGAGGCCGAAGAGGACTAAAAAAAGGCGGCGGCGCCAAGCCGCCGCCTTTCGGTGTGCCCGAGAGCCACCGACCGTCATTAGCACTTGATCTTCGTCTTGGCGTTCTGGAGGTCGGTAACCAGAGTCTGGGCCCGGGCGGTGAGGGCCTCGGCGGCCGACTTGGCACCGAGATAGTCCTCGGAACCGAAGGCGGTGTCGAGGTTCGGCAGCTCAGCGACGAGGCCGTCGAGCGTACCCTTGAGCACGGTCAGATCGGCAGCGAAGCCCTTCGGCTTGCGCTTGCACCCCTCGAGGGTGGTCAGCTCGGTCTGGGCGCCGGCGACGGCGGCCTTCGCAGCCTCAATGGCGGCGGTGGCCTCCTGCTTGGCCTTCTCCAAGTTGGCGACGGCGGCGTCCCGGGCAGCGTTGGCCTTGGTCACCACGTCGGCGAGGAGGGTCTTGGCATTCTTATAGGAGCGGAAGAGGGCGAACTTGCCGGCCTGGGTGTCGATCTCAGCCTGGGCGGCGTTCATCGCCTCACGGGCCGCGGACAGCTCGGGGCCCGCATAGGCCTCGGCCTTGGCGGCCACTGCGGCGTCGAGAGCAGCCTTGGCGGCATCGATCTCAGCCTGGGGCGGCTTGGCGCAACCCGTCACGAGCAGCGCCGAGGACAACAGCACCGCGATCACGAGAGTGGTCTTGCTGCGCATCTTGAAAATCTCCTCAAAAGAGAATAACGGTCCGGGTGAACCCAGCCTGGGCAGCGGACATAGATCTGACAGTCAGAAACTACCTCCCGACCATAGGCTGTCTTCGGTTAACGCTTGGGCAGGGATTCAAGCGGACGCCGGATGGCGGCCGATCCCCCCGCATTCTTGCCGAGTGGGCCCTTGGCGCCTCCAGGCGGGGTCACTGCCATCCTGCGTTCTGGAACGGGCGCAGGGGGTTTACCAGCCGTGGTGGGCACGTTTTCGCCCTCGGGTTCAAGCCTTCAATGGACCGTAGCGACTTCGAGGGAGCCGCACGACACACTCGCACGTGCCCCCGTCATCGGCGCCCTATTATGGCAAACTCGGTGCCAGGAACCCAAGCCCCCCGCGCAACCGCTCTGGAGGCCCGCTCTCTCGGCATTCCAGGGCCCGCTGCCCAGGAAATCGGAATCGGTAGTCTGACCGGAATCGGGTGTAGAATGCCGAAACCAGGAAGCCATCGGCAATGCTGATCCGAATCTTGCTCGTCATCGAGGAGCCGGGCCTCTATCGCCGGGTCAGCCGCCTGATCGCCCAGCCCAACGTGCTGGTCCTGGCGGCGGCCTCCGCTGAGGGCCTGTGGGAGGGGCTCGCTCGCGAGAGTGCCGACCTCGTCGTCGTCGAGCGCTCTGCTTTCACCAATCCACCCGGGGAGTTCATTTCCGCACTGCGCAAGCTGCCGGACCGGGCGGAGCTGATCGTCCTCCAACAACGCGAGGATCCCCAGGATCGCGCGTCCTTGCTCGCCGCAGGTTGCTTCGCCGTGCTCTCCCCCGCCCTGTCGGATCCAGTCCTCGCCCAGACCCTCCGCACGCTGGTGAACCGGCGGCGTGAGTCCCTGATCAATCGTTTGCGGGCGGAGCAACCGGACGAAGACTACCACCTCTCTGACTTCGCCTCGGCCAGCGGCGCGATGCAGGAGCTCTTGAACCTCGCCCGCCGCGTCGCGGCCTCCGACAGCTCCCTGCTCATCCTCGGTGAGACCGGCGTGGGCAAGGAATGGCTAGCGCGGGCGATTCAGACCGAAGGTCCTCGAGCCTCAGCCCCTTTCATCGGCGTCAACCTCGCCGCCGTACCGGACACCCTGCTCGAAAGCGAGCTCTTCGGCCACGAGAAGGGTGCCTTCACAGGAGCCATCCGCTCCCGTCGCGGGTATTTCGAGCTGGCTCACCGCGGCACGATCTTCCTGGACGAGATCGCCGAGATGCCGCCGCACCTCCAGGCCAAGCTTCTGCGCGTGCTGCAGGAGCGCAAGATCCAGCGCGTAGGGGGCGAGCAGACCATCGAGGTCGACGTGCGGGTGATGGCGGCGACCAACCGGCACCTGGAAGAGGCGATCGACAAGAAGGAGTTCCGGAGCGACCTCTACTACCGGCTGGGAGTGGTCACCCTGACCGTGCCGCCCTTGAGAGAGCGGCGAGAGGACATCCCGGCCCTTGCCCAGAGCTACCTGAATCGCTTCCGGCTCCGCCTGGGACGTCAAACCGAGGCGATCAGCTCGGAGGCCCTCGACGCCCTGCTCGAGTACGCCTGGCCGGGAAACGTGCGCGAGCTGATCAACGTCATGGAGCGCACGGTGCTGCTCTGCGAGGGGCCGGTGATCAACCTCGTCGACCTACCCGAGAACATCGCCCGCCGCGGGCGAGCTCGAGATGGAGCCGACGGCGTCAACGGTCACTCTGGGCTGGCCCTGCCGGTCGATTGGCTGGAGCGCTCGCTCAGGAGCCTCAAGGGCGAGGTGGTGCGGGATCTCGAGCGTTCCTACCTCATAGAGCAGCTGCGCGCCACTCAGGGTCGGATCGGCGAGACCGCCCGAAGGGCGGGCCTCGACCCGCGGTCTCTCTACGACAAGATGCGTGAGCTCGGTTTGCGCAAGGAGGACTTCCGGGCGCTTCGCGAAGGTCACTGACCCACCGCTAACCCGGCCAGGAGGCGGTCGCCAGCGGGCTGAGCTTGGGCGAGAGCGGCACGACCTCGCGTTCGAAGCGGGCCGCGAAGTGCCGCGCGAGTCGTTCTGCAACTTCCGGAAGTGCGGGAGACTGACCGGTGAGGCTGGCGATCGATGCCATACGGACACCGTGGAGCCCGCACGGCACGATGCCGGCGAAGTACGAGAGATCGGTCGTCACGTTCAGGGCGAAGCCGTGAGTGGTGAGCCAGCGCGACAGATGGACGCCGATCGAAGCGACCTTCGAGTCGCCGACCCAGACACCGATCAGGGCCTGCTCCTCGCCGGCCCTCGCCTCCAGACCGTACTCGGCGAGAGTGCGCACCAGGACCTCCGCGAGGTCCCGCACGTAGCGACGGACGTCCCTCCGGTCGGGAGAGAGATTCATGATCGGATAGCCCACCAGCTGGCCGGGGCCGTGGTACGTGATCTGGCCGCCGCGGTCGGTGTGCTCGATCGTCACTCCCTTGGCTCGGAGCCACTCGGGCGCCGCCAGCAGATCGCTTCCGGCGGCATTGCGGCCAAGGGTGTAGACGTGAGGGTGCTCGAGCAAGAGGAGGTGCTCGGGGCCCTCCCCCCGTTTGAGGGCGTCTCGCAGCGAGAGCTGGAGGTCGAATGCCTCGCGATAGGGAGCTCGGCCGAGATAGCCGGTACGAAGAGTGCGGGGCGGGCTCACGGCCGCCATTCTAGCCTCCGGGGCGAGGCGAGCGCCCCGCCCCGGCCGACGCGATGGGCCAAATCAGTTGTAGCCGATGTCCGGCTGGATGCAGCCGCTGCCACCGCCGAAACAGATGGTGCGGGTTAGGCTAGCGTCACGGCCGTCCGAGCAGAGAAGGTCTAGCTTCGCCGTGGCGGTGGCGCTGTTGAACTGGTGCGTCGCCTGAGCTCCTGAAGCCGTGCCGCTGGGGTTGGTGAAGGTCCAGAAGTAGTCCGTGGGAAAAGCTCCAACCGAGCAGGCCGAGGGATTCCCTGCTGGCAGGTTGGCGTTGAAGTCGCAGTTCTTCGAGAAGGCGAGGCAGCTGCCCTGGAAGTTGGCCGTGGCGGCCGCCCAGGCCACGATCGGCAGCAGGAGGAGGGTGAGGCAGACGGCGGCGACGGCGAGGTTTCGAATCATGAGGCACCTCTTGTGAAGAGGTCCGGAGCCGACAGGGAGGGCGGTCTGCTCCTCTCGCTGCCCCGGACGGGTTGGCAAACCACCGCCGATGCCGGCGGCCCTTTGCTCCTCCTCGGATGGCAGCAGAATGGACGGAAGCGGGCTGTAACCCCAACTTCGCCTTATAGGAATTTCACGCCCTATGACAGCACTGAACAGCGGCGCTGTCAAGGGGCGTGGACTCCTAGTTCTTTTTCTGGGCGTGCCTACATGTAGGCCGACAGCTCCTGCCAGGTCTCGTCCTGGAGGGACTTCTTCACGTCGTTCATGAAGTGGTCGGCGTCGGCGCCGTCGATCAGCCGGTGGTCGTAGGTGATGGCGAAGTAGGACATCGGCTTGATCACGATCATGTCGTTGCCGTTGGCGTCCGTGGCCACCACCGCCCGCTTCTCGATGGCCCCGATCCCCAGGATCGCCACCTGCGGCTGGTTGATGATCGGCATGCCGAAGAGGGTGCCGAAGACGCCCGGGTTGGTGATCGTGAAGGTGCCGCCCTTAAGCTCGTCGGGGCCGAGCTTCTTCGACCGCGCGCGATCGGCGAGGTCGTTGGCCGCCTTGGCAAGCCCGACCAGCGAGAGCTGATCGGCGTTGCGCAGCACCGGCACCACGAGCCCCCAATCGAGCGCCACCGCCATTCCCAGATTGATGCTCTTCTTATAGACGACGTTCGAGCCGTCGATCGAGGCGTTCATCTTCTTGTTGCGCTTGAGAGCCTGCGCCACGGCCTTGAAGATGAACGGCATGAAAGTGAGCTTGGTGCCGTTGGCCTCCTCGAACTTGCGCCGGGCCTTCTCACGCGCCCGCGACACGCCCGACATGTCGAGGTGGAAGACCGTCGTGACGTGCGCCGAAGTGTCCTTCGAGTAGCGCATGTGGGCCGCGGTGATCGCGCGGATCTTCGACATCGGCTCGATCTCGACGTCCTCACTCTCGGTGTACGCGGCGACGTGGAACTCGACCGGCTGCTTGGTGCCGGCCGGCGCCGCGGGCGCGGGAGCCGCGGCTCGCGGAGAAGCTGGAGAAGGGGCCGGAGCTGCCACGACCGGCGTGGAGGCCGGGGTCGCCGCAGGAGCCGGGGCCTTGGCGCGTTCCTCGAGATGGGCCTCGATGTCCCGCTTGGTCACTCGCCCGTGGATGCCGCTGCCCGGGAGCTGGCTGATGTCGACGCCTTCGGCCTCGGCGATCTTGCGCACCACCGGGCTCGAAGCTCGGCGCAGCCGCTCCTCGAGAGTCTCCTCACCTGAAACGGCCGTAGCCGGCGCTGCAGCAGGCGCGGGGGCCGGGGCCGCCTCGGCCGGAGCGGGAGGAGTCTCCACCGGAGCCGCGGCCGAGGACACCGGCTCGGCCGGAGCAGGGGCGGCCGCCGCGGCACCGTCGCCGATGCGGGCCACCACCTGGTAGACCGGCACCGTGGCGCCGACGTCAAAGAGCACCTCCTGCAGCACGCCGGATGCCGGGCTGGGGATCTCGGCGTCAACCTTGTCGGTCGAGATCTCGAACAGGGGCTGGTCGCGCTCCACCTTCTCCCCCACCTTCACCAGCCACTTGGTGATCGTTCCTTCGGCGATCGACTCGCCCATCTGCGGCATCAGGACTTCGGTAGCCATGGAGCTCTCCGTCTGCGTTCTCAATAACGGCACAGCTGCCGCGCCTTGGCGCAGAGCTTGTCCACGTTCGGTAGATAGTAGTCCTCGAGGGGAGGACTGAAGGGAACCGGGCTGTCGAGACAGGTCAGGCGCGCCACGGGCGCATCGAGCCAGCTGAAGACCTCCTCCGCCACCCGTGCCGCCACCTCCCCCGCCACCGAGCCGGTGCGTGGCTCTTCCGACAGCACCAAGACCCGGCCGGTCTTCCTCGCCGAGGCATAGATCAGCTCGTCGTCCATCGGCTTGATCGTGCGCAGGTCCACCACCTCGGCCTCGATGCCGTCGTCGGCCGCGAGCCGCTGGGCGCCGTCGAGGGCGGTGTGCAGCATGGCGCCCCAGGTGACGATCGAGAGGTCGCGTCCGGGTCGGGCGACTCGGCCCTCGCCGATTGGCACCAGGCCTCCACTCTCGGGCAGCACACCCTTGATCCGACGGTAGAGGTATTTGTGCTCGAGGTAGAGAACGGGGTTGGGATCGCGTACGGCGGCGCGGATCAGCCCATAGGCGTCCTCGGCCGTGGCCGGCGCCACCACTTTGAGGCCCGGCGCGCGATGGTAGAAGCCTTCCGGGTTCTGGCTGTGGAAGGCCGAGCCACGCACGCCGCCGCCGGCCGGGCCGCGCACGACCATCGGCACCGGCGTACCCGCCCGATACCGCTGAGTGGCGGCGTTGTTCACCAACTGGTCGAAGCCACAGGCCAGGAAGTCGATGAACTGCATCTCGACCACCGGCCGCATGCCCCAGAGAGCGGCGCCCAGGGCACAGCCCAACATGGCCGACTCGGCGATCGGAGTGTTGATCACGCGCTCGGGGCCGAAGCGGTCGAGCATCCCGGCCGTGACCTTGAAGGCTCCGCCGAACCCTGCGATGTCCTCGCCGAGGAGGAAGACGGTCGGATCCTCCTCCATCTCCCGCCACAGACCCTGGCGGATCGCTTCCAGGTAGGTCACCGGCTGGTGGGTCGCGTCGCTCATGGCCGGGACGCTCCGACCACGGGCTCGTAGACCCCCTCGGCCGCCTCTTCGGGAGCCGGAGGGGGAGCGTCCAGGGCGAACTGCACCGCGGCCTCGATCTCGGCGTCGAGCTCGAGACCCAGGGCCTCGAAGTCGCCATCGGTGGCGAAGCCCAGCTCGCGCAGATGGCGCTCGAAGCGGGCGATGGGATCCCGTGCCTCCCAGTGCGTGCGGATCTCGGGGGGAACGTAGCTGGCGTCGTCGTGCTCGGCGTGCCCCTTCATACGGAAGGTCTTGGCCTCGATCAGGGCCGGGCCGCCGCCGTTTCGCGCCCGTGCCACCGCCCGACGGCTGGCCTCGTAGACGGCGAGCACGTCGTTGCCGTCCACCGTCTCCCCGGCGATTCCATAGCCCACGGCCTTCAGGGCGATGTCCTTGACCTTCATCTGGTTTGCACTCGGCGTCGAGTAGGCGTAGCCGTTGTGCTCGGCGACTACCACCAGGGGCAGCTCGAGCACGGCGGCGAGGTTCATCGCCTCGTGAAAGTCCCCGGTCGAGGTTCCGCCGTCGCCGATGTAGGTCATCCCCACGCGTCGCTCCCCCTTCATCCGCGCCGCCAGCACGGCCCCGCCCACCACCGGGATCAGGGCCCCGAGCATGGCGATGGGGCCGATGATGTTCTTGGACAGGTCGGTGGGCGGCAAGTTGTCCTTGGCACGGTTGGTCCCCACGGCCTTGCCCATGTGGAGGGCGAAGGTCTGCCGGGGCTCGACGCCGCGCACCAGCTGGGCGCCGAGGTTACGGATCAGGGGGCCGAGGATGTCCTGCGGCTCGAGGGCGTAGGCGCTGCCCACCGAGGTGGCTTCCTGACCGCGGCTGGAGTAGGCGCCGCCCACCAGCTGGCCCCGGCGATAGAGGTTCGAGAGGCGGTCCTCCGCCGCACGGTTGAGGCGCATGAAGCGGTAGAGCTGCCACTGCCGGTCGCGCGACAACGAGGTCGCGGCCAGGCGTTCCCCTGCCGGCTCCTCGCCCGGATGAAGGGGCCCGAGGCCCTTGCCCGTACGCATCGCCTCAGATGTGGATGGCGTGGCCAGTCGCCGCATGGGCGGCCTCGGCCATCGCCTCCGAGAGGGTCGGATGAGCGTGCATGGTGCGGAAGATCTCCTCGGTGGTGGACTCGAGGGAGAGGGCCACGCAGGCCTCGGCGATCAGGTCGGTCGCGTGCGGACCGATGACGTGCACCCCGAGGACCTGGTCGTACTTCGTCTCCCTGACGATCTTGACGAAGCCCTCGCTCTTGCCGAGGATGGCTGCCTTGGCCAGAGCCGAGAAGGGGAACTTGCCCACCGCCACGTCGTAGCCCAGCTCCCGGGCTTTGGCCTCGGAGAAGCCGACGCTGCCGACCTCTGGCTCGCAGTAGGTGCAAGAGGGGACCAGGTCGTAGTTCACCGGCCGCAGCGCCTGCCCGGCCATGTGCTCGACGGCGAGGATGCCCTCGGCCGAGGCCACGTGCGCGAGCCAGGGAGTGTTGACCACGTCGCCGATGGCGTAGACGTTCGCCACGCCGGTCTGCATCCACGAATTGACCGGGACGTAACCCCGCTCGAGCTGGATCCCCAGCCCTTCGAGGCCGATACCGGCCGTCACTGGCGCGCGACCGACAGCCACCAGCAGCATCTCGGCGTCCACCGCCACCGACGAGCCACCCTGCTCGACGGCGAGAGTGACGCCCGTCTCGGTGCCTTTGACCTCGGTGACCCTGGCACTCGTCATTACCTTGATGCCCCGCTTCTTCAGCGACTTTGCGAGCTCCGCCGAAACCTCCTCGTCCTCGATCGGCAAGACCCGAGGCAGCATCTCGATCAGGGTGACCTGGCTGCCGAAGGAGGCGAACATCGAAGCGAACTCGGTGCCCACGGCGCCCGCCCCCATGACCACCAGAGAGGCAGGGACCCGGTCGAGCTCGAGGATGTGGTCGGAGTTGAGGATGGCACGGCCGTCGGTGGGGGCGATCGGCAGCTCGCGGGGCACCGAGCCGGTGGCGACCAGGATGTAGCGGGTCTCGTAGCGGGTGGTCCCCGCGTCGTTCTCGACTGTCACCTGGTTCGGACCGATGATACGACCGAAGCCACGCAGTCCGTCGACCTTGTTCTTCTTGAACAGGAACTCGATTCCCTTGGCGTTCTTGTCGACCACCTTCTGCTTGTACTGCTGGGCGCGGGGCAGGTCGAGGCTGGCCTGACCCACCACGACACCGAAGGAGTCGGCCTTCCTCGCCTGCTCGAGGAAGTCGGAGGTATGCAGCAGGGCCTTGGTGGGGATGCAGCCGCGGTGCAGGCAGGTGCCGCCGAGCTTGGAGTCCTTCTCCACCACCGCCACTTTCATCCCGAGCTGACCGGCCCGAATGCCCGCGACGTAGCCGCCGGGCCCGCTGCCGATCACGATCAAGTCGTAGTTGTCAGCCATCCATCCTCCGCGTCGATTCGAGGGAGAGTCAGAGCGGTTCGACCGTCAGGCGCCCTTTGTCGTCTCCGACCAGGCGGGCGGCCGGCAGGTCCGGGTCGTGCTCGAAGAAGCAGATCCAACCCTCGCGGGCGGCCAGCGGCAGCCAATGCTCCTTGGCCGCCAGCGTCTCCATGGGGTAGAGATCGTAGCTCATGATCCAGGGAAAGGGCACGTGCGCTGCGGTGGGAACCAGGTCGGCCCAGAGACCCGCCTTGGCTCCGTCCCCCCCATCCAGGAGCACCACGCACATGTTGGCGTTGTGGCCCCGCACCTTCTGGGCCCGCACGCCGCGGATCGGCTCGGCCGCCTGGTCGAAGATCTCGACCACGCCGGCATCGAGCAGAGGCTCCCAGTTGCGCGGGTCGTAGCTCGCGCGGTCACGAACGTTGGGCCGCCGCGCGTGCTCGAGCTCGCCACGCTCGACCCAGTAGCGGGCCCGAGGAAAGGTGGGCACCAGCCGGTCATCCTCCGCCACGACCGTGCTCCAGCCGCAGTGGTCGAAATGGAGGTGAGTGAGCAGCACGTGGGTGACGTCGCCCAGCTCGTAACCGGCAGCGCGGATGGCCTCCGGCAGTCGCCGCTCGCCGCCCACGGCGAACTGGTCGACGAACTTGGCGTCCCCCTTGTCGCCCACGCCGGTGTCGACCAGGACCAGGTCACGACCCGCCTCCACCAGTAGGCAGTTGGTGGTCATGCGGATCCGGTTGCGCTCGTCGGGAGTCTTCTTCCGCTCCCAGAGAACCTTCGGAACGACGCCAAACATGGCGCCGCCGTCGAGGCGGAACTCCCCATCCGGGGCGACGGTGATCTGAAAACGGCCGAGCTTCACGGGGCCGGAAGTCTACTGCATGGGCCTTGCGGCTCTACAATACGCCGCATGATCTTCCACGTGAGCTTGACCCACGAAGAGGATGGCTGGTGGGTGGTGGAGTGCCCAGCCCTGCCGGGCTGCGTCTCTCAGGGCAAAGATGAAGAAGAGGCCCTCACCAACGTCCGCGAAGCCATCGTCGCTTGGCTATGGGCCGAGGACCAAAAGGCCGCCTCGACCCTCGAGGCCGATCCGGCTGGCCGCCAGGTTCTGGTTGCGGTCTGAGTCCGTGGCAAGGCTGAGCAACATCTCGGGCAAGGCCGCCGTCCGCGCCTTTGAGAGAGCCGGTTGGCAGAAGCTCGGGCAGGTTGGATCCCATGCCGTCTTGTCCAAGCCGGACGTGAGGGTCAATCTGTCCGTGCCTCAACACAAGGAGTTGTCCATCGGCACCCTGCGGGCATTGATCCGGTGCGCCGGGATGACGGTCGAGGAATTCCTCAGCCTTCTTTGAGCATCGCGTCGGGCTTGCCCTCCGGCAGCCCCAGCGCCACACAGATCTCGCGCCGGGACCGCGTCGCCAGAGTACGGCGATCGGTGCCCCGGGCGTCGAGCACGGGTAGGAAGGTGACCTCGACCTCGATCCTCTTCTCTCCCAGCACTCGCCAGAGGTGAGCCGGCAGTGGGTCGTCGTCCACGAAGGGAGCCGTGGGATGGACGCCGGAGGGGTGCCGGTAGGAGAGGGCGATCGGCTGCACCGGCCAGCCGCTCTCCACCGCCGGGGCGAAGAGGCGGGGAAAGAAGGGGCGCACTTTGGCGCCGTCACTGGTGGTGCCCTCGGGGAACACCAGCACCGCCGCACCCCGCCCCAGGCGCTCGCCGATCTGGCGGCCGATCTCCCCGGCCTGATGGGCTCCACGGGGGATGAACAGGGTGCCGCCGTGCTTGACCAGCCAGCCGATCAGGGGCCAGCCCGCCACCTCGGCCTTGGACACGAAGTTCACCGGCAGCAAGCCACCGATCACCACGATGTCCAGCCAAGAGACGTGGTTGGCGACCAGGAAGACCGGCCTCTGGACCGCTTCGCCGCGGGTGTGGATGACTAGGCCCAGCATCCGACACAACCGGGCCTTGTACCAGGCGGCCAGGGGCCGGGCATGGGGCAGGTCCCCCGTGATCAGGCAACGGATCGCCAGAGAGCCGGCGACTCCCCCGGCGAGCAGGACATAGAAACCGAGCCGGACGAGCTTGATGACCCGCCGGCAGGTCGCGACGAGGCCCCGTGGCACGCCCGTCGGCGCGGGAAAGGGCGGGGCGGGCGGCGGCCCCGCCCCGGAAGCGGGAGGCAAACGGCTATCCCCCGGTCGTGCCCAGCACGATCTCCACGCGCCGGTTCTGGGCCCTGCCCTCGGTCGTGGAGTTGGGCGCGACCGGGTTCTGCTGGCCGTGGGAGAAGACCCGGATTCGGCCGGCTGGGAAGTTGATCGGGGAGCGCGCCTCCAGCCACTGCTTCACCGCGAAGGCCCGTGCCTCGGAGAGGGACAGGTTGGCGTCCGGGTTGCCCTGGGCATCGGTATGGCCGTGGACCTCCACCACCGTGCCGCTCGCCACCAGCAGGTCGCGCAGCAGCTGCTCGAGGTCACGCTGGGCCGACGCCGTGAAGGTGGCGCGGCCGGAGTCGAAGTTGATCTGCCAGGAGCGCCGCGAGACCACCTGACGCACCGGCGCCGAGCCCTCGAAGGTCGGCTGGGCGCGGGCCACGGCCGAGGCCGTGCTGGTGCGCGAGGCCAGAGCCTGCACGTAGGAGGTGTCGAGGATCCGGTCTACCGACGGGTAGCTCGGCACCAGATCGGGGTACTGCTGCACCACGATGTCGCCGAACACCTTGTAAGTGGCCGCGAACAGATTCGAGGAGCCGGGAACCATGCCGAAGAGCAGCAGGTTGTCCGCCAGGTTGTTGACCGACGAGCCACCGAGGTCCACCGCCAAGCCCTGGCGGTCGCGCTCGGTGGCGCCATGGAAGTACTTCTCCCAGTAGGCAGCGTCCGCCCCGGCCTCGTCGTACACCTGGGCCGAGATGCCCGACGCGTAGCGCAGGGCGTCGGGGCTCGCCTTGATCATGTCGCCGCCGGTGAAGACGGCGTTGAGCATGCCTTCCACACTGCGGCGGTTCGCCTTCATCCAGCGATCGATGCCGATGATGGTGTTCGGCATCTGCGAGCTGTACTCCTTGGTGGAGACGATCGACACCAGGCCGCCCTTCTTTTGAGCCACGGTGACGTCACCCGGGGTCCAGGTCACCACACCGTCGACGCACACCCGGCGCTTCTCGCCGGTGCGCTTGCCATTCACCGCCACTGGCCGCTCTTCGCAATAGTTGACGACGTACTTCTCCGCCGCGTCGATGTAGTCGTTGGCGGCCACCCAGTTCAAGCAGTTCGGGTCCCAGGTGGTCTCGTCCGGGTTGTTGCACAGGCCGTTGTCGCCCAACCACTTCTGGGCGATGTTCCAGTCGCCGTCACGCAGGTAGCCGGAGACGAGGCCGCCGCGGGAGGTCGTGGGGTTCTGCTTCCACTCCGGCGGTCCCATGAACTTGTCCTCGCCCCGGGAGTAGCCGGCCGAGCCCACCACCTTGGCCGTGTAGTCCGGGCCGATCCGCGCCAGCTGCTCGTTCAGGCCGGCCAGGAAGGCGCCCGCACCGTCGCCCATGATGGCTACGTAGTGCGCGCCCGAGCTGGGGTTGGGGTTGCCCCGCGACAGCTCGGTGGCGAAGGCGATCAAGGCCTCCTGCATCTTGCCGGCATCGTCCTCGCGGGTGAACTTGAGGTTGACGCCGTTCTCGCACATCAGGCTGCCGGTGGTGGCCTGCTGGCCGCCGGTGGCCAGCATCATGCCCATCTGAGCGTTCCAGGCCCAGTGGTAGAAGCGGACCTCGGGCTGGTTGGCGCAGCCGGCGCCGGTGCCGGGAAGCCGCACGGCACCACCGGCGAGGGCGGAGGAAGCAGAGCTTGCCGCGCCCGGCAGAACAGCGTTCTGCACCTGCACGGAAGAGCGGGTCTTCTTCTCGGGAATGATCTTCGACAGCAGATCGGGGGCGAAGCGTTGGACCGCGAAGAAGGCGGCCACCAGGAACGCCACGGAGATGATCAGCTTGCCGAGGGGGGTGAGTTTCACGTCGAAGCTCCTTTCGACTGGATGCTGTCCAATCAGCGACTTGCCATGCTGGTCAACGCGCCTTGCGCGGCCGGGTCGAGGCCACCCACCAGCTCGTCCATTGCCGGCTTGAGCGAGGCCACGAAGCGCTCGCTCTCCTCCACCTGCTCGACCACGGCGCCCATGTAGCTCGCCATCTCGGTGGCCGAGAATTGCGAGGCCCCGACCCGGCCCACGATGACGTCGAAGACGTCCGGGAACGCGGCCAGTTGGGCCTCGACGTACTGATCTCGCTTCCGGCACTCGACCAGCAACTCCCGCTGCTTCTCGAGGATGCCGATGTGCCACTCGCGGGTGCGGGCGGTGGCCGGCTCGTCCTGCGCCTTCTGGCGCAGGAGGGCGATTTTCTCGGCGATCTCCTCGAGCCGCCCCTCGATGGTCGGCAGCATCGTGGCGGGCCGGGAGGGCACCACGGAGAGGCCCGGGTTCCGGCCGCCGCTCTTCATCCGCGTTGGCACCGGCGGCGGGCTTGACGCCTCGTCCGCCCGAAAGTGCGACAGGATGCCGAGGTAGACGATGCGCTCGCGCACGAAGCTCAGGTAGGCGCCGAGCAGGTAATCGAGCTGGTCGAGGATCTCGAGGCCGCCCAGGGCCTCGTCTTTGCGGCCTGCCAGCACGCGGGAGACCTTCTCTCGGCTTCCCTCGAGGCGGCGGTAGATCTCGCGGTAGTCGGCCATCTCTCGGGAACGGATCCAATCGATGATCGGCGGCATCGAGAGCGACGTGTCGAGGGCCTCTCGCAGGGCCTTGCGCTCGGCCACGGCGCGGGCGATCGCCTCCTGGCGCTCCTGCTCTCGGGCCGCCCTCTCGAGCCCCTCACCGCTGCCGAAGAGGGCATAGGCGCCGGCCCCGAGGCCCCAGAGGATCAGCGGCAGGGGGTTCCACAACACCGCCGAGGCCGCCACCGCCACCGAGCCGGTGATCAGGTTCGCCGGCCGTTTGAGGGCGCGGCCCACCTTGCGTTTCCACTGGTCTTTCGCCTCGATGGCCAAGCTCTCTCCTCAGAGGTTGACGAAGCGGAGGCGGATCTCCCGCACGATCTCCGCGAACTCCGGCGTGGTGGTGATGCCGTGGCGCCAGGCGAGGCCCCGCTCCATCAAGTCGATCTCGGCCTGAATCTTGGCGCCGGGCACGATCTTACCGGCTTCGTCGCGGTCCCGTCCGAGCAAGAAGATGGTGTCCGAGACCTCGACGGCGGCGCTGATGTCGTGGGTCACCACCACGATGGTGTTGTGCTCGTGCATCGCCGCCACCTCGGCCAGCAGCTCGCAGACGTTGTCCACCTGCACCGGATCGAGGCCCGAGAAGGGCTCGTCCAAGAGCAGGAAATGCTCGCTGGACATGAACTGCTGGGCGATGGAGACCCGCTGGCGCTGGCCGCCCGAGAGCTGGATCGGGTAGAGCCGGGCACGGTCCTCGAGCCCGAAGCGAAGCAGAAAGCCGCGGGCCTTCTCCTTCGCCGCGGCCCCGGAGAGTCCGGCGAGGCGGCCGGCCAGCACCAGGTTCCCCATCACCGAGCGGTGGGCGAAGAGGGGGTAGTGCTGAGCCACGACACCGACCATGCCCCGCTCCACCGGCCGGGGCGGGTCGCCGATGAGCACCTGGCCGACGTCCGGCTTGTCAAGGCCAGAGAGGGTGCGGAAGAGGACAGTCTTACCGATCCCGGAGGGCCCCAGCAGGCCGACCACCTGACCGGTGGTGTGCCCGGGGCGGGTAATGTCCCGGATGGTCAGGGTGACCCCACCCAGGATCAGGTTGCCGCCGAGAATCCGCTGGACTCCCTGGCATTGCAGGATGGGCGCTCCCTTGTCGTATCCCGGCGCCATGGCTAGCTCCGCTCCCGGGCGAGGACGGCGTGGGGGGCGACCAGCCGCCCGAGCCCGCCGATCGCGTAGTCCTGGAGGATGCCGACGACCAGGATGAACAGCTGGATGGCGAAGACCTTGGGCAGGTCGAGGTGCTTGTTCAGGTTGAGCAGCAAGGCGCCAAGGCCCCCCTCCGAGCGGGAGATGCCCTCGACCATGGTGAGCATCATCCAGCCGATGGCGGCGTTCTGGCGCAGGGCCTCGACGGCCTTGTCCACCGTGCCGAGCACCACCACCTCCCCCACCACCCGCCACTCGCTCATGCGCAAGGTGCGGGCGTAGTCGAACTGGTCGCGGGGGATCTCCGCCACCACCGCCGCCATCGAGGTGACGAAGAAGACCGTCATGCCGAAGGTCAGGAGGCTGACCTTGAGGGGGAAGCCGCCCCCCACCAGGAGGGTGAACACCAGGGTGAGACCGGTCAGCGAGAGGAAGCGCAGCTTCGAGATCACGGCGGCGATCGGCCGGAAGAAGGGCACCACGGTCAGGTAGGCGAGGGCCAGGGAGATCAGGAGGGAGAGGGTTAGGGCCGTCAGGTTGAGCCGCAGACTGGTGAAGAGCTCCGGGCCCAGCCCCTGGCCGAACCACAGCTCCTTCAGAGCCGTCACCACCTCGAGGGGCCGGGGCAGGACCTTGAAGGGGGAGAAGGCCCACACCAGCAGGGCCACGGCCGCCTGGACCCCGACCAGGACCTTCATCACCGTCGGCGAAACGGTGCGGTTGGGCGAGAAAACCGCAGCCCTGTCTCGAGCCGTCATCGTGTCGAGCCCATTCCTTTCATGGCGCTGCTTCAGTGCCGCAGAGTGTACCGCAGAGGGCCAGAGCGGGCCGCCACCCGAAGCGTGACCTCGGGCGTGCCCTGCGATACGCAAAGCGGAGCGGAGACGTTCCATCGAGGAATCGCGAGGGGCCTCCCCGCGTAGGACGGCCCGCGACCCGAGCCGCCTTGACACTCCCGGGCGGGGGTCTTAGGCTGCCAATCCGTAAGTCACAGAAAAGACGGACGCCGGCCGAGAGGACGCAAGCGATGGGCCTGAAAGAGGTGCTCCAGAAAATGAAGCTGGTGGAGGTGGAGGAAGCGTCCGCTGCGGCGGCCGCCTCGGCGGCCACGCCCGCCAGCGCGACCCGGCCCCCGGCCGGCATTGCCGGCGCGGCGCCCCGCCAGGCTGCGCCTCCCCCCGACCTCGCGGCGATCCTGCGCAGCATCCCGGGCGTCGGGCCGATCGAGGACGAGCCCAAGCCGGCCCCGGCTGCGGCCAAGCCCGTTGCGAGCCCTGCTGCGGCCCCGGTGACGGCCGCCCCCGAGGCGGCAGCCGCGAGCGGCGAGAACCTACCGGACTTCGTCAGCGTCTACCAGAGCGCCAAGATCTCCGACCCTCCCCACGGTTACTCCGCGCTCAAGGTCCTCGAGATCCTCACCTCCGAGGGCTTCGCCGATCTCGACCGCAAGGCCAAGGCGGCGGCCCTGCTCGGCTTCCTGCGCATGAACCCGGCCGGCCCGGTGCCGATCCACGAGGTGATCCAGGATGCCGTGCGCCGCGACCAGGCCCTCGACCGCTTCGAGGACTTCTTGCAGCAGCGCCTGACCAAGCGCGCGCAAGAGCTCGAGAAGGACAATGCCGCCCTCCAGGCCGAGGTCGACGCCCTGACGATCAAGAACCGCGACAAGATGACCGCCAACCGCCGCACCCTCGAAGCCGAAACCGAAAAGCTCACCGAGTGGCAGCTGCGCAAACGGGTCGAGGAGAAGCGCCTCTTCGAAGCGATCGCTCCCTTCGTCGAGGAGAACCCGGTGTCGGCGCCCGGCTCCGACCGACCCATTCCCTGATCTGGACGCGGCCGGCCCTCCCGCCCGCCGCTCGAGGAGGCTCGAAAGCCCATGTTCAAGCGTTTGATGCGGATGATCCGTTCGTGGGTCGGCTACTTCATCTCCTTCGCCGAGGACCCGGAGGTCATGCTCCAGGAGTCCATCGAGGAGATGCGCAACACCCTGCCCCGGTTGAACCAGATCCTGGTCACCACCCGGGCTACCGTGATCCGCCTCGAGCAGGAGAAGGAAGAGCTCGAACGCAAAGAGCGAAGCGTGGTGGCCTCGATCCAGGCTTTGCTCAAGGACGGCAGCCCCGAGGGCCGAAAGCTCGCCGAACGGGACGCACTGACCCTGAACCAGCTGCGCCAGGACTTGACCGCCACCCGCGAGCAGCTGACCGCGGCTAGCAACGCCTTCGAGAACGCCCAGCTCCAGGTCGACGACATCAAGGTCAAGCTCAAGGCCAAGATGCAGGAGGCCCAGAAGGCCATCCACGAGGCGCGCAAGGCCGACGTCATGCGGCAGGCCGCGAGCGCCCTGGAGGAGCTGGAGACCTACGACACCGCGGCCACCACCGAGAAGTATCTCGACGAGATCAAGCAGCGGGTGGCCGAGAGCAAGGCCGCGGTCGAGGTGGCCACCGGCGGCCTCGACGTCGAGCGGATCAAGATGGAGCGCAAGGCCCGCGACGTCCAGGCCCAGTCCCTGCTCTCCGAGTTCGAGGTCGAGCTGGGCATCAAGAAGGCCGACGCCGTGGCCGAGGCCGCGCCCTTCCCGGAGAGCGCCCAGGTGCCCGAGGCCCAGAAGCAGCCGGGAACCTAGCCGATGACGACGACCCCCGCCGGCCCGGCCGCCCTACCCTTCCTCGAGGCCGTGCCGGCCTGGGCGGCGGACCTGGTCAAGACCGTCCGCGCCAAGCAGGCCAACACCTTCCTGATCCACGGCACGGTCGCCGACCTGGTGCCGGTGCGCAGCGGCCAGGGCCTGCGCTTCGTCGCCCTCGACAGCTTCCTGACCGGCGATCTGCTCACCGGTTGGCCCGCGGTGATCACCTACAACCGCGCCGAGGGCCTGGGCTTCTCGAACCTGGACGGCCGCAAGCATTTCGAGGACAGGGTGCGGGCCTACGACGGGGTGCGTGGCACCGGCTGGGCGCAGGCGCTGCCGCGCGACGCCGCCAACTGCTTCGCCCTGCTGGACTCCTACTTCAAGCATTGCGCGGCGGCCTCGCCGGCCCGGCCGGTGGTGCTGCTGCTGCCCTTCGCCGAGACCCTGGTGCCGGCAGGAGACGCCACCTACCGCAGCCCCGAGGACCGGGCGGTGCTGGTCTACCTGCGCAAGTGGTCGCAGGATCCGACCCTGCTGGCCAAAAACGTCATCTTCATCCTGGTCACCGAGGGCCTGGCGGAGATCGACCCCAAGCTGGTGCGCTCCCACGCCACCCGTGAGCTCGAGATCGTGCGGCCGGACACCGCCGAACGGATCGCCTATCTGGACGCCGTGCGCCCTGCCTCCTGGTACGAGGCGCGCTCCGAGGTCAGCCAGCGGGAGCTCGCCGACCTGACCGCCGGCCTCACCCGCGTGCAGCTGGGCCAGATCCTCGACGGCATCGACGCCAACGGCGACCAGATCACCCGTGACGGGGTGCGCACGATCAAGAAGCAGGTGATCGAAACCGAGGGGCTGGGGCTGCTCGAGTACGTCGAGCCCAAGTACGACCTCTCGATGGTCGCCGGCATGCCGGCGGTCAAGGCCCGCCTGAAGCGCGCCGCCCGCGCCATCGCCCGCGGCAACCCGGCGGCGGTGCCCATGGGCTACCTGGTGTGCGGGCCGGTGGGCAGCGCCAAGACCTTTCTGGTCGAGTGCTTCGCCCACGAAATCGGCTTCCCCTGCGTCAAGCTCAAGAACTTCCGCTCGATGTGGGTGGGCTCGACTGAGTCGAATCTCGAGCGCATCCTCAAGATCCTCGCCGCCCTGACCCCCGTGGGGGTGGTGATCGACGAGGCCGACGCCGCCCTCGGCAACCGCGAGGCCCAGGGGGACTCCGGCACCCAGAACCGGGTCTTCGCCCAGATCGCTTCGTTCATGGGGGACACCCGCTACCGCGGCCGGATCCTCTGGTTCCTGATCACCTGCCGCCCCGATCTGCTGCCCGTAGACCTGAAGCGCCAGGGCCGCGCCGAGGAGCACGTGCCCCTGTTCTATCCGGAGACGATCGAGGAGTACAGCGAGATCTACCGGGTGATGCTCAAGAAGCTGGGCTTGAAGACCAGCGTCCAGAGCCTCGAGGAGGTGGCCACGAAGGAGCTGCTCCTGGGCCTCTCCGGCTCGGACCTCGAGGCCGTGCTGGTACGCGCCACCCTGGAGGCCGAGGCCGCCGAGGCCAAAGAGGTCAGCGCCGAGCACCTGAGGACGGCCTTCGCGGACTTCATCCCTCTCTCCAACTCCAAGGAGAGGGAGATGCAGATCCTGGTCGCCGTCCTCGAATCGACCAGCCGCGAGCTCCTCCCCGACCGCTACAAGCACGCCGACCGCGCCCACCTCCAGGCCAGGGTGGAGTCGATCAAGATGGAGCTGAAGCTGTTCTGACGGATCCGTTGGAAGAACCTGAGCCTCGCCCGTCCGTCATCCCCGCGAAAGCGGGGATCCATCCGCCAAGCCTTTGAATCGACTAGAATTGCGGCCATGCAGACGGTGCGCGACCCGAAGTTGCTCGCGAGGATGAACTTGGCGTTCGACCTCTACGAGGCTGGCGAGAGCATGATGCGGGAGAACTTGCGGCGGCAGTTCCCCGACGAGAGCCCGGAGGAGATCGAGGCCAGGCTGTTGGAGTGGCTGGGCAATCCCTCCGCCGAGCTGATCAGCCGGACCAGAGCCGACTCGGTCCTCAAGGTTCGAGCTTGAATCGGCTCCGCAACGCGCTCATTCGCCTCAGCGCCGACCTGGAGGCGCTTCACGCTCGGTGGGCCCTCATTGGGGGACTTGCCGTTTCCGCACTCACCTCCCCCCGGTACACCGACGACGTGGATGTCGTGATCGCGGTCTCCGGAGACTCGGAGGCGGAGGCGCTCTTTCGAAGCCTCCTCGATCGAGGATACCGCCAGCTGCCGAATGGCATCCACGAGCGGAAGGACACTGGCCGCCTGGCACTTGTCCAATTGCAGTCGCCCATCGACCAAGAGGGCGGGATTCGAGTGGATTTGATGTTCGCCTGGAGTCTCGTCGAGCCCGAGATCGTCGAGAGGGCTCGATACCAGCAGATTCAACCCGGCCTCCAAGGCCCCGTGGCTCGAATCGGCGACATGATCGCCCTCAAGATTCAGGCCGGCCGCAGCAAGGACGAGAGTGACATCTTGATGTTGCTCAGAGCAGCGGATGAAGTGGAGATCTCCCACGCACTGGCCACGATGGAACTCATGCGGGAACGTGGTGGGGACGACGAGAAGAATCTACTGGGCGAGTTTCGGCGGTACCTCGCCTCGAGCAAGAACCCACCGACCTGACCATGGCCCCTGCCACAGCTGCCCGAGATCTGCATTTTCAGGCGATTCTCGACGCCCTCGGCGGTCACCTAGATGCTCAGCTCTTCGAGACAGCAGCCATCGCGTTGCTGCAGTCGAGTTACCCGACTCTGGTGCAACTCCCAGGTGGGGACGATGGCGGTTGTGATGGGCTCACCTCCGATGGCGTCTGCTTTGTCGTAACCGCCGCTCAGGATGCTGGAGCCAATCTCCGCAAGAGCCTGAAACGACGGCTGGAGGTCACCCCCGACTGCCCGCGCCGCGCTGTACTCGCAACCTCCAGAGAAGTCGCAAACCCACGTAGGAAGAAGCTGGAGGCCGTTGCCCGCGAAGTAGGTTTCGAGCTGGTCCAGGTCCATGCTCGCGAGGATCTTGCCGACCGTCTACGCCGGGACAGCTTCTGGTGCCATGAGCTGTTGGGGCTGAGCGGAGCACCGCCCGCGCTCACCGTCACTCCATCCAGTCGGCGCCCCTTGATGGAGTTGGAGTTGGTCGGCCGCGAGCGGGACATCGCGTGGCTCAAGGAGGTGGTGGGTGATCGGCTGCTCATCGGTCAGCCGGGCGCTGGCAAGACGTTTCTCCTGAACAAGCTGGCACAGGAGGGTTTTGGCCTGTTTCTCGTGTGCGACGACGAGGCGGCACTCGCCAACGCCCTCAGGGACCTGGCTCCGCCTGTGGTGATCGTCGACGATGCTCACGCGCACGGTAGTCACCTCGAGGCGGTGCGTCGAATCCGTGGCCGGAGCCAGCACTTCGATATCCTCGCCACCACCTGGCCAGGCAACCGAACCGAGATCAGCGAGGCTCTTGGCGGGCTCCCTTCCTCCCGCTGCCATCAGCTCGAGGGCCTACCTCGCGAGCAGATCCTCGCCATCTACGAGCAGCTCGGGATCGTGGACCTCCCGCCCGAGGTGATGCGAAGCCTGATCGACCAGGCCGCCAACAAGCCGGGGCTCGCGGTCACTTTGGGCCAGCTCTGGCTCTCCGGTACCGACGAGGATCGCAAGAGCATCCTGACGGGTGAGAGGCTGACGGAACACCTACTGAGCACCTTTGGATCGCTGATCGGCGAGGATGCCGAACCGATCCTGGCCTGCTTTGCGCTGGGCGGAGATCGGGGCCTGCCGATGGAGGTAGTGGCGAACTACCTGAAACGGGGCCTAGCCGCCATCAGGCAGGTCACTGTGGGCCTTGCTGCGGCCGGGGTGCTCAGCGAGGCCGATCCCGGGCGGCTCGCCGTAGTTCCGAGGGCCCTGCGCTGGGGGTTGGTGAAGCGAGTCTTCCTCTCGGAGAGCGCCACTGACCTGTCTTTCGAACAGATATTGGACACTCTCGAAGGGCGCCAGCGAGAGAGCGCGATCGAGGCGATTCTCGGGGCTGTGCATGTCGGGGGCGTCCTCCACTCGACGCTGCTCCACGACTTGGTTTCGACTTGCTCTCGGCCGGCAGTCTGGGCAGGGTACGCTGCGCTCGGGAGCTCCGAGTCGGAGTGGGTTCTCGATCACGCTCCCGATGAACTCGTGCAGCAGGTCGTTGGCGTGCTCCTGGAGCAGGCGCCCAAGCCGACCCTTGCGAGACTGGCGGCGCTCGCTGAGGCCGCGGCCACTCAAGGCGGCAGCGAGCGGCCCAGTTGGCAGGCCAATGCGGTGGCTTCTTGGATCGAAGATCTGGCAGCCAGCCCTGATGACTGGCTCAGGCGAAGGCAGCTCCTCGTGAGGAGCCTCGCATCCACTGAGAGATCTGCTCCACGCCGGGTCAGTCGTAGCTGGCTGCCTCGCGCTCTCTCACCCCTCCTGCGGCGCACGTCCAACGTGGATCCTGTTCTCGGCTTGAAAGTCCGCCTCGAATCGACCCTTCTGCCGCGACCCCAGCTCGAGGAGCTACCCAAGCTCTGGGGCGAGATGCGTGACAGCTTCGCGGATCTGGACGCCGAGACATGGACATCTCTGCGACGGCAGCTTCAGGTATGGATAGATCCTGGCTCCTCGATGGCCGGTGAAGTTCGAGAGAAGCTGGCCCGATGGATGCGCAGCAAGGCCGAGCGGATGTCTCAGGATGTTGCCGATCGCAACCGCGACAGCGCAGGGATTCAGTCTGATCTCGCGGAGTGGGCTGAGAGGTACCAACTCCACCTCAACGTCAACCCGGACCCGCACTTCGAAGCCCTCTTCCACCGGGCGAGCTCCTACCCCGACGACACCCGAATCCCTCATCTCGCTGCTGCATGGGCTCACAAAGCGCCGGGAGAGGTGGCCGCTCAACTCGAGCGGCTGTTGCAGGAGGCAGAGAAGGTCGGCAGGAGGTACAGGGTCGGACCGGTCCGCCTGGCGAGAATCCTCGCGGAGCAGGTCGAGAATCCCGAGGAGTGGCTGACTGCATTTGCGGCAGGCGACTTGGACGCACCCGTCCTGGAGCCCTTCGCTGAGCGGCTTGTCCAAGTGCGCCGCCGGGATTGGGAGAAGACGCTGGAGCAGCTGATGACACGCTCCACAGACCATCGCGACATGGTGAGTCGAGTGGTGCTCGCTCACGTCGAACCACCGTCAGCGCTTCTCGATCGGGTCCTCTTGGAAGCCCGCGAGATTGCACCCTGGATCCACACCCTGGCAACGCAGCGACGCTTGCCGCTGGAGATCCTCAGGAAGCTCCTCCGGCACGAAGACTGGCGGCCTGCCCTAGCTGCGGCTGCCGGTGAGTGGTTCGGTGGTTCTCCCTACGGTGCTCGCCCCGAGATCCAAGCGGATTGGCGACAGGCCGTGTTGCGCTCCAAGACCAGCGACTGGCCCGAGGCCATTGAAGTGTCCGTCTACGACTACCATCTCGGAGAGATCTTCACCGCCGAGCCTGAGCTGGCCGCTCAGTGGCTCGAACGCCGGCTTGCGGAGCCCGAGACCAGACACCTGGTCTTTGGCCCAAGTGGCGTGCTGGCAACGGCCCTTGCGTTGTTGCCCCATGAACAACGGAGCCGCTTGCTCGTGGCACTCGCTCCGGACTTCCCGTCAGATGACATCGTGCGGGGCCTCGTTGCCAGCAGCCCAGACCTTTACTGCCTGCTGCTGGAGCGGGTCCAGGCCGTCAGCGCTCGGTACGCCGCGCTGAAGACGTTCCCAACTGCCGCGTGGGCGGAGCTGGCCGTGGTGGCGCTCCAAGCCGGGCTAGATCCGGCTGCGATTGCCGAAAGCTCCTTCTGGGCGAGAGAAGGCTACCCTATCGCTGGCAGCGGGTTAGAGCGCTGGCAAGCCTACGAGCGGGATTTCGAGCAGCTGGCAAAGGACCCTCGCCCAGAGCTGCAAGAGCTAGCGAAGTCTGGCCTCCAGATGGCGCGAGAGCGGATCGCCGAGGCTCAGAAGCATGACCGCCGGCGAGAGATGCACGGCTTCTTCCGTGAGTGAGGCGAGCGCGCAGAGCGCCCGTACGTGCGTCCCCACTCTGAGCGTGGGGACGAGGAGTGCAGTCTTGCGTTTCGGCCGTCCCGCCAGGGACGTTTGTAGGTAGCGAGGGACCTCGGTCCCTCGTGCCGGCTCGGCACAACCCTCGGGGGGAGATCCCTCCGCTCCGCCCTCGTCGCAGTCTCCTCGGGCTCCGGTCGGGATGACAACCAGACACGTCGCCGCAATTCAAGCTGGCTCAGATCTCGTCGGCGCCAGTTTCAGGCTGACCCGCTTCCGCCATCCTCTGGTACTCGTCCGGGGAGAGGTTGGGGAGCATTCTCACGAAGGCGACCAGGGACCAGAGCTCCTCGTCGCTCCTCATCATGCCGAAGCCGGGCATGCCGGTGAACTTGAGTCCGTGCTTGACGATCCAGAACAGCTCGGCGTCGGGGCGTTTCTGGACCTTCGGAAAGGAGAGGCCGGGGGGCACGGGGTGGAGGCCCATGGCCAGCTCCTCGGGCGGGGCCCCGGGGGCGCCGTGGCAGGTGACGCAGTGGGCCCGGTAGAGCTCGAAGCCGGCCTGGACCTGCGCCGCATCTCCCAGGGGCGGAGCCTGGATGCCCTCGGCCCGACTCGAGATCGAGCTCTCGCGGATGGTCTCCAACAACCACTCCTCCGCCTTGCTCGGTGAGTTGGACGCGGCCACGTCGTAAGCGCCGGAATAGACAAGAAGAGCCAGGCCAGCGACCATCAGGACGAAGAGCACCAAGAGCACGCGGAAGGTCTTCATGGCGACCTATCCTAGCCCTTACTCGAGCATGTGGTGCTCGAGCTCGGGGGTACCGGCGCGCAGGGCGGGGTTGCTCGCCAACAGCCGTACGCAGGTATTCCAGCGGAGCGTGGCGTCCGGATTGCCGGGGGGCGACAGCTTCTCGGCGGCAGCGAAGTGCTCCAGGGCCTGTTGCAGCCAGTCGTGGGCGAGGAAGTTGGCGTGCGGGCCGCCCCGCCGCAGTCGGGCCTTGGCCGCGCGCTCGAAGACGATCCCGGCGTAGTAGGTGCGGCTGTACTCGTCCTCCAGGTGGGCGGCGGCCTCGCGGGCTTGGTCGAAGGTGCCGGCGAGGTCTCGGTCGAGCTGATCGGTCAGGGCGAGGAGCAGGGTCCTCGCGGCACGCTGGTTCCCGGGCTCGATGGTCAGCACGTCGAGGCAGATGCTCTCGGCCTCCTTGGGCTCGTTCAGGAAGCGGTAGTGCTCGGCCTTGTCGAGGGCGGCGGCAACGGCTTCGTGGGGCAGGGGCTTCAGCTCGAGCATGGTCGTGCGGCTCCGTCAGCGCCGGAAAATGTCGAAGAGCTTCTTCAGCGGATCGTAGAACTCGTCCACCACTCGTTCCTTGAGCGGGATGATCGCATTGTCCGTGATCGTGATGCCCTCGGGGCAGACCTTGGTGCAGCATTTGGTGATGTTGCAGTAGCCCACCCCGTGCTCGTCCTTGAGGTCCTTCAGGCGGTCCTCGGTGTCGAGGGGGTGCATCTCGAGGGCCGCGGCATAGACCAGGAAGCGCGGACCGATGAAGGCCTCGTGGAGCTGGTGCTCGCGCAGGACGTGGCAGACGTCCTGGCAGAGGTAGCACTCGATGCACTTGCGGAACTCCTGCACCCGTTCGACGTCCTCCTGGGCCATCCGCCAGGTGCCGTCGGGGGCGTCGGGGGCCCGCGGCTTGAACGGCTTGATCCGCTTCTTGACCTCGTAGTTCCAGGAGACGTCGGTCACCAGGTCCCTGACCTTGGGGAAGGCCTTCATCGGCTCGACGGTCACGCCCTCCTCCAGCGGCAGGTCCGCCAGGCGGGTCATGCACATCAGGCGCGGCTTGCCGTTGACCTCGGCCGAGCAGGAGCCGCATTTGCCCGCCTTGCAGTTCCAGCGCACGGCGAGGTCGCCGGCGGACTCGGCCTGGATCTGGTGGACGGCGTCGAGCACCACCATGCCGGCGCCGACCTCGGTCTGGTACTCCGCCAGCCCCCCGCCGTTCGCGTCCCCGCGCCAGATCTTGAAGGTCACCTTGGCCATCAGCCCATCTCCTCGATCACGGCCCGCAGCTCCGGGGCCAGCTCGGGGGTCGGCACCTCGCTGACTTCCATCCCGCCGCCGGCCCCCTTCCTCACCCGCACGTTGACCTTCCCGAAGGCGGCGTCCTTGGCCGGGAAGTCGTCGCGGAAATGCGCCCCGCGGCTCTCTCGGCGGACCAGCGCCGATCGGGTGATCGCCTCCGAAACGGTCAGCAGGGAGTCGAGGTCGAGGGCGGTGTGCCAGCCCGGGTTGTATTCTCGGTTGCCCACCACCCCGACCCGTGCGGCCCGCTCGCGCAGGGCCGCCAGCTCGGAGAGGGCCTGCTCCATCTCCTCCCCGCGGCGCACGATACCGACCAGACGCTGCATCATGGTCTGGAGGTTGTGCTGCACCTGGTAGGGGCCTTCGCCGTTCGCCGCCGGACGTTCGAAGGGAGCCAGGGCGCGGGCCGCAGCTCCCTCCGCCCGGGCGGGGTCGACCTCACCACGGCCGTTGTCGCGGGCGAAGTCGGCCGCGTAGGCGCCGGCCCTCCGGCCGAACACCAGCAGGTCGGAGAGGGAGTTGCCACCCAGGCGGTTGGCGCCGTGGAGCCCGGCCGCGCACTCGCCAGCCGCGAACAGCCCCGGCACGGTGGACATCTGGGAGTCCGGGTCGACCTTCACGCCACCCATCATGTAGTGGGTGGTGGGGCCCACCTCCATCGGCTCCTTGGTGATGTCGATGCCGGCCAGCTCCTTGAACTGGTGGTACATGCTGGGTAGCTTCTTCTTGATGTGCTCGGCGGCGTTGGGCATCCGCTCGGCGATCCATGAGATGTCGAGGAAGACGCCACCGTGCTGGCTGCCCCGGCCCTCCTTGATCTCACGGACAATGCAGCGCGCCACGTGGTCGCGGGTCAGCAGCTCGGGAGGCCGGCGGGCCTCCTTGTCCCCCTGGGTGTAGCGCCAGCCTTCCTCCTCGTTGTCGGCGGTCTGGTGGCGGTAGTTCTCGGGGATGTCGTCGAACATGAAGCGCTTGCCGGTGTTGTTGCGCAGCACGCCGCCCTCCCCGCGCACCCCCTCGGTGACCAGGATGCCGCGCACGGAGGGCGGCCAGACCATCCCGGTCGGATGGAATTGCAGGAATTCCATGTCGATCAGCTCGGCGCCGGCGTGGTACGCCAGGGCTTGACCGTCGCCGGTGTACTCCCAGCTGTTGGAGGTGATCTCGTAAGCGCGGCCGACTCCGCCGGTGGCGAGCACCACCGCGCCGGCGCGGAACAGCACGAAGCGGCCCCGCTCCCGTTCGTAGCCGAAGGCCCCCACGACGCGCCCGTCGGCGGTGAGCAGCTCGAGCAGGGTGGTCTCCATGTGGAAGGAGATGCCGCGGTGGATCCCGTGGTCCTGGAGGGTGCGGATCATCTCCAGGCCGGTGCGGTCGCCCACGTGAACCAGACGCGGGTACTTGTGACCACCAAAGTTGCGCTGCAGGATGCGGCCGTCCGCGGTGCGGTCGAAGAGAGCGCCCCAGGCCTCCAGCTCGCGCACGCGGTCCGGCGCCTCCTTGGCGTGCAGCTCGGCCATCCGCGGGTGGTTGACGTACTGGCCCCCGCGCATGGTGTCCGCGAAGTGGACCCTCCAGCCGTCGCGGTCGTCGACGTTGGCCATGGCCGCCGCGATGCCGCCCTCCGCCATCACGGTGTGGGCCTTGCCCAGCAGGGACTTCGACACCACCCCCACGGACACCCCGGCCGCGGAGGCCTCGATGGCGGCCCGCAGGCCGGCTCCCCCGGCGCCGACCACCAGCACGTCGAAATCCAAGGTCCTGTAGTCGGCCATCAGAGCAGTCTCCAGTCGGTCCAGATCCCCATCGAGCACAGCCGCACGTAGAGATCGGAGAAGGCCACCGAGAACAGGCTGCACCAGGCGTAGACCTGGTGGCGCCGGTTCAGGCAGCTGGCACAGCGGTAGGCCACGAAGCGCCGCGGCGCCTTCGAGAGCAGGTCGATCCGGCCGCCGACCAGATGGCGCAGGGAGTGGCAGCCGAGGGCGTAGCTGCCCAGGAAGAAGACGTTGGCGGCGAGCACCAGGGTGCCGATGCCGACGCCGAAGTGGCTCTGCCCGGTCCCCGGGTCGACAAACCAGAGGGCCTTCCAGACGTCCCAGGAGAGGATCAGCAGCAGGCCGATCGAGGCGTAGAGGAAGTAACGGTGGAGGTTCTGGAGGATCAGGGGGAAGGAGTGCTCGCCGCGGTACCGCTTGCGCGGCTCGCCCACGGCACAGGAGGGGGGGTCCGCCCAGAACGACTTGTAGTAGGCGCCGCGGTAGTAGTAGCAGGTGAGCCGAAAGCCTCCCGGCGCCCACAGCACCAGGAAGGCCGGCGAGAAGGTCAGCCAGTCCGGCCACCACCCTGGCTTGCCCTGGAACCAGGCGTGGGACGAGCTTCCCCACATCTCCGGCGAGTAGAACGGAGAGAGGTAGGGGCCGTAGGTGTAATGCGCGTTCTGGAAGGCCGCCCAGGTGGCGTAGACGATGAACGAGCTCAGGGCGACGAAGACGCCCAGGGGTGCCAGCCACCAGGCGTCGCGGCGAGAGGTCTGACCGAAGGCCCGCCGCTGCAGCAAGTCCGCATGCGCCATTCGAGGCTCCTCGCAGCCGAGGCGGGAGCCCGCACGAGCCAGGGCACGACCGCCCGAGAGTCACGGAGTTGAGACCGGAAGAATCGAGCCGCATTCAAGCTCAACGGGGGGAGGTTGTCAATGCGAAGGGAGGGCTCTGCATCCGTCGCCTCCCGGTCGCGAGACGGCCTGGGACGGGAATGACGGCCCCGCCAAGGCCGTACCCTGCCCGGTGATAACCTCCGCCGATCAACCCGAGAAGGGTGGCCCCATCGTGAACGAAGCGTCCCCGCAGCAGGTCTTTGCACTCGAGCGCCCCGATTCGAGCCTGCTGACCTGCTACCTCCTCAAGTCCCTCCTCTTCGGCCCCCTCTTCTTCTTCGCAGCGATCCCCCTCTACTTCCGCTACCACACGCTGCGCTACCGCTTCGACGAGCAGGGCATCGCCATGCGCTGGGGGATCCTGTTCCGCCGGGAGATCAACCTCACCTACGCCCGCATCCAGGACATCCACCTGACCAGCAATCTGATCGAGCGCTGGCTGGGCCTGGCGAAGATCCAGGTGCAGACGGCGAGCGGCAGCGCCCGGGCGGAGATGACGATCGAGGGGTTGAAGGAGTTCGAGCTGGTGCGGGACTTCCTCTACTCCCGCATGCGCGGGGTGAAGGAAGGTGCCGTGGCCCGACCCCGGCCGCTGACGGAAGGCGCCACGCCGGAGCTGGCCGAGGACGCCGGGGGGGAGCCCGACCTGGCCACCGCCCTCTACGAGGTGGCGGCGGAGCTGCGCGCCCTGCGCACGGCCCTCGAGCGGGGCGAAGGGGGCCGGTCGTGAAGGAGCAGGTGAAGCAGTGGCTGATCCAGGTGCTGCGCGTACCACCGGCCCCCCACCCGCCGGAGGACGAGGGCACGCCCCGGGTGTTCCGCGCCGCCCGGCGCTACTACCACTACCGGCTGATGGTGTGGCTTCTCGGCCAGGTGGGCGGCCTCTTCGGCCTGAGCTTCGGCGTGGGCTTCCTGGCCCTGCTGGAGCTGCCGTGGATCGTGGACTTCTTCGAGGCCCTGGCGATCGCCGGCTACGTGGCGCAGATCCCCTTCAGCTTCCTCTTGGTGACCTTCGACTGGGAGATGCGCTGGTACGTGGTGACGGACCGCTCGGTGCGCATCCGCGAGGGCATGCTGCGGGTGAGCGAGAAGACCATGAGCTTCGCCAACGTCCAGAATCTGGCCATCCGCCAGGGCCCCCTCCAGCGCCTGTTCGGCATCAGCGACCTCGAGGTGCGCACCGCCGGCGGCGGCAGCGGCGGCGCCGACGCCCATGGCCACAAGCAGGAGCTCGGCGAGGACCTCCACCTCGGCTACTTCCGCGGCATCGACAACGCCGACGAGATCCGCAATGCCATCCTCACCCACCTACGCCGCCACAAAGACGCCGGGCTGGGGGATCCGGATCAGGCGCATCTGGTGGAGCGGGAGGAGGAAAGAGCGAGAGGCGGGGATGCGGAGGTGGGGCGGGCGGTGGCGGTGCTGCTCGAGGAGGCGAGGGGGCTGGGGCGGCTGGCGGGCACCCAGCCGCAGACGCAGGGCTGAGCTCGGAACTCGACCGCGAAGGATTCCCTGGCGAGCGGCATCTCTCCTCGGCATAAGGGCTCCGACGAAGGGCGCCGTCCGTGGCGCCCACCGGAGGCCCGAGAGTCCGCCCTTCGAGGAGGTCCACCATGCCGCGCCTCGCGTTCCCATCCTGCCTCGTCGTCCCATTGATGCTCACGCTGTTCGCCCCCACCTCTTCGAGTCGGGCCGCGGAGCCGCTGCCCTTCGACGAAGCCGACGTCTTCTTCGAGCTGAACGACACCGACGGCGACCTCGGGATCCATGCCCTCGTCGACGGTGAGGCATGGAAACAGCTCACGATCAAGGACCCGCGGAGCAAAGAGATACTCCACGTCGCGGTCACCGGCCGCCTGCGCAAGCAGGGTTTGACCGAGCTGTTCTTCGAGAGTGCCGAGCCCTCCTTCGACGAGCTGCCTCCCGAGCAGTTCTTCCAGCGCTTCCCCGAAGGCCTGTACACGATCGAAGGCAAGGCCCTCGGCCGTGAGATGCTCGAGAGTCAAGACGCCCTCACCCACCTGATGCCAGCTCCGCCGGAAAACGTCCAGCTCAACGGCGCCGACGTCGCCGAGGACTGCGATGTGGTGCTCCTGCCCACAGTGACGGCGCCGGTGGTCCTCACCTGGGACCCGGTGACCGAGTCCCACTCCGACCTGGGCCGCTCCGGCGAGCCGATTGAGGTGGTGAACTACCAGGTGGTGATCGAGGGGGAGGACCTGGAGCTGACCGTGGATCTGGGACCTGACGCCACCGCGTTCGAGGTGCCCGAGGACCTGACCGAGCCCGGTGCCGAGCTGAAGTTCGAGATCGTGGTCAAGGAAGCGAGCAGCGGTAACCAGACCGCAGTGGAGAGCTGCTTCGTGGTCGAGTAGCGGGCCCGAGCAGCCCTCACCCCTGCTCCTCTCCCGGCCCGCCCACACGAAGAACGGAAGAGCCACATTTGCAAATAGGACATCCCGCCTGCTTAGGTTGACCAGAACTGGCTTCGAATGACCGTTCTGCGCCAGACCATCCAATGCTGGAGCGAAGGGGGCCGGCCGTGAAGGAGCAGAAAACGAGGGCACGCCGCGGGTGTTTCGCGCCGCCCGGCGCTACTACCACTACCGGCTGCTGGTGTGGCTCCTCGACCAGGTGGGAAGCCTCACCGGCCTGGGCTTCGGCGTCGGCTTCCTCGCGCTGCTCGAGCTGCCCTAGGTCGTGGTCCTGGTCGAGATGCTGGCCGTCGCCGGCTGGGTGGCGCAGATCCCCCTGAGCCTCTGCTGGTGGCCTTCGATTGGGATTGCGCTGGTACGTGGTGACGGACCGCTCGGTGCGGATCCACGAGGAGATGATGAAGGAGAGCGAGAAGACGACCTGCTTCGCCAATGTCCAGAACCTGGCTATCCGCCAAGGCCCCCTCCAGCGCCTGTTCAGCATCTGCGACCTCGAGGTCCGCACCGCCGGCGGCGGAGGTGGCGGCTCGGACGCCCACGGCCACAAGCAAGAGCTCGGCGAAAGCCTCCACCTCGGCTACTTCCGCGGCATCGACAACGCCGACGAGATCCGCAACGCCATCCTCACCCACCTACGCCGCCACAAAGACGCCGGGCTGGGCGATCCGGATCAGGCGCATCTGGCGGAGCGGGAGGAGAGCGGAGCGAGAGGCGGGGATGCGGAGGTGCGGCGGGCGGTGGCGGTGCTGCTGGCGGAGGCTCGGGGGTTGCGGGGGGCTTGGGGTGGACGGTAAGACCGGCGTGAACGAAAGATCTCGGAGCTGACCATCCCGTTGCCAATGGCACGCGTTCTTTCCCTTGAGGGGAGCAACTCCGCGCTCTTTCCTCG
>JBIOYC010000247.1:0-15385 GCA_044869955.1 Thermoanaerobaculia bacterium | reverse complement strand
GTCACCGGCAACCTGATGAGCCACGTGGCCGGAGGGGAGGGCATCTTCCGGCCCGACTTCACCGACCCCGCGCCGGAGGTCCGGCTCTCTCTTTACATCGCCGCACCGCCGGCCAAGGTCTTCCGCGCCCTGCTCGACCCCGAATCCGTGCAGCGCTGGGTACGGGCCGGTGTGCCGGAGATCGACCCCCGGCCGGGAGGGCGTTACACCTTCAACATGAAGTACCAGGTGGAGGGCCGCGACGTGATCGGCGGCCCGACCCACATCCTCGAGCTGGTGCCGGACGAGAAACTGGTGCTCGACTGGCCCGACTGGCGAGGGGACGAGAGCGTCACCGGCCAGACCATCACCTACCAGCTCGCCCCCGAAGGAGCCGGCACCCGCCTGACCTTCGTCCACGCCGGCTTCCTCCGCGCCGCGGACATCTCCGACTATCCCTTCGGCTGGGGTTGGTTCATGGGCACCCTGAAGCAGGAGGCAGAGAGGGAGTAGGGCCGCCACGTCGATGGGCGGCCCGGCCTCCGTGTCGTGAAGCGGCCTGCCTACGGGCAGGTGTCGGCGTGGAAGGCGTAACTCTCGTCGTGGACCCCGGCGCAGCCGAAGGCGGCTTGCGCCGGGCCGCCTAACAGCTGGCTCGCGCCCACGGCCAGCCAGCCGTCCACCGAATAGAGATCGCCGCTCACCACGGAGCCCTCGACCTCGGCGCGGGCGCCGACCTTGGAGACCCGTACGCCGACGCTCGACGTGCCGCTGGCGGCAATGCGACTGGCCCGCACCCGCACGGGTCCGCCGAGGGTGAAGACCCCGACGCTCTCCACGGTCCCTGCCGAGGCCTCGATGACAGTGTCGGACAGCTCCAGCATCGGGCCCAAGCCGCCGGACGTGATGTAGTGGAGGCCATAGCTCCGCGGTCCCCCCGTCACCTGGATGCGAATGTCGGTGAGGGTGGGAACGCCCTTCTTCATGTTGGCCAGGACGATCCCGCGGTTGGTGTCCGTCGCCCCCGACGCCTCGATGGTGGCGCCGTCCAGAGTGCCGGTGGGGCTGGACTGCAAGCCGATGCCGTTGGCGTACTGGCCACCTTCGGCGATCGCCTCAATCTGCCGCAGCGTGGGCGAGCCGCCGTGGACGAAGATCGCCTCGCTGGTGCTCGAGCCGTTCTTCGCCACCGCCCGGACCCGGGAGACCCTGGTGTCGACTCCCGGCAGGTAGATCGCCACGGCGCAGGGAAAGCCGCCCCCGAGGGAGCCATCGACGAAGATCGTGAGGTCCCGTAGCTCGGAGTTGTTGGCGCCGACGATGACGCCGTCGAAGAGCTCGTTCCGCCCGCGGCCGACGATGCGGGTGTTGCCGGAGCCTTCGACGTCCACCCACTCGCGCATCTCGAAAGGGCAGAGGACGAGGTCGTAGATTCCCGGCTCGATCTTGATCAGCCAGCGGTTGGTGGTAGAAGGGTCGGGGATGCGCGCGAGCGCGTCGCAGAGGGCTTGGCCGCTGGCGACCGGATCGTCCGGCACGGGCGAGACCAGCACAGTCCGAATGCCGAGGTCAGCGTGGGCGACCACCGGTGAGAGAAGGGCAACGAGGGTGAGGAGAAGACCGGGGGCCGAGATCCGGGAGGGACGCCGCAGAATCCTGCTCATGGTGCGCTCCTTTCGTGTGGCGGAAGCTCACGGCATGGGACCTCTGGCTATTAGTGCCAAAGGTGCATATTGCAAGATGTCTGCAAATCCCTCTCCCTCTCCGCCTTCGTGACCACCACCGCCGGGGTCCGAGGCTGCGGTCCGGCGGGCGCCCGGCGCCGCCAGACCGCGTGCTAGCATCTTCCAGCGTGATCACCCTCGAGGATCTGTACGGGCCGGAGTGGGCGGACTGGGCTCGGCTGTCGCCGCGGGAGCGCTGGGAGGAGAGTGCCCGCCTCTGGCATCACTACCTGGCCATGGGAGGGTCCCTTGATCCCGAGCCCGATCCGCAGAGCCCTTTCTACGATCCGCAGACATCGGGTCGCCCACCTGTTGATGGGCGGCCAGGCCTGCGTGTTGTAAGGCGCAGCGGAGTTTAGCCGCGACCTCGATCTGGCCCTCTTGCCAGACCCCGCCAATCTCGAACGCCTCGCCACCGCGCTGCGCGAGGAATTAGCCGGGTGGGCCTACCACTCTCACGGTCGCGGTGAGGTCGAGGGTCTGGCCGTCGACGGTGAGCCGGAGGGTCACCACGTGCGTCTCGCCCCTGACCGGAGTGTCGAGACTGCCGATCGCCTGTGACTGGGAGAAGAAGGCTCGCACGTGGTTTCCTTCGCGCTGGGCGCGCGTGGGCGCCAGCGGTGCCGCTGCAGGTGCGGTGCCGATGAGCATGATCGAGCCTAGATCGATACGCTCGAAACCCTCGCCACGGATCAGGGCCGAGACCGTCCCGGAGCTCCTCGTCCAGTTGGTGTTCCAGGTATCGGGCTGGACTTCCACGGCGAGGCTCACCGGGTCGTCATCGTCATCGCCATCGTCGTCGCTTCCTGGTCCCACGATCCGCACCATGGCCTGGAGGGACACGGGCTTGCCGTCGGCGACCAGGTTGACCGTCACGGTGTGCGTCTCGCCCGGTCGCGGGTCCAGCAGGCTGCCGAAGGCCGCCGCCTGGCGGAAGAAGGCGCGCACGTGGTTGCCGGCCCGCTCGGCGCGGGTCGAGGCTACCGGGGTCGTTGCCGGGTTGCTGCCGACCAGCATGACCGAGCCCAGATCGACTCGGTCGAAGCCCTGACCGCGGATCAGCGCGGAGACCGTGCCCGAGCTCCTCACCCAGTTGGTGTTCCAGGTGTCCGGCTGCATCGCGAGCGTGAGGCTCACGGGGCCGGCCGTGCCGCCACCCGTGCGACTGCCGCGATGCATCGAGGTAACGCTCACCTGCCCACCCTGGATCGCCAGCTGGAGCTGGATCTGCTCTCCGGGCTGGATCCCCTGAAGGGCGAGGGCGGCGCTTGTGGAGCTGCCTTCGAAGACCAGCTGCCGGTCCCCGCTCGGTACGGAGCTTAGAGTGAACTGGCCGTCCGCGGCGGTGACGGTCGACAGGGTGGTGCCCTGGACGCGCACGGTGAGGCCGGCGACCGAGGCCCCGGAGGCGGAGCCCGATCCGCCGCTGACGCTCAGGACCTTGCCCGAGACCAAGGCCGAGCCGGACTCCGTCGTCGGTGGCTCCGGCTCTGTCGGGCTGCCGCCGCCCCCGCTGCAAGCGGAGAGGACGAACGCCGCCGCGAGACCCAGCAGCAGGAAACGTCGCTTCGTGAGGGTAGCCATCATCGGAGACCTCCTCAGCAGGATTTGCTCATTGCGAACGGACGATATCTACCTCGGGCCGCCGAGGCAGCCGGCGCCGTCACAGGCAGGCTGTGATGTGGGTCACAGTCCGCCGACGCGGGCCTGGAGGCTGGCTCGGTCGAGCACGGTGACGACGTGGTCGCTGCCGACCTCGAGGGCCCCCTCCTGACGGAGGGCCACCATGACGCGGTTGACGCTCTCCCGGGTGGCTCCCACCATGTCGGCGACGTCCTGCTGGGTCAGGGGCAGGGGGATGCGCAGACGTCCGGCCTCGTCCGGCAAGCCATATTGGTCGGCCAGGGCGAGGAGCTGGCGCGCCACCCGGCCCGGCACGTCGAGGGCGAACAGGGCCTCGATCTGCTCGTTGGCCTGGCGCAGCCGAGAAGTGAGCTGGCGGACGGCGTTGAGCGCAAAGAGAGGCAGGGTCTCCAGGCAATGCTGGAAGAGGGAGCGGTCCATCCAGGCCAGGATGGAGGGCTCGACGGTCACCACGCTGGCGCAGCGCACGGTGCTGTCGATGACGCTCATCTCGCCCACCGTCTCGCCCGAGCCGAGGAAAGCGATGGTGACCTCCGTGCCGTCGCTGCGCTCGAGGAAGACCTTGACCCGGCCCTGGACGACCAGATAGACGGCCTCTCCGGGCTGCTCGGCGGTCAGCACGCTGGCGCCGGCGGGGTAAGACCGGACGTGGAGGCTCGGCGCGAGGCGAGAGAGGTCCTCGGCGTCGAGGCCTCGAAAGAGGGGGAATTGGGCGAGACGATCGGGCTCCAGGCCGCTGAGCATGGCAGGCTCCCCGGATCGGCCGGGCGAGAATCCCGCTCATGCTAGCAGCGCGGCGCTCGCGACTCCCCCCTCACTCCCCGCGCAGCACGATCGCCGGGTCCGAAGCTGCGGCGCGGCGGGCGGGGATCAGGCAGGCGAGAGTGGCGACGAGCAGCAGCAGCAGCGGCGCCACGGTGAAGGCCACGGTGTCCCAGGCCGTGACGCCGAAGAGCAGGCTCGCCATCAGCCGAGTGGAGCCGGCGGCGGCGGCGAGCCCGAGGACTACCCCGGCAACCGTGACCCCGAGGCCCTGGCGCAGCACCAGCCGCAGCAGGTCGGCCCGGTCGGCGCCCAGGGCGGCGCGCACGCCCAGCTCCCGCTGGCGCAGCGACACGGCGTAGGACAGGGCGCCGTAGAGGCCGATGGCCGCCAGCGCCAGGGCCACGGCCGAGAACACCGTCAGGATGGTGGTGGCGAAGCGGGGCTTGCCCACGGACTCGGAGACCTTGCGCTCGAGGGCGGTGACCGAGTCCACCACCAGGCGCGGGTCGACCTCCGCCACGATCTGGCGCAGGCTCGTGCCGAGAACGAGGGGGTCGCCGCTGGTGCGCACCGCGAGGTCCATCTCCGTGCTCCAGGGGGAGTCCGGTCCGGCCACGAAGTAGACCTCCGGTCGCGCCTCGGCGTCCAGACCTTCCTTGAGCACGTTGCCGACCACCCCGACGATCTCCGAGACCTCCCCCTCCTCGGCGTAGGCGCCGGTCAGCTGCAAGCCCACGGCCTTCTTGTCCGCGGGCAGGAAGCTGCGGGTGAAGTCCTCGTTGACCAGGAAGGGTTGGGGCGACGCGCCCACGTCGGCCGCCGTGAGCAGGCGCCCATCCCGCCGGCGCAGCCCCAGGGCTTCGGCATAGCCGGGAGTCACCCGGTAGAAGCGGGCCCTCGCCACCACCTGCTGGCCGTCGGGGCCGGCCCACGGCAGCTGGGTCGCGGCGATCGACGTGTTGCGCGAGAACGGCATCATATTGCCCGCTCCGGCCGCCACCACTCCGGGCACGCCGCGCAGCCGCTCGAGCAGGGCCAGGACGGTGGGAGGGTCGATCCCCTCCCCCTCGTTGCCCTCGGCCTGGACGATCCGCGCGGCCAGCACGTTTGCCGGGTCGTAGCCGGCGTCCACGGCGAGCAGGCTGGCGAAGCTGCGGCCGAGCAGGGTGGCGCCCACCAGCAGCATCAGGCAGAGCGCCGCCTCGACCACCAGGAGCCCGTTGCGCAGCCGGTGGCCCCGGCCGCCGGTGGCACCCTTGTCGCCATCGCGCAAGCGGTCGACGAGCCGATCGGCCGAGATGCGCAGGGCCGGCACCAGCCCGGCGAGCAGGCCCGAGCCGGTGGCGATCAGGAGGGCGAAGGCGGCCACGCCCCAGTCCAGGCGGACGTCGTGGAGGCGGGGGAAGCCCACTGGAGCCAGGGAGGGCAGGACCTCCACCGCCGTGGCCGCCAGCAGCAGGCCGAGGATGCCCCCGGCGAGAGACAGCAGGAGGCTCTCGACCACCACCTGGTAGAGGAGCCGCCGCCGGCCGGCGCCGAGAGCGGCGCGCACCGCGAGCTCGCGCTGCCGCGAGATGCCGTGGGAGAGCAGGAGGCTCGCGACGTTGGCCGAGGCGACGAGCAGGAGCAGGGCCACACCCACCGAGAGCACCCACAGGGCCGGGCGAACCGAGGCGGTCAGCTCGTCCTGATAGCGCTTCACCCGGACCTCGACCGGCCCTCCCTTGCCGAAGAGCAGGTCGGCTCCCAGGGGCCGCTCGACGCCACGGGCGGCCCCCGTGCCCTCGGCTTCCGCCTGGGCGGGCGTCACGCCGGGCCTCAAGCGGGCGATGGCACCGAAGATCGTGATCGAGTCCTTCACGGCGGGTGGCGCCGGGTAAGGGAGGTAGAGCCGAGCCTCGCGGTCGGGGAAGCCGAAGCCCTCCTCCGCCACCCCCACGACCAGGTGGGTCCTGCCGTCGATCCGCAGGTTCTGGCCCAGGACATCCCGACTGCCCGCGAAGCGCTCGCGCCAGAAGGCGGCCGACAGCACCACCACCGGCGCCGCCTCGGGCTGAGCGTCCTCGGCGAGGAGAAGGCGGCCCACGGCCGGCCGTGCCCGCAGGAGGTCGAAGACGATCGGGGAGGCGCTGACGACGGGCAGCCTCTCGAGCGCATCCCCCTGCCGCACGGTCGCCGTGGAGCGACTCCAGGCCCCGATCCCCTCGATGGTGCGGGCCGGGCCCTCCCAGGCCCAGGCGCGGGCCGTCAGGTCGGAGAGCAGGGGAGCGCGGATCTGCCCCTGCCCTCCCGGATGGTGCTCGGAGAGGCTGACCAGGCGGTCCGCCTCGGGCCAGGGCAAGGGAGTGAGCAGCACGCCCCAGACCACTGCGAAAAGGGCCGTGGCGGCGCCGATGCCGAGGGCGAGGGTGAGAATCGAAGTGACGGTGAGCGCGGGCCTGCGGGCTAGGACACGCAGGGTGGGTCGAATCTCGTCGCGCACGAGGCTCATGAGGGCTCCTTCGGCAGGGCGACTCTTCGGTCCTTCAGATACGGGTCCAAGGCCTTCGGGTTGCGCTTCCGGAGAAAGCTACGCGAACGGGAGGGCGGCCCCGCCAGGGACCGCCCTCCGGGCGTGATCGAGCGAGGCTCCTCAGGGAGCGCCGGTGGCGACGACCTCGAAGTTGTCGAGCCGCACTGCTTCGTTGGCGCGATACAGGTGGAAGCCCGCGTGGCTGATCGCCGGGGTGAAGCCCAGTGGCTGGCCGGTCAGCACCGTGACGCCGTTGAGCAGCACGGTGGCGGTGTTGGCGGCCCGGTCGAGGCGGAGCTCCACGTGGTGGAAGCCGCTGATGGGGGCGCCGGGGATGGTGCCGGTGGCCAGTTGGATGGCCGTGCCGTTGGCGAAGACCGTGTAGGTACCGGCCGGTCGCAGCAGCACCCACAGCTGGCCGGCGCTCCAATAAGCGGTGGTCGGCTGGTTGGCGAAGCCGATGCCGGCCCACTCGCTGCCCGCCGGGGCCACGTCGGCCTCCAGGGTCAGCAGGCCGGGGAAGCTGGGCAGCGCCAGGGGCAGGCCGGCGATGGCCGCGCCGTCGGTCACCGTGCCCCCGGACAGCACCGCGCCCGAGCGGGCGGTCCAGGTGACGCCGCCCACGTCGGTCAGCCGGCCGTGGAGCGCGCCACTGCCGGTGAAGCCGTCCGAGATCAGCACCGCGGCCGGGGCGGAGACCCTCCTCACCTCGAAGCTGTCGATTTTGGTTCCGTTCTCCGCCGCGCCGTGGAGGTGCAGGCCAGCGTACTGGATGTCCGGCGTGAAGCCGAGGTCCAGGTCGGCGAGCACGGTGACGCCGTTGATCAGCACCGTCGTCTCGTTCCTCTCGACTCGGTAACGCACCTCGACGGAGTGGAAGCCGTTGACCGGGGTGCCCGGGATGGTCCCCGTGCCGAGGGTGATGGCGGTGCCGTTGGCGAGGGCGGTGTAGGTGCCTTCGGGGCGCAGCAGCACCCAGACCTGACCGGCGCTCCAATAGGCGTTGGTGGGCTTGTTGGCGAAGCCCACTCCCGCCCAGCCCGACAAGGTGGGGTTGACCTGGGCGGCGACCGCGAACGTGGGGTCGCGGTCGGTGGTGTTGGGATCGAAGGGCACGCCGGCGATGGCCAGCCGGTCGAACGCCTGGCCCCCGCCCACCTCGGCGCTGGGGCGGGCGCTCCAGGCCACGCCGCCCACCTCCGCCGGCCGGCCATGGAGCGCTGAGCCGGCGCCGGTGAAGGTGTCGCCGAGGGTCAGGTTGCAGCCGGCCGGACCGCCGCCGGCGAGCAGGGCGTGGAGGAGCAGGTTGGGCGAGCCGTCGCCAATGTAGTAGGTGCTCGTCGGGTTGGCGTCGAGCACGCCGCAGGTGGCGCCGCCGACCAGGGCGTCGTGGACCTGCTGGGGCGTGGCCGTGGGGTTGGCCTGGAGGTAGAGGGCGACCACGCCGGTGGCGTGGGGCGCGGCCATCGAGGTGCCCGAGAGGCGGCAGGTGCCCTGGAGGTTCAAGGCGTCGGCCGAGATGATGTGGGCCGCGGGGGCGAAGACGTCGACGCAGGCGCCGACGTTCGAGCCGCAGTCATTGATGCTGGGAGTGCACAGCTCGTCGTAAGACGGATCGGGCGGGTTGCCGGTGGTGGTGGGGCCCTCGCGCTTCCACAGCCCGTCCTGCCACTGGCCGGCGAGGAAGTTGGTGTCCGTGCCGCCGACGATCAGCGCGGCCCCCAAACCGGGCTGGTTGCCCACCGTGCGGTTGCAGGCGTCCTCGATCTGGTTGCCCGCCGACTGCACGAAGGAGATGCCGGCCGCCAGCAGGTTGCCGACCGACTCGGCCATGGTCGGGCCCGAGCCGGCCGAGTTGCCGCCGCTGAAGTTCACCACCGCGGGGCCGCCGACGGTGACGTGGTGGGCGGTCACCCAGTCGATGCCGGCCATGGCCGTGGTGAGCGTCCCCCCGGAGGGGCCGGGTCCGCAGGTGTCCAGGAACTTGACGGGGTGGAGCCAGACGTTCTTGGCCAAGCCGCTTTGCTCGCCGCCGATGATCCCGGCCACGTGAGTGCCGTGGCGATAGCAGTCCGTGGTGGGCAGACTGGTGTTGCCGGGGATCGCGTTGTAGCCGCCGGTGACCCGGGTGAAGGGGGGGCCCAGCTCGAAGAACTCCAGGTGGTCTTTGTTGATGCCGGTGTCGATGGTGTACACGTGGACGCTGTGGGCGGTGGTGGTGTAGTTGTAGATGCCGTCGCGGGTGGCCTCGATCTGGTCGATGCGGTCGAGGCCCCAGTTGTCCTGACAGTTGCGGCCGGGGTTGCGGGGGTCGGGGTCGTCACAGACGATCGCCTGGGCGACCCGGGTGGCGAGCCGCGGCGCCTCGGCACCGGCGGCCTCATCGTCGAAGCCGTAGCAGCTCACCGGCAGCTCACCGAGGCGGACCAGGATGCGGTCCTGCTCGACGCGTTTGACCAAGGGGTCCTCAGCGAGCTTCCTGGCCTGGGCCTCGCTCAGCTCGATGGCGAAGCCCTGGAGGGCGTCCTGCCACACCGGGCCGAGGGTGCCACCGTAGAACGCGGCCAGCTGCTCGGCGACCTCCGCCACGGCCGGCCCGGCCGAGGCGTCCTCCTTGCCCCAGCGGGCGGTGCCCTCGGCGAGGGTCACCAGGTAGTGCTCGGGCACACCGCGGCTCTCCGCCGCGAGAAAGCGTGGCTCGGGCTGGGGTGTGGCCGTCACCTCCGGGGCGACGGCGGTGGATGGGGGCGGCATCGTCGCCATCAGTGTGAGAGCGAAGAGGGCGGTTCGAAGCGGCATTCTCTGAAGTCTCATCTTCCGTTCCTCCATCGCGCGAGTCCGGTAGGGCCCGACGTGAGCCCTGGATCACGCGAAATCGACGCTGAGCGACGGTCTCGGCTGGCGTCGCGGCGGAACGGAGAGACGGTGAACGCTCGCCGCTGTGGCGAGTGATCGCCGATTGCGCCCGTCGACGCTCGGGCCGGCCAGGACGAGTCCGTCCAGCCCGCTCTATGGCGCAGTCCGGCGGAGAACCGCCTCAGTACTCCACTTCGAGGGCCCGGCAGAGCCAGGCCACGAAGGGGCCGCCGGCGGCGCAGAGGATGGCGAAGCGGTCGAGGAAGCCGGCGCCGGTGATCTCGGCCTGAGACACCTTGGCCACGGCCACGAAATCGGTGCGCTTCAAGTCCTCGACGAGGGGATGGTCCGGGGGAAAGCCCTTCGGGGGCCGCTTGAGGGCGTCGCCGCTGAGCTCGAGGGCTGCGCGGAAGGCGCCGTCGTCGCGCACCTTCTCCCAGCCGCGAGGATTGGCTACCAGGGCGCCGCGGAGCTTGGCGAGAGAAGGCCCGTCCGGTCGCCAGATGCCGAGCCCCACGAAGCTCTGACCCGGCTCGAGGTGGAGGTAGAAGCCCGGGGCGTGGGCGTCCGCGGCCCGGGTATGGCGGAAGTGGATGCCGACGTGGGTCTTGTAGGGGCTCTTGTCGTGGGAGAAACGGGTGTCCCGGTAGATCCGGAACAGCGAGCCGCCGGAAGGTCGGGGATCGGCGCGGAAATGCCGGCTGATCTCGCGCAGCCGAGGCCCGAAGTCGCTGATGAACTGCAACGCCGGGTGCTGCACCTCGTCCTCCCAGCGGCCCTTGTTGGCCTGGAACCAGCTGCGGTCGTTGTTCGCCTTGAGGTCGGCAAGGAACGCGAACAGCTCGGGGCCGAAGTGGCGGGGCTCAGCGGGCATGGGCGGGGACCTCCGGGGTGGAGACTAGCAGGGCGGCGGGCGGACGAGGAGCCTGCACGAGCGACTGAAGTCACTCGCTACCCATGAACGTCCCTGCGGGACGGGGGATAGGGATCTCCTCCTTGTCCCGTAGGGATTCTTATCGGTAGCGAGGCATTTTCAAGGCATCGGGAGGAGGCGCGGTGCGAGCTCCTTGTGCCTCGGCCCCGCCTCAACGCATCTGGTCGAGGCGCCGGCAGGCGAGGGGGTTGCCGGCGCGGCAGGCGATCTCGAGGTAGCGCCGGGCGGTGTCGAGGTCGCCGAGCTTCTCCTCCGCCACGCGGGCGGCTTCCAGGGCGGCGGCGGCGAGGAGCTTGCCGGTCGAGCCCTCGATCGCTCGATCGAACCACTCGAGCGCGGCCTGGTACTGCTGGAGCAGCACGTGCTCCGCAGCGAGGAAACGCGCGAGGTCGGCGGCCCGGGCGGCGTCGTGGGCCTTGATCGTCTGGTACAGCTCGGCGGCTTCGGCGATCGCCGCCCGATGATCGCCGTGGAGGCGGGCGAGGTAGGCGTGGGCGAAGCGCTGGCGCGGCTCCGTCGCCTCACCAGCTGCTGCCAGCAACTCGCGGCCCTCCCCGCGCGCATCCCCGTAGGCCACCGCCACCTCCCAGTTGGCCAGCGCGCCGCGCCCGGCCCGGTCGCGCAGCACCCATAGAGGGCCGGCGCCGGTCAGCAGGAGCGGCAAGGGGCCGGCGGCGGCCACGGTGTCGAGGCGGGCCCGGGCGGTGTCTGCGTCGCCCGCGAGGTAGGCCTTGCCCCCTTCGGCGTAGAGACCCACACCGCGGGCGTTGGCTTCCCCCCCGCGGGTGGTGGCCATGCGTTCGGATTCCCGGGCGAGGAGGTCGAAGGTGGCGGCGGTGAACGGCGCCGGGCTCATCATCACCTCGGCGAGGCGGGGCCCATCCTGCCGCAGGGCGGTGCCCGGCCGCTCCACCGGGCCCTTGCCGAGGCCGCGGCGCCGGGCACCGAGGGGGCCTTCCCCTCGGCGGGCGGCGTCGAGGAGGGGCAGCCGTTTGGGAGTCGCGGCCTCGGGGTCAGCCGTGGGTGCCGCCGGTTCTTCGACCGGCTCGGGCTCGGCCTCGGCGACGCGGATGGGCTGCGCTTCCGCGCTGCGGTCTACCGCGGGTGGAGGGCTCCCGGCCCGGGAGGCTGGGCTCGGGGAGGTGTCCGGGCCGGGATCGATCGCGGTGCCGGTCAGAGCCTCCTCCTCGCCCGTTTCGGGCGTCGGGCTCGGTTCGGGGCGGGCTCGGCCCTGCCAGAGCCAGAGACCGAGGGCGAGGCCGGCCAGAGCAGCGGCCCCCCCGAGCCAGGCCCCGAGCCGGCTGCGCGAGGGCGGGCGGACGACGGTCATGCCGGAGGAGCTCCGAGCCGCGCGGCCGATCACCGTCGGAGGGACGGCGCCGGCGGGGAGGGTGCCCACCGGTCGATCGACCAGGGTGGTGGGCGCCGCGCCGGCCGGGCGGGTCACCGCGCCGGACGAGGGCAGGGCGGAGGCCAGCTCGGCGGCGAAGGCGCCGCAACCGGCCGGCCTCTGCGCCGGGCGCTTGGCCAGGCCGCGCTGGAAGACGCGGTCCACGGCGACCGGCAGCTCCGGCACCAGCCCGCTCAGCAGGGGCACCGGCTTGTTGGCGTGCTGATGGAGCACCGACAGGGCGCTTTCGCCGGAGAAGGGGGGGCGGCCCGCCAGCAGCTCCCAGCCCAGCACGGCGAGGCTGTAGAGGTCGCTCGCCGCCGAGGCCGGCTCGCCTTCGACCAGCTCCGGCGCCATGTACTCCGGAGTGCCGAGCACGGTGCCGGCGCGGGTCAGGCGGGTGGCAGCGCTGGCCGCGTAGGCGATGCCAAAATCCGCCAGCAAGGCCCGGTCGTGACGGTCGAGCAGGACGTTCGAAGGCTTGACGTCGCGGTGGAGCACACCGGCCTGATGGGCGTGGTCGAGGGCCGAGGCGATCTCCTGCAGCCAGGCCAGGGCTCGTTCCCTCTCGACCGGGCGGGCGCCCATCCTCTCCTCGAGCGAGCCGCCGTCCACCCAGGGCATGACCAGGAAGGGAGTGCCGTCCTGCTCGCCGAAGTCGTAAACGGGGAGGATGTGGGGATGCTCGAGGGAGGCGGCCAGGCGGGCCTCGCGGAGGAAGCGGCGAGTCAGCTCCTCCTGGCTGGCGAGGTGGGGGAGCACCACCTTGAGGGCCACGATGCGGTCCAGCTGGCTGTCCCGCGCGCGGAACACCTCGGCCATGCCGCCCTGGCCGGCGGCTGCGAGCAGCTCGTAGCGTCCGAGGGTTCGACCTGCCTCCAACTTCCTGGTGGAATCCATCGCGCTCTCCGGGTTGCCGGAATGCTAGCAGGGATGGAACCCCTCGCGGCCGGCTTCCCTGCGGCGCGAAACTCCCGTCGGGGTTGTCACGTAACGAAGGGCATGAAACCGGTCCAAGTCCGCCGACAGGCCTGCCTCGTTGCCGCCCTCGCCACCCTCCTCGCCGTTCCTGCCCTCGCCGACCCGCCCCCCCGCCGCCTGCCCCTCGAGCCCTGTGAGATCGAGGGTGTCGAGGGCGGAGCCCTGTGTGGCACGCTCGAAGTCTGGGAGAACCGCGCCACCCGCCAGGGCCGCAAGATCGGCTTGAAAGTGGTGGTGTTGCCTGCCACCGGGCCGGAGCTCGCCCCCGATCCCCTCTTCCTCTTCGCCGGCGGCCCGGGTGACGGCGTCACCTCGCACGCCGCGGGCGCCGCCCAGGAGTACGCCGAGCTGCGCAAGAAGCGCGACCTCGTGATGGTGGACCAGCGCGGCACGGGAGGCTCGAACCTCCTGCAATGTGACGTGCCGGGCGGCAAGGACGACGTCCAGGGCTACTTCGAGCCGGCCTTCTCGGCGGAGACGGCCCGCCGCTGCCGGGCCGAGCTGGAGAAAGTCGCCGACCTCACCCAGTACACCACCACCATCGCCGCGGACGACGTCGAGGAGGTCCGCCAGTGGCTGGGCTACGGCAAGATCAACCTCGAGGGCGGCTCCTACGGCACCCTGGCGGCCCAGATCTACCTGCGCCGCTACCCGCAGAACGTGCGCACGGCGACCCTCTACGGAACCGCCGGCATCGAGCAGTTCCTGCCCTTCTTCCACGCCCGCGACGGCCAGCGCTCTCTCGACCTGCTGATCGAGGCCTGCCTGGGCGACTCCGCCTGCCGCACCGCCTTCCCCCGGCTGCGCGCCGAGGTGCGCGAGGTGTTGGCCCGGCTCGAGCGCGAGCGGGCCCGGGCCGAGGTGCAGCTGCCCGGCCAGGAGGGCAAGACCACGGTCACCATCTCGCGCGGCCCCTTCGCCGAGCAGCTGCGCTTCCTGCTCTACGACGCGGCCACGGCCGGACTGCTGCCGCTAGTGGTGCACGAGGCCCATCGCGGCAACTTCGAGCCCTTCGCCTCGCTCAACGTGATGTGGCAGTCGCAGCTGCGCGAGCTCCTCGCCTACGGCATGCACCTGTCGGTGACCTGCGCCGAGGACCTGCCGTTCGGCGATCAGAGCCGGATCCAGCGGCTGACCGAGGGCACCTACCTGGGCGACTTCCGCATCCGCCAGCAGCTGGCGGCCTGTGCCGAATGGCCCCGTGGGGCCATCCCCCCCGACTTCCACGAGCCCGTGCGCTCCGACGTACCGGTGCTGCTGATCTCCGGCAACTTCGACCCGGTGACCCCGCCCTTCTGGGCTGAGGAGGCCCTGCGCTACTTTCCCCGCGGCCGGCATTTCGTAGTCGCGGACGGCCACCACGGCCTGGGCGGCCTCGCCAACTCCGAGTGCCTGCTGGGCATCGGCCGGGCTTTCATCGAGCAGGGAGAAGCCGAGAGCCTGGACGGCTCCTGCTTCGCCACCATGACGAGGCGCCCCTTCGTGACCAGCCTGGAGCAGTTCGAGGCGATGCTGAAGGAGATGACGGGGGAGTAGGCCCCACGGCGAACGCCGGCGTGGCCGGCAAGCTCGACGGAAGCCCCTACCCGCCGGCCAGGAGGGCCGCCTTCTCGGTGTCCGTGAGGAACGCCGCCTCGAAGGCGTTCACCTGGCACCGCCGCAGCTCCCCCTCGCTCATCCCCAGCCGGTCCGCGGCCAGCCGGTACTCGTGGGCGAGGTCGATGCCGCTGATCGAGGGGTCGTCGGTGTTGAGCGTGGCGAGCAGGCCGCGGCGGACGAAGGCCGGTAGGGGGTGGCGGGCGAGGTCGGTGATCGTCGAGGTCTGGAGGTTGCTGGTCGGGCAACACTCGAGGGCGATGCCGCGGTCCTCGATCAGGTCGAGCACCTCCGGGTCCTCGACGGCACGCACGCCGTGGCCGATGCGCTCGGCCCCCAGGCCGAGGATCGCCTGGCGCACGCTCGCCGCCCCGGCGGCCTCGCCGGCGTGGGCGAGCCTGCGCAGGCCGGCGTCCCGGGCGCGGGCGAAGTGCGAGACGAAGAGCTCGCCGGGAAAGCCCGCCTCGTCCCCGGCGAGGTCGAGGGCCACCACGCCCCGATGGCGGTGGCGCATTGCCGTCTCGAGCTCGATCTCGCCGATCTCGGGGCCGTAGTGGCGGGAGATGATCACGATGAGCTTCGCCGTGACCGGCAGGCCCTCGGCTTCCTCCAGGGCATCGCACACCGCCTCGACCACGCCGAAAGGGTCGAGCCGGTGCTCCTCGGCCATGAAGTAGGGGGAGAAGCGCAGCTCCAGGTAGTCGATGCCCTCGGCCACGGCATCCTCGAGGTTTTCTCGCGCGATGCGCCGCACCGCGTCGTAATCGACCATCACCTTCTTGAGCAGGGCGAACTTGGCCAAGAAACCCAGCAAATCCGGCTCCTGGCTCATCACCTGGACGTGGGGCCGCAGCTCCTCGGGCGTCCACGCCGGCAGGGGCAGGCCGTGCTGCCGGCCGAGGTCGAGCACGGTTTCGAGGCGAACGTTGCCGTCCAGGTGGCGATGGAGGTCGATCAGCGGGAAGCCGTTGCGCATGGCGGGGGATTGTAACCGGGGGGCTCTT
>JBIOYC010000246.1:0-5237 GCA_044869955.1 Thermoanaerobaculia bacterium | reverse complement strand
CCGGGCCCAGGCCAGGCTGGCGGCGGCGCGGCGGGTGGGCACGGCCTGCTCACCGACCGCTGCGCGGCAGATCGCCAGGGCTCGCTCGAGGGCCGCCACCCCCTCGTCGAGGCGCTCCCAGCCGATCCGGCCCAGGCCGACGAGACGCTGGACGTTGCAGGCCTCGACGCGGCTGCCGCCGTAGATCGCCAGAGCCTCGGCGAAGGCGCTCTCGGCCTCGGCGAAGCGCTCCTGCCCGAGGTAGACGATGCCCAGCTGGGTCTGGGCCGAGGCCATGGCCAGATGGCCCGGAGGCAGGATGACGCGCTGGGCCTCGATGGCGAGGCGCAGCTGCTCCTCCGCTTGCCGCGAGTGGCCGACGCGGTCGAGCAGGGTGCCGTAGGTCACGTGGGCGAAGGCGGTCGCGGGGTGGCGGGGGCCCATGGCCTTCTCCATCACCGGCAGGGCGCGCCGGTAGGCCTCGGCCGCCTCGTCGAAGCGGTCGAGGTCGCGCAGGCGGTTGGCCACCAGTTGGAGGTTCCAGGCGGTGTCCGGGTCCTCGTCGCCCTTGAGCTGGCGAAACACCTCGTAGGCCTCCCGCTGGAGCACCAGCGCCCTCTCGCTCTGGCGCTGCTGCTGCAGGGCCATGGCGAGCCGGGCCTTGGTGTTGGCCACGCAGAGGTCGAGGGAACCGTGGCCGGCCTCGACCAAGGTCACCGCCTCGGTCAGGTACTCGACCGCCTTGGCCGGCTCCCCGGTGTCCAGGGCACCGTTGCCCATCATCGCCAGGGCGTGGCCGGCGTCCAGGGCACCCGGTGGCAGATGCTCGCGGGCGAGGGCCAGGGACCGCGAGGCGTGGAGGTAGCCCTCCTTGACGGCGCCGAGGCCGAATTCGATCTCGGCGATCGAGTTGTAGAGCTGCACCTGGAGATCCGGCGCCCCGGCCAGCTCGGTCTCGATCCGCCGCGCCCCCTGCTCGAGGACGTCGCGGGCGGTGAGGATCTGCCCCTGCGCCTGCGCCGGGTCGGCCTCCTTGAAGATCGAGATCATGAAGTCCCGGACCTTCTCGGCCCGCTGCGCCTGGGCGTCGGCCCGCCGTGCCTCGGCGCGGGCGATGCGGGCCTGCCACAAGGCGGCGGCCAGGCCTCCGGTCAGCGAGAGGCCGACCAGCAGGCCGGCCGCGGCGATGAGGCGGTTGCGCGCCACCCACTTGCGGAAGCGGTAGCTCGCCGAGTCCGGGCGAGCGAGGATCGGCCGGCCGGTGAGGAAGCGCTCGAGCTCCTCGGCGAGGGCCGCGGCCGAGCGGTAGCGCCGGGCCGGGTCCCGGTGGAGGGCCTTGGCCAGGACGGTGTCGAGCTCCCCTTGCACTCGGCGGGCGGCCTGGCCGACGTCGGCGATCCCCACCTCCCTCGCCTCCTCGGCCGAGAGGGCGCGCAGGGCGGTGCTGGCGCGGGTGGCCGTCTCGGAGCCCACCTCGGCGACCAGGGCGGGCAGGCTCCGCGCCTCGCGCTGATGGGGCAGGCGGCCGGTCAAGAGCTGGAAGAGCAGGACGCCCAGGGCATAGACGTCGGTGGCGGTGGTCACCGGCTCGCCGAGGATCTGCTCGGGGGCGGCGTAATTGGGGGTCAGGGGCCGGTCCTCCAGCCGCGTCAGGCCGCCGCCGTCCTCCTCGTCGAGGAGCTTGGCGATGCCGAAGTCGAGCAGCTTCACCCGGCCGTCGCGGGTGAGCAGGAGGTTCGAGGGCTTGAGGTCGCGGTGCACCACCAGGCGCTGGTGGGCGGCGTCGACCGCCTCGGCGACCTCCTTGACCAGGCGCACGCGCCGCTCGAGGGAGGCCGCGGTGCGACTGCAATGGACGAACAGGGGCTCCCCCTCGACGTGCTCCATGACGAAGTAGGGCCGACCGTCCTCGGCCGAGCCGCCGTCGAGCAGGCGGGCGATGCCGGGATGGTCGAGGCGGGCGAGGATCTGGCGCTCGGTCAAGAAGCGGCGGATGATCTCGCGGCTGTCCATGCCACGTCGGATCAGCTTGAGGGCGACCCTCTGCTCGAAGTGGCCGTCGGCCCTCTCGGCGAGGTAGACCTCGCCCATGCCGCCCAGACCGATCGGATCGAGGATGCGCCAGGCTCCGACCAGGGTGCCGGGAGCGAGCTCCGGGTCGGGTCCCGGTGCCGGCCCGGGGGGAAAGGCGTCGACCGGCAGATCGCCCAGGGGGCGATCGAGGAAGGAGGCTTCCGCCACCTCGTCGGCGGCGATCAGGGCGCGCAGGCGCTGGGCCAGGGTCGGGTCCTCGGCCTCGATCCGGGCGAGCCGCTCCGCCCGCGCCGCCGGGGGCAGCTCGAGCAGCTCGTCGAAGAGGCCTTCCCAGCTCACGGGGCGTTTCTATTCGCTTCGCGGCCCCAGGGCAAGCAGGCGCTCCGCTTCGGCCAGAGCCTCCCGGGTACCGACCGATCTGAGGGCGAGGGTGAGCTGCTCGGTGGTCAGCAGTACCTCGAAGTGGCTCGGCCGGCCATAGAGCGCGAGCTCCCGCTCGCGCAGGGCGGAGAGCACCTCGGCGGCCTCGGCCGGCCGGCCGGCAGCCAGCAGCAGCTGGCCGAGCTGGCGGCGGGGCAGGAGGGCCTCGACCGCTCTCGCCCCGGCCTGCTCGTCGATGCGGGCGATGGCCGTCCTGAGGGCCGTTTCCCCTTCGGGCACCTCACCCAAGAGGCCGCGGGCGAAGCCCCGGTTGGCCAGCACCTGCTGCTCGCGCACGCTGCCCTCGCCAAACTGAGCGCGCAGCAGCGAGGCCGCCTCGTCGAAATAAGGCACGGCCTCGGCCGGCCGGCCCTGGGCCAGGCGGATCAGACCGATCTGGCGCAGGCAGACCCCCCTGGACCACTGGCCGGCCGGGAGCAGCGAAAGCGCCTCGGCGACGGCCCCTTCGGACTCCTCGAACCGGCCCAGCTGGTAGTAGATGCGACCGAGCTGGATCAGCGAGCGCGGAAGAACCGGGTGGCCGGGCGGCAGGATCTCGCGCTGGGCTCCGAGGCCCTTACGCACCTCGATCTCGGCCTCGCCGAGCTCGCCGAGGAGAGCCAAGTGGCTGCCGAGCGACACGCGGCCGTCCGCCGTCGCCGGATGTCGGTCCCCCCACGCTCGCACCATCACGCTCACGCCTCGGCGGTAGGCGGCCTCGGCCTCCTCCCAGCGCATCGCCTCGCGGAGAGCGTTGGCGAGCTGCACGAGATGCCAGCCGGCGTCGGGATCCTCCTCGCCGTAGGCTCTCTTGCGCTCCTCGTAGACCTCCTCCAACAAGGTCACGGCGCGCTCGTAGTGGCGCAAGTTGAAGTAGCTGCTCGCCAGCTCGACCTTGGCTGTAGTGAGTTTGAGCTCGCCGGGCTCGAGCCGTGCGCTCAGCAAGGCAATGGCCTCCTCGAAGGGATGGATGGCCTGTTCGACCTGGCTCATGGAGAGCAGCGCGCTGCCCTCCTCGAACCGGAGATTGCCCTGGCGCAGGGTGTACGCCGAGCGTTTTGGCCCGAGAGCCGCGAGCCCCTGGCGGGCGTGGTCCAGGGCCGCCTGGGAGAGGCCCAGCTCGTTCTCGACGTGGGCGATCATGCCCAGCAGGTCGGCCTGGATGCCGGGGTCGTCCTTGAGCTCCTCGCCGACCCGCTGCCCGCCTCGGGCGAGGAGCTGGCGGGCCGTCGCCTCGGAGCCCTGGGCCACGGAAGGGTCCGCGGCGAGGAAGATCGAGATCAGGAAGTCCCGGATGCGCTCGGCACGCCGGGTCTCCTGGCGGGCGACCCGAGCCTGCCAGAGGGAGACTGCGAGGCCGACCGAGAGGGAGAGCAGGACCAGAGCCGCGGCACCGGCGAGCACGCGGTTGCGACGCACCCACTTCCCGAAGCGGTAGTGGGCGGTGACCGGCCGGGCGTGGATCGGCCGGCCTTCGAGGAAGCGCTCGAGGTCTTCGGCGAAGGCCGCTGCCGAGCGGTAGCGGCGGGCCGGGTCCCGTTCGAGGGCGCGGGTGAGGATGGTGTCGAGGTCGCCGGCGAGCCGGCGAGAGACGCGGACCGGGTCGTCGATTCCCAGGGCCTTGGCCTGCAACGCCGGCAGGGCCCGCACCGCCGTGCTGGCGCGAGTCAGGGTCTCGGACTCGAGCTCGGCGACCAGCGCCGGCAGGGCGCGGGCCTCGCGCTCGTGGGGGAGGCGCCCGGTGAGCAGCTGGTAGAGCAGCACCCCCAGGGCGTAGACGTCGGTGGCGGTGGTGACCGGCTCGCCGAGAATCTGCTCCGGCGCGGCGTAGGCCGGCGTCAGGGCGCGGGACTCGAGGCGGGTCAAGATCGTCCCGGCGGTCTCGCCGGTGAGCTTGGCGATGCCGAAGTCGAGGAGCTTCACCCTGCCGTCGCGGGTCAGGAGGATGTTCGAGGGCTTGAGGTCGCGATGCACCACCAGGCGCTGGTGGGCGGCGTCCACCGCCTCGGCGATCTCGCGGATCAGCCGCACCCGCTCCTCGACGCTGGGCACGGTGCGGGCGCAGTAGGCCAGCAGCGGCTCACCCTCGACGTGCTCCATCACGAAGTAGGGCCGGCCGTCGGCCGACGAGCCGCCGTCGAGCAGGCGGGCGATGCCGGGATGGTCGAGGCGGGCGAGGATTTGCCGCTCGTTGAGGAAGCGGCGCACGATCTCGGCACTGTCCATGCCCCGCTTGATCAGCTTCAAGGCGACCTTCTGCTCGAAGGCTCCGTCGGCCCGCTCGGCGAGATAGACCTCGCCCATACCGCCCTGGCCGATGCGCGCGACGACGCGATAGGGGCCGATCAGGGTGCCGGCGGCGAGGGTGAGGTCCGCCCAGCCCTCGGAGGGGCCGGGGAAGGCGTCGAGCGGCAGCCCGGCGACCGGCCGATCGAGGAAAGAGTCCGAGGCATGGTCATCGGCGGCGAGCAGAGCGCGCAGCCGCCCCGCGAGGGCGGGATCCCGTCCCTCGATCTCCGCTAGCGGAGCCTCACGCGCGGCCGCCGGCAGGTCGAGGAGAGCGTCGAAGAGGCTCTCCCACGTAGGAGTGGGATCCTTGTCGGGCATGCCCGCGAATACGCAGGGGGTGGTGGGAGTGGGACATGGGGGTTCTCGGTCGGTTCGGCGCCGAGCGCGAGGGATTGAAATCCCACGCTACGTAAACACGTCCCTGACGGGACGGGGGGAGGGACGACCATCGGACACGACCGATCCCTCTCCCGTTGTCATCCTGAGCGCAGCGAAGGATCTGGTCGGGGGCTCTG
>JBIOYC010000245.1:0-25430 GCA_044869955.1 Thermoanaerobaculia bacterium | reverse complement strand
CTGGGGCTCAGCGGCTGGGAGAGCGCGTTGGACGACCGCGAGGCCCGTCGTTGTGCCAAGGCCCTCGACCTGCCGGTCGTCGGCACACTCGGACTCATCCTTCGAACGAAGAAGCACGGCTTGATTCCCTCTGCCCGGCCCTTGGTCGACCGCCTGCGCCGCGAGGGTGCTTTCCTCGACCCTGAGCTGGTGGAGGGCGCGCTGAGGCTGGTGGGAGAGTGAGCCGGTGGGAAGTGATGCAGGTCGTCAGAGGGGAGGTTCGCTCTTGGCGCAATTTGGGTCAGAGATCGTGTCGACCTTCCAGGACTTGCGTCTCATGGAAGACGACCTCCGAGCGCAGCTGAAGGCCGATCCAGGTTTTCGCGAGATCCTAGAAGCCCGTCTGAACCGGGTAGTGGGCAACCGGCTCGCGCTCGAGGCGATGCCTCATTGCAGCACGAGGGAAGAGGCTCTGAAGTACCTCCCTCGCGAGCCACACCTCACAAGGCAAGCCACATTGACCTCCTGGGCCTGGCTCAAGGAACGGGCTGCAGCGATCGACAGCGGCAGGCGTTTCGACTCCCGGTTCTTGAGCGAGGTCGGGTCGCGGGATGGACGGCAGAACCTCGATCGAGAGTTCAGTTCTTTGTTGTTCTTCCTGCCGTTGTTGGACTCTGCAACCGACGGCCAGAGCCTCTTCTATGAGTACAGCGATGCGCAGGGAGCACCCGACTTCAAGATCGAGATCGGCGCCGACGCCATCGTTGGCCTCGAGCTCACCGAGGCGGCCCCGTCGGAGGAGTGGCATAAGGATCAGAAACTCCTCGATGAGTTCCTGGCGAAGGTCGAGACATTGCTCGAAGGCTGTACCGGGAAGGTCGTGATCGAGGAGCGGCCGCCTGCCAGCGAACTTCGAGGCCATGAGGAAGAAGTAGCAAGCTGGTTGCGCAATGTCCTCGCCGGTAACGAGAAGCCGATCAGGCGAAACGTGTTCCGTCATCAGGACCTCGGGCTCGGGGTTCGAGTGTCCGTCTTCGGTCAGCTTCTCTTGTGGGTAATGGGCTTCGACCCCGGCTTCCAGTCGTTTCTCGTCGGGCAAGATCTCGAGAACCGAGCTGCCAAGGCCATGCGGGAAGCAGCCAAGAAGAAGCAGACACAACGGGTCACCCGCGAGGAGCCTTGCGCCTTGGCCATCCAGCTGAGCGAGTCTCTGCGTCGGGAGAAGCTCGCTTCGCTTCAGACCCTGCTCCAACGAGAGCTCGACGCCCTGGGTTTGAAGCAGTTTGCAGAGCTCTGGGTGTTCACGCTCGAGCACGCAGTGAAGTTGCGCTAGCCTGCTGGCACAACTTGCCTGGCGACACACCATGCTCCAACCATCGCCAAGACCCGCCTGGCTCCTCGGACCGAGAAGCGCCTGCTCGAGGGAGCCCGGGAGGCGGGGAGGTTCTTCCGAGGTGAAGCTGACGTGCATCGTGCCTTGGCGTAGCTGGTGGCTCGGCATGACGGCGCCACACCGGCTGAGGGACCTGGCGGACGTGATCGAGCTGATCCGGATCAACCGGCTGCGCCGGGATCTCGACGAGACTCTCCATCCCTACGTTCGGGACAAGTACCTGGAGCTCTGGCAGGCTGCTCAGCAGGGGGACGAGGAGTAGAGGGCGCGAACCGGCCCGGCCGAGACGACCGAGCCGGCCCGCGCCCTCACCCGCCGCGCGCTCAGGGCAGGCGCTGGAAGGCTTCGACCTCGCCTTGGACGTCGAAGCCCCGCAGGTTCCCGCGCACCGAGGCGCGCTGGAGGGTGAGGGTCGGCACCGTGGTCGTCCCCCTCGGCATCTCGCCGGCTCCCGTGTAGGAGACGCAGGTGGTGTCGTCCACGAAGCCGTTGGTGGAGAGCCCGGCACACAGTTGCAGGGTCAGGGCCCAGTCGTCGGTGGGCATGGTCGGGTCCACCGAGGCGCCCGTGCCCAGGGTCATCCAGCGCGCGAGCCCGGCGAAGATCGGCACGGTGACGACCTTCTTGCTGGTCTCCCAGCTGGCGGTGAGGGTGCCCGACACCCGGCCGTCTGGCGCCACGGTGATCCTCAGCTCACGCCCCTTGGCGCTGCGGTAGGTGCCGTTGAGGCTCGCCGGGTCCGGGCCCGACCACAGGTAGAGCGAGCGGACCTTGCCGCGGACTGGGTCGCCGTTGCTGAGCTTGAGGGAGCAGAGGTCGCCCGACTTGAGCACCCCGGCGCTGGGGCCGGAACAGTCAGCGGTGGGATAGAACACGGCGTGGACCGAGACGCCCGGCTCGGGGGAGAACAGCTCGATGAACCCGGCGTTGATGGCGCTCGGGGTCACCTGCACACAGGTTGGCCCGGTAATGGTCTGCACAACCGTGGAGGTAGGGCTGTTACAGGCCGCCCGCAGGCGGGCGCCGAGGGCAGCGGCACCGGCGAAGGACGCCGGAGCGTGGGCGAGGGCCAGGAGGCCCAGGAGCGAGCCGGAAAAGCAGCGGCGGAAGGTGGTGGCGGTCATCGTCGTGTCCTCCTTGGGACGGGTTGAGAGGTCGCCTTCTGATCCGATGCACGCAAACCCGGCGAGGATCCGGACACTCCCGCTGCCGGAGGGCGCAGTGCTCTGCCTTGGCTGCCTCACTGTCCGCTGCCGGCCGGCTTCTACGTTCCACCAAGACGAGACTGCCCACCCCCCGGGGCTGGCCTCGAACCCCGAGAGGAGGGACTCACCATGGAGCACTTGATCACCGTCAAGTTGGTTGTGAACGCAGAGGGCAAGGAGAAGGTGGTCGCTGAGCCCAACCCCTTGCCGGGGGTGGAACCTGGCGACATCGTGGTCTGGATGCTCGCACCCAGCACGGATGGGCGGGCGCTGCGGGTGGAGTTCGAGGAGGTCTGGACCCTGGGGCCGGACGGCAAGGAGGTCGATCCCAAGGCGAGGATCAAGCCCCTGGAGCCGGCGGCTCGGCCCTGCCTCGGCCCCAACTCCGAGTCGGGCCGGATCATCGGCGTGGTCAAGGCCGACGTGGCCCGCGGCAAGCGCTTCGTCTACAAGGTCATGGACGACGGCGGCCAGCTCGCGTGGGGCAATCCCATGCTGGGGACGGAGAACTTTGGCGGCATGGACGTTCCGGCGCCGCCACCCCGAGGCTAGGGTGGCGGTGTCGCCGTCTCACGGGCGGCGAGCAAGGCCCGGAAGTCCGGATCCTGATGGAGCGAGCCGAACTCGGGGATCTCGAACCACTCCCGGAGCAGGCCCTTCCGGAGGGCTCTCTCGACGTAGTAGAGGGCCGACAGCCGCTCGCCCAGGAGGGCCTGGAGTTGAGCGGCCAGATGGAGGCCGTGCACGTCCTCCGGCGGCTGGCGGAGCGTCTCCTCCGCCAGCCGGTCCGCCTCGGTTCGGCGACCCAGGCGCGCCAGGCATTGGGCGTGGAGCAGTCGGGCGCGGGTGGCGACCGGTGCTGGCGTGGCGGCGAGCTCCGCGGCGAGGCTGGTGAACAGGGCCCGGGCTGGAGCCCGCTCGCCCCGCGCCGCGAGTGTGGCGGCCAGGTTGAAACGGGTGAGCAGGTGGCCTGGCTCGAGGGTGAGGGCCTGGCGGTAGGCGGCTTCGGCCTCGGCGTAGGCCTTGCGCAGGAAGCGCACCCAGCCGAGGTTGGTGAGGTGGGGGCGGGTTGCGTGGGCTTGGAGCAGCTCTTCGTAGAGAGCCCCGGCGCGATCCAGCTCGCCGTAGCTCGCCTCGAGCCAGGCCAGGTTCTCGCGCACGTACTGGTTGTCGGGATGGGTGGACAGGAGGTCCCGGAGCCGTCGCAGGGCGTTCTCAGTGGCACCCAGCCGCAGCTCCAGGGTCACCAGCTCCAGGACCTGGGGCCAGCTCGGCCGCCGGCGGGCGACCTCCTCGCGCAGGGGGCGGGCTCGCTCCAGCTCGCCCTGGGCCTCGAGGAGGTCGGCTTCCGCGCTGGTCACCCGGGTGTCGCCGGGCACCACCTGGGAGAGCCGCGCCAGCGTCTCCCGCGCCGCGGTGAGCCGATTCGCTGCCATCTCGATGCGGAAGCGGGTGAACAAGGGCCCCGGGTCGTGCGGATCGAGCTGGTGGGCCCGTGCGGCGTAGCCGAGGGCGCGGTCGAGGGCCCCCGCCAGCCGGGCGACGTCGGCCGCCAGGCGCCAGGCCCCCAGCAGGTCGGGTGAGCTCAGCAGCAGAGCGTCCAGCCGATCGAGCTCCGCGCTACCCAGGCGTTCCCCGCGATCGAGGCGGCGGGCCAGCTCGACGTAAGCCTTGTGGTCCTCCGGTCTCACCCGGTCGCCCGGCCTATCCGCTCGGGGACGATGCTCGGGGTAGAGCCGCAGCGCATGCACGCGCACCGCCTCGGCGAGCCGGTGGGCGTTCTCGATGCCGGCCTGGACCTCGAAAGGCCCGGCCGTCGCCACCACCGGGCCTCCCGGCCGCTCGAGACGGCGCAGGATCACCCGGCACCAGTCGTCCCGGCAGTCCAGGAGGGGGAGCAGCACCTCATCCGCCTCGGCGGCGCGGAGCCTCTCGGTCTCGGAGCCGCGCTCCTCATTCCGTCCGGGTGGGTCGAGGGGCCGCAAACCGGAGAGCGCGGTGAGAGTAGCGAGGGCGGCCTCCACCACCTCGGATTCGACCAGGGACAGCTCCGGGCTCGCCGTCGCCGAGGTCGTATCCGGGTGGAGGATCGCCACTCGCAACGGCGGTCCTGGTGCCAGGGGCCACCCACTGAGGAGGAGGGCCAGCAGAGCTGTCCCCACGGCGCCGGCGAGGAGCCCCGCCGCGACTCGACGGGCCCCCCGCCAGCGGAGCCACGGAGCCCGGATCGGGGCCCGCCCAGCGCGCCCTCCCAGCTCGGCGAGCAGCTCGGCGGCGTTCGCGTGGCGGTCGGCCGGGCGCTTGGCCAGCGCCTTGGCCACCGTCCGAGCCAGAGCTGGCGGCACTTCCGGGCGCAGCAGCTCGATCGGCTCGGGATCCCGGCTGAGGATGGCGTGGACGACGGCGTGCTCGGCCTGGGCTCCCTCGGCCGAGAAGGCCCGGCGCCCGGCGAGCATCTCGTAGAGCGTCGCGCCGAGGGAGAAGAGATCAGTGCGCTCGTCCAACGGCTCTCCCCGCACCTGCTCGGGCGACATATAGGCCGGGGTGCCCGGCGAGGCACCGGTGCGGGTCATCGCCGTCTCACCGGCGACCTTGGCCAGCCCGAAATCGAGCACCTTGGCCTCCCCCTCGCGGGGCAGCATGATGTTCGCCGGCTTGATGTCGCGATGGAGGACACCCGCACCGTGGGCATGGCGCAGCGCACGAGCCACCTGGAGCGCGACCGTCCGCGCCTCCTCGATGGCCAGGGGGCCGCGCTCCAGTCGGTCGTGCAAGGTCTCCCCCTCGTAGAAGGCGGTGACCAGGAAGATCTCACCGCCCTCGGTCTCACCGAGGTCATGGACGGTCAGGATGTTGGGGTGATCGAGGGCGGAGGCGGCACGCGCTTCGCGCAAGAAGCGCTCGCGGGCCGCGGCGTCGCGGGCGACCTCGCGGGGCAGGAACTTGAGCGCCACTTGCCGGCCGAGGCGCGTATCCCACGCCTCGTAGACCCTGCCCATGCCGCCTTCGCCGATCAGCCGGACCAGCTCGTAGGGGCCGACCTGGTGGAGCGCTTCCTCGCCCAGAGCTGCCGGGGCCTTGAGGAAGCGTGCTCCCTCCGCCTCGGCGTCGGCGGCGAGCAGTGCCTCGACCTGCGCCTGGAGCTCGACATCCCGGCCACAGGCGGCAGCCAGATGCTCCCCGCGCACCTCGGCCGGCAGCTCGAGGAGTAAGTCGAGCAGTGCCTCGATGCGCTGCCAGCGCGCGGGGTCGAGCGTCGCCTTGGGGCTCATCTCGCTTCTGAGATCGGGCGGTGAGAGGAGTCTACATGCCCGAGGCCGGCTCTCTACTTGAAATGACCCGGACCGCGCGGTACCCTCGGTAGCACTCTGGAGAACATCCTCGCGAGAGATCGGGAGGTCGAAGCCGTGGCGGCTCCTGGCGAGGTCACATGTCTGCTCCTGGCGCTGCGGGAGGGAGATCCCGGCGCGCTCGAGCGGCTGACGCCGCTGGTCTACGGCGAGCTGCGGGCCGTGGCGCGCCGGCAGCTGAGGCGCCGCCGACCGGGCCAGACCCTCGAGACCACCGCCCTGGTCCACGAGGCTTACGTCAAGCTGGTCGATGCCGGCCGTGCCGACTGGCGGGACCGCGAGCACTTCCTGTCGGTGGCGGCCGTGGCCATGCGTCACGTCCTTGTGGATGCGGCCCGACGCCGAATGGCCCGCAAGCGTGGTGGAGACGAGCTGAGGGTTACGCTCAGCGATCTCGACCGCCTGGCGGGCCACGGCGAGAGAGGCGACGATCGCGTGGTCGAGATCCTCGCCGTCGATCAGGCCCTCGCCGCTCTCGCCACCTTGAGCCCCCGGCTGGCCCGGCTGGTCGAGCTGGTCTACTTCGGCGGGCTGACCGAGGAAGAAGCCGGCCGGGCGCTCGGGGTCTCCGACCGCACCGTACGCCGAGACTGGCGCAAGGCGCGGGCGTTTCTGTTCCAGGCGCTCGGAAAGGAGGGGTCCGACCGGGCGCTATACTGACCGCCGCACACCATGCTCCAGCCATCCCATCAACGCTCTCGCCTCGCTCCTCGGACCGAGAAGCGCCTGCTCGATGGAGCCCGGGAGGCAGGGAGGTTCTTCATGGGCGACTCCGACGTGCATGGAGCGCTGGCCCAGTTGGTGGATCGACTGACGGCGCTCGATATTCCCTACGCCATCCTCGGGGCCATGGCCTTGAACGCCTACGGCTACCAGCGAACCACCGTGGACGTGGACGTGCTGCTGCGGCCTGACGGGCTCGAGGCTCTGAAGAAGGCGGCGCTCGGGCGCGGCTATCGCGAGAAGTTCCCCGGCAGCCGGGGCCTGCGAGACACCTCCCACAAGGTGAACATCGACGTAGTCCTCACCGGCGACTACCCCGGTGACGGCAGGGAGAAGCCGATCGCGTTTCCGGACCCCGCCCAGGTGGCGGTGCGGGGAGAGCGCGTCGCCCTGGTGCCGTTGGCGCTGCTGATCGAGCTCAAGATCGCCTCCGGCATGACGGCGCCCCACCGGCTGAGGGACCTGGCGGACGTGATCGAGCTGATCCGGATCAACCGGCTGCACCGGGATCTCGACGAGACTCTCCATCCCTACGTTCGGGAGAAGTACCTGGAGCTCTGGCAGGCTGCTCAGCAGGGGGACGAGGAGTAGAGGTCTACCCGCCGTAGAGTCAGGCGCCTTCCTGGACCTTCACGACCTCCCCCACCACCCCCCGCCACGCCTCCCGCTCTCGCTCGGGCGCCGTCTCGCCTCGCAGCCGTTCGCACCAGCCCGCCAGCTCGGCCAGGAAAGCGGGGTCGGTCTCGGCGCGGTGGAGGAGCTGGGCGAGGGCGGGCGCGTCGCCGACCGGGAAGAGACCCGGGTAGTCCGCCCCGAGCTGGCCGATCGAGCCTTCGACCGCGGTCGAGAGCACGGGCACCCCGGCGGCCAGAGCCTCGACCACGACGTTGGCGCCGCCCTCCATCTGCGAGGTGACCAGCAGCAGCCGGCAGCCGGAGAGCAAGGTGCCAGCCACTTCGGGGGCGAGATCTCCCTGCCACTGCCAGCGTGGGTTGCTGGCGGTCTCGGCGAGCGCGGCCTCGGCCATCTCGGAGTCCAGGGCGGCGCCGGCGTGGAGCACGACCACCCTAGAGGAGGCCGGCAGCAGGCGCACGGCCCGGGCGGCGAGGAAGGGGGTCTTGACCGGCCGCAGGTGGGCGAGGACGCAGACCTCGAAGCGCTCAGGGTCCTGCGGGCGGGGCCGGGCCGGAGGCCGGGCGGATTGGCGGATCACCCGCGCCTTGCCCCGCACGACCTCGGGCAGGCTACTCAGGGCGGCCGGCTGCAGCACCACCAAGCGGTCGGCGAGGTCGAGGGCTCTGCGCGCATCGGGATCGCCGGCCGGCAGGTCGGCGTAGAGGTCGGTGCCGGCGAGGGCGACCACGATCGGCGCATCCGGCCGTTCCCGGGCGAAGCGCTCGACCGAGGGGTAGCTCTTGCGCGCGTGCACCGCCACCAGCAGGTCGGCCGGCTCGCCACGCCATTCGGTGAGGACCGAGACCTCGTGACCCAGCTCGCCGAGCAGGCGGGCCCAACGCTCGGCCGTCACCCGGTTGCCGAGGTGCGTGCCGGGTGGGGCGGGAGTGACGAGGGTGACCCGCACCCTCAGCGCCCCCCTCAGTCCGGGCGGCAGGTGCGGAAGCCGGCCCAGACGTCCCGCCGGTTGGGGGGGTAGAAGTTGCGCCAGGTGTTGCGCAGCAGGCGGGCGCGGGTGGTCCAGGCGCCGCCGCGCAGCACCTTGTGGCCGGAAAACCAGGGGGCGGAGTACTCCTTGTAGGGATCCGTCACGAAGCCGGGGTAGGGGCCGAAGTCCGTGGCCGTCCACTCCCAGGCGTTGCCCAGCATCTGGCGGCAGCCGAAGGCGCTGTCCCCGGCCGGAAAGGCCGCGACGTCCGCCCGACCGAGGCCGCGGAAGTCGAGCTGCCCCCGCTCGGGGGTCGGCGCCTCGTCACCCCAGGGATAGCGGCGCTTGTGCGCGGCGAGGGATCGACCGCTGGCATCCGGCTCACCCGCCGCCGCCACCTCCCACTCGAGCTCCGTGGGCAGCCGGCGACCGGCCCAGCGACACCAGGCCTCGGCCTCCCAGAAGCCGACGTGGATCGCCGCGCGGTGGGGCTCGAGGGGAACCCAGCGGTCGAAGTCCCGCCGCTCCCAGCCGCCGTCCCTTCGCCGCCAGTAGAGGGGAGCCTCGGCCCCTTCCCGCTCGCGCCAGGCCCAGCCGGCCTCGCTCCACAGCTCGCGGCGCCGGTAGCCGCCGTCCTCGACGAAGGCGGCGAGCTCCCCCTGCGTCACCGCCGCTCGGGCGATGGCGAAGGGGGCCACCTCGACCCCGTGGCCCCACTTCTCGTTGTCGAAGACGAAGCCCGTCCCCGGTTCCGCACCGAGCACGAATCGGCCGCCGGGCACCTCGACGTCTCCGGGTAGGGGGCCGGCCTCGGTCTCCACGCTCGGCCCCCCGAGCCCGAGCAGGCCCTCCGGTCGCGGGTAGCCCAGGGTCTGCCGGGTGTAGGTGAAGGCCTCGGTGTGCATGTCCTCGTGATAGGTCGAGAGCAGGGCGAAATAGGACTCGGTTTCGGAGACCCCCCCTCGCGCCAGGCGCTCGAGCACGCGGTCGAGCACGGAGCGCATGTAGTCGAGGGTCTGGGCACGGCTGGGCAGGGGCAGGTCCCAGCGGGTGTCGTGAGCCACGGCCGCCGAGTCGTAGAGGCGATCGGCGTCGGCGGAGAGGGGCGCCTCCCCCGCGGCATGACGAAGCAGCCACTTCTCCTGGAACCAGGCCGCGTGGCCGATCTCCCAGAGGAAGGGGTTGATGATCGAGAGGCGGGGGCCGAGGAGCTGATCGTCGCCCAGGTCCTCGACCAGGGCGAGGGTGGCTCGCCGGGAGTCGATGAGCCAGGCCGCCAGCACGGCCGGCTCGGGGGGCGTGCCGCCGGGCCAGGGCATGGCGCTCAGCGGCCGGAGGGCGCGGAGCCGGAGCCCGTGCCGGCATCGGCGAAGCGGAAGGTCCGCTTCACCTCGGTGTAGGCCTTGCCGTCCACCTCGGCGTAGGGGTAGACGAAGTAGTTGAGCGGCGCTCCGGCCTGCCTCGGCGACAGCACCAAGTCCCTCCCGATGGTGAACTGCACGCGATTCTCGTCGTGGGCGCCGAAGAAGTACTCGCGCTTCTCGGGGTGCTTCGAGGCTTCCGAAGTGTCCACCGGCACCCAGCCATAGCCGGCGAGATAGAACTCCGCCCAGCAGTGGTAGCCGCCGATCTCGCCCGCGCCGCGCTCGCTGGGCAGGGGGAATCCGATGGCGAACTTGGCCGGGATCCCCACCGCCCGGCAGAGGCCGATGAACAGAGCGTGGAAGTCCGTGCAGTTGCCGCGTTTGGCGTCGCAGGCCCAGTAGATGTCGCCGTTGCCCCAGCCGGTGCCGCTCTTGTCGTACTTCATGGTCGAGACCACGTAGTCGTAGATCGCCCGGGCTTTGTCGAGGGGGTCGGTCTTGCCCTGGGTGACCTCGAAGGCCAGGGTCGTGATGCGGTCGCTCAGGGGCACCAGGCGGTCGGGCTCGAGCCAGCGCTTCACCTCGGCGGGCAGGGCCCCACCGCGCTTGGCGGGAAAGCTCCGGTTGACGTACTCCCGGCGCAGCACCTCGAAGCGCAGGGTGACGGCGACCTCCGGGGTGGTGGGCCGGTCGAGGGCGAGGTGGAGGATCGAGTTGCCGTACTTGGCGTCACGGGTCATCTCGACCGGCACTGCGCTCTCGACCTTCGCCGAGACGATCTCCTGGTGGGCGTCGCTCTCGGCATAGGGCAGCCAGAGCTCGAGCTTGCCCGCTCCGGGCGGCACCGTAACCGTGGTCTTGTATTCGAAGGAGAAGTGGCGTTCGGCGGGGGCGGTGGCGCCGGCAGAGAGCTTCCAGGCCGGAACGGCTCCGATCGCGAGCAGCAGGGCGATGAGGCTCGACGTGCGCTTCATGATGTGGGGGGTCTCCTCGGGTGGTCCGAAAGCGAGATGCCGGCAGCCGGGAAACCGTACCACAACCGACCCGGAGGACCGGAGTCAGGGCGGCAGTGGCGCCGGCGGCTCGAAGGCGTAGACCCGGCCCGAAAGCATGCCGACGTAGATCACCTGGCCGTCGCTGCCGAGCCCGCGGACGGTGCCTTCGAGCCGCGCCGTCCAACTCTGGCGGCCCGAGACCGGGTCGAAGGCGATCAGCCGCCCGTCCTCGGTGCCGGCTACCACGAGACCCCCGAGGGGCAGCGGGCGAGGGGAGCTCCAGCCCTTCTCGGCGAGGCTGCGCCACCTTTCCCCGGCCAGGGCGCGATCGAAGCCCACCAGGGCGTTGCCATCACCGATCAGGGCGATCACCGCATCCTCCGTCACCGTCAGCCGGTAGCCGGCGGGGCCCTCGAGGGGGAGCTCGGCGAGGGTCGAGCCGTCCTTCGTCGAGAGCCGCATCAGCCGGGAGGGCGCCAGGCCGAGATAGAGGTCGTCGTCGATCACGATCGGGCTGGTGCTGGGGCAATCGAGCGCACGCTTCCAGAGGACCTCGCCGGTGCTCGCCGTCACCGCGTAGAGAGTGCCGTCGGCGGCGGGGTAGAAAACGCGGTCGCCCAGGGCCACGGGAGATTGAGGCCGCCAGGTGCAGCGGGACCCGCCGATCGACAAGCGCCAGGCGGGGCGGCCAGTCCCCGGATCGAGGGCGAGGAGGTCGCCGATCTGCGCTCGCCCGACGAGCAACCCGCCGACCAGCAGCACGTCGCTCTCGATCACGGCCTCGGCCTGTTTCCAGCGCAGGGTGCCGGACCCCGCGGCGAAGGCGTAGAGATGAGGGGTCGGGACGCTGTCGCTGCCGGTGATCAGGAGCCCGGCGGAGACCAGCGGCTCGCCGTGGAACTGGGAACCGGGACTGTCCTGCGCGGAATCGTAGCGCCAGGCGAGGGCGCCCGTGGCGCGGGAGAAGGCCGAGACCTTGCCGTTGCAAGAGGTGATGACCACGAGGTCCCCCACGACCGTGGGGGAGGTGAAGATTCAGCCGCCGGTCTCGGCCTGCCAGAGGATGCGGCCGTTCTGGGCGGAGCTGGCAGCGGGAAGCAGGGAGAGGATGAGGGCGGTGAGGCAGAGAGCAATGCGAAGCCCAGCTCGTTTCATGGCAGCTCCCGAGAGACCTTCTGCGGAGGAACCCTCCGGGGCGGGCCGCCCGGCCGGCGGCGGCCCGCCCCACAACCACTCGGAGGGTTGTACGGTCGAGAGGCGAGCTGTGTTGGTCCACGCAGCTCTTGGCGCGATTGACGTTCCGAGGTGAGGGCGTTAGGTTCCCTCAGATGGGCCAGTTTGAACAGGAAACCGACCCCCCAGCCCAGAAGGACCTGATGGCGGAGGATGCCGGAGACTTGGCGGTCTTCGGGGAGCGGGCGAACGAGACGCCCATTCGCTTTTCGGAAGTGATCGAGGATCTCAAGCGCCGTGGGAAGCTCTGAGGCCAGTCGGACCGACCAGCGCCTGGTGACCTCGAGGTGAGGAATCGGAGATCGGAGCTGCTGGCTGTGGTCGCTGGCAGCCTCTGGCTCGCCTTCGCCGCCGTCTTGACCTGGCGCCTGGCCGGCCAGAGCCTGGACGACTTCTTCATCACCTATCGCTACGCCGCCAACCTCGCCCAGGGTGAGGGCTTCGTGTTCAACCCGGGGGAGCGGGTGCTGGGCGTGACGGAACCGGGGCTGGTGCTGCTGCTGGCCGGGGTGCACCGGCTGAGCGGCCTGCCCATCCCCCTGCTCGGCACCCTCTCGATGGCGGCCTCGCTGCTCGTCGTGGCCCTGCTCGGGCTCACCGCGGGACGCCGGGAGGGTTGGCTGCCGGAGGCCCTGATCGGGGGCACGCTGGTGCTCGGCTCGAGCTACCTCTGGGCCTGCCACGGCGCCGCCGCGCCGGTCGTGCTGGCCCTGCTCGCCGGGGCCGCGGCGCTCGCGGGCCGGCGGCCGCTGGCCGCCGGGTTGCTCGCCGGCCTGGCGGTCTGGATGCGGCCGGATGCCGGGTTGGGCGTGGGCCTCCTCGGGCTCCTGCTCTGGCGGCAGGAGCGGCGCCTGCCCTGGCGCTATGGCCTCGCCGCCGCCGGGATCATCCTCCTCGGCCTCGGTCTCGCGCAGGCCTACTTCGGCACCGTGATTCCCAACACTCTCGCCGCCAAGCGAGCCTTCACCGTCTGGGGCTTCGTCGAGGAGCGCTCGGGAGCGGGCTTCTGGCCGGCGGCCTTGCCCCTGCTCCACCGGCACTACGGGCCGAGCTGGTGGCTGCTCCCCCTGCTCGGCGGGGCGGGCCTGGCCGTGGGCCTGCGACAGGGCGGCCTGCTGCTGCGAGCCCTGCTGCTCTTCGGGCTGGCGATCACCCTGGCTTACCCCCTGCTGGGTGTGGGCTTCACCGCCTGGTACACCCAGGCGCCGATCGTGGCTGCCTGCTACGGCGCGGCGCTGGCGGGCGGTTGGGGGGTGCGCCGGCTGGCGCGGGGCCTGACGGCCAGCAGGTGGCGACTCGCGACCACCGCCGCCCTCGGCCTGACCTTGCTGTCACCGGTGATCTTCTCCTGGGCGCCCCGACTGGCAGGGCGCCTGGCCGCCGCCGGCCCCACCCAGCCCTACGAGGCCTACCGGAGCACCGGCCGGTGGATCGCCGAGCACACCGACCCCGGGCAACGCGTGGCGGCCCTGGAGGTGGGCACCCTGGCCTACTTCAGCACGCGCCCGGTCGACGACCTGCTCGGCCTGGTGACGCCGGCCTCCCTGCCCTGGGTCGAAAGGCGCGACCTCGCCGGCAACTTCTGGCGGCTCGACCCCGAGGTGCTGGTGGTCACCCCGGGCCTCGAGGGCATTCTCGGTCCCCTGCGCGCGGAGCCCCGCTTTACCCGGCGCTACCAGGAGGTCGCCCGCTTCGAGGGCCAGCCCGGGCAGCCGGTGATGGTCTTCCGGCGCAGGGTCTCCCTCAGCGCCCCTTCTCGAAGCTCATCACCAGCAGAGACCCGCCCCGGCGCAGGTTCCTGACCTCCCAGCGGTGCACCGCCTCGGCGAGGCGCCGGCTCAGGATCGCGAGCCAGGGGGCGAAGGTGTCGACCATCCGGGTCTCGAGGAGGGTGAGACCGGCCGAGCGGGCCAGAGCCTCGAGCTCGGCCCGCGTGTAGAGGTGCTCGTGTTGACCCTCGCCGAGGTTGGGCACCGGCCCGAAGCGATCGAGGCTCCACTCGAGCAGGGGCCAGAGGCTGTGGCGATTGGGGGTCGAGAGCACCAGGCGGCCGCCGGGCGCCAGCAGTCGGTGGAAGCCCGCCAGAGTGGCCTCCCCCTGCGCGCGGGTGAGGTGCTCGATCACCTCCAGGAAGACGATGCGGTCGAAGCTCCCCGGCGCCAGCGCGAGGTCGTCCACCAGGCCCAGCCGGAAGCTCAGGTTGTCGCGCTGGAAGGTCTCGCGCGCAAAGGTGATCGCCCTCTCGTTGGCGTCCACGCCCACCACCTCGACGCCGGGCTCCTCGGCGACCATGGCGGCCAGCAGGCCCGAGCCGCAGCCGGCGTCGAGCACCCGCATCCCCGGCGCCAGGGCCAGGCCGGCCTTGGCCTCGCTGAGCTTGGCCCAATGCCAGAAGCGCTGCGGGGCCGGGCCGTAGTGGAGGGCGCGGTACTGGTAGTCCCCGGGGATCTCCACGCGGTCGCCCAGGCGCCGGGCCGCCGCCCCCCCGGGTGGCCCCTCGGCCTCGCCACGGCGGCGCCGACGCACGACGACCGCCCCCAGAACCAGCACCCCCAGCGTCGCCGCCGAGATCCCGAGCCCCAGCTCGAACGAGCGGGGACGGAAGAACAGCTCCACCTCGTGGTGCCCGGCCGGCAGCTCGAGGCCGAGGAAGGCGTGGTTGGCGATGCCGAGGGGCAGCTCCCGCCTGCCCTCCCGCGCCCGCCAGCCCCGCCAGGCGGTGTTCGAGATCACCACCCAGGCCCTTGACTCGAGGTCGGCGGTCAGGAGCAGGCGCAGGCCTCTCCGCGTCACGGCCAGCTTGCCGCGGCCGTTCTCTTCCTCACGGGGCGTCATCGAGGCGCCGGCCTGCCCGGGCGGCTCGATCCAGGCGACCTCGGCGAAGTCGCTGGCGGCCTGCATGCCGGCGAGGCGCTCCTGCTCCGGGTCGCCGATGCGCACCCGCCGAGGCAGGAAGGCGCGCTCCAGGGCGTTGGGGTTGCGCCAGAGCCAGAGGCTGCCGCCCCGGGCCGTGAACTTCCAGCCCGCGGGCTGGAGGCCCCGCGGCACCAGGGCGTGGCGGACGTTCAGGAACGAGAGGAAGGGACGGTCCAGCCGTTCCACGCGGGTGAACCACTCCGGCTGCGACCACAGGGGCAGCAGCTGGAAGAAGCGCAGGTGATGGAGGGCCTGGTAGCCACGGGCGTCCTCCAGCCGGTAGTGGGTGGCCTGGTTGGGCACCAGGCCGAAGTGCTGGGCCACGATGCGGGCGGGCCGGTCGGGGGGAAAGGGGTGGTCGAGGGGCCTTATCGGCGGATAGAAGGCCCGCACCGGCACCACCGGGTAGAAGTGGCCCATCTCGGCCGTGCGCTCGAGCAGCAGCAGTGCCACCACCGCCGCCACGGCGGCGGGCCGCAGGGGTCGCACCCACAAGAAGAGCGCTGCGACGGCGAGCGGCACCAGGAGCAAAATCGCCTGCTCGTTCACGAAGGGGAGGGGCAGGCCCCGCGCGAGCATCCACGGCCGTAGCAGGGCCACGAGCGCGCCGAGGGCGAGGGCGCTCGCGGCCGTCAGCTTGCCCAGCCCGGCCGGCCGACCGGCGGCGAGCCACGCTTCGAGCCCGAGGGCGGCGAGCACCGCGAGGCCGAAGCCGCCGGCCGCGATCAGCCGGTCGTTCAAGGCGATGTGGAAAGGGGGCAGTGCCCCCAACAGCTCGAAGAGGCCCGGGGTCTTGGCGCCGGCGGCGATGCCCAGCAGGGCCAGCGCGGCGATCCCCCAGCGGCCCCGCCAGGGGGAACGCGCCAGAGCGTAGAGGGCGAGCGGCAACACCACCGCCCCCGCGAACGCCGTGGCCAGCGGCAAGAAGTGCTTGGGCGCGCCGGTGGCATGGAACCGCCCGAAGCCGTGGACGAACGGCACCAGGTTGGGTACCAGCCGGTAGACCAGGTCCGCCAGAGACTCGACGCCCTTGAGGTGGGCGGTCACGCCCTGGCGCAGGTGCCACTGGTAGGTCTGGAGCAGGGCGTCGACGAAGGGCAGCCAGAAGATCGCCGTCGCGCCCAGGGCCGCGGCGCCCGCGGCCAGGGTCCAGCCGAGGATGCGCGGCCAGGCCGCACGCGGCCGGGAGAGAAGCTCCCCCAGGCCGTAGAAGGCTCCCAGGCCGACCAGGTGGGCCACCGTCTCCGGGTGCCCGGCGAGGATCCCCAGGGCCAGCACCACGGTGAGCAGCAGGCCCGAGCCCGGGCCGGGCTCTCGGGCCAGCCGCCGCACGGCCAGGATCACCCAGGGCAGGAAGATCGTGGTCATGCCCAGGGGCCAGCCGATCCAGAAGGCCACGGCCCCCGAGAAGGCCCAGGCCGCGGCACCGAGGAAGGCGGCCTCCTCCCGGCACCCGACCGAGCGGGCGTAGAGGAAGAGACCGAGAGCGGCGAGGAAGAAATGAAGCGCCGCGAGGAAGCCCAGGGCCAGCGGCAGGGGCAAGGGCAGGGAGAGCAGGTTCGGCGGGTAGAAGGGGGCCGGTTGCGCCGAGGCGGCGAGCACGTCCCCGCAGAGCATGAACGGGTTCAGCAGGGGCCACTCTCCCTGGGACCAGGCGTAGCGCACGGCCGAGTGCCACGGGATGACGGCGGCATAGAGGTCATGGAGGATGGCGGCGTACGCCGGCGCCACCCCCAACTCCGCTCCCCGCCCCGCAAAGGGCTCGCCAGCGTAGGCCAGGTTGATCGGCCCGTAGACCTTGCCGGTCAGCAGGGCCCGGCCGGTGAAGCAAAGGGGCAAGAGCACCAACAGCAGGGCGGCGCGGCGGGACACCGGCAGCAGGGTCCGGCTCACCAGCCAGCACACGCCAAGAGCGACGGCGGCATAGAAGAGCGGCGTAGCGATCTGCGCCCAGAGCATGGTGAGAGCTGGCGGGCCGGCTCAGCGGAGGGCGGGCTGGCCTTCCGGCTGGGGGTTCGGGGCGAAGCGCACGGCGTCGAAGTCGGCGGCCACGATCGCCTCGAGCGCCGGGCTGCGGTAGAGACCCCGGCTGCGGTGGAGGCGGATCCGGGCGACGTCCAGCAACATCCGGCCAGAGTCCCGCCCGAGGCGCACGGCGGAGGTCTCGTTGTTGCGCAGCACCACGGGGATGCGCTTGATGTCGAGGCGATGGAGGAGGGCCAGGTAGAGCAGCTCGACGTCGAAGGCGAAGCGGTCCACCCGGGCGAGGGTGAAGAGGGCCTCGGCCACGTCGGCCCGAAAAGCCTTGAGGCCGCATTGAGTGTCGAAGAAGCCGCCGGTCAGGAAGGTGCCGACGAAGCGCGAGAAGACCGCCGAGGCGATCCGCCGCCGCCGAGCCACCACCAGGGCGTAGCTCGAACCGGGCAGGGTGCGGTCGCCCACCACCAGATGGAAGCCGCGATCCCGGACGTAGGAGGCGGCGGTGGCGAGGAGGTCGAGGTCGTAGGGCAGGTCGACGTCGGTGAAGACGCGCACTCGCCCCCGAGCGGCGAGGATGCCCGCCCGCACCGCCGCGCCCTTGCCGCGGTTTTCGGGCAGGCGGATCAGGCGTACGGGGCCTTCCGGCTGCCAATCGGAGCCGAAGTCCCCCCCACCGTCGTCCACCACCACCACTTCCCACGCAGCGAAACGCCCGGGCAGCCAAGCCGCCAGCTCTGCCACCGAACGGTGTGCCAGCTGCGCAGCCCGGTAGCAGGGCAGGACGACCGAGATCTCAGGTTCAGGCATCGACTCGTCTACGAACGGGCCGATCCTATGTCACGACCTTCGGCTGTCAGGACCGTGATCTTCACTCCCCCCGCAGGGTGGTCATCGGGTCGGTGCGGGCGGCTCGCGTGGCCGGAATCCAGCAGGCGGCGAGGGCCACGGCGGCGAGCAGGGCGGTCACCCCGGCCAGCGTCGCGGGGTCGAAGGCCGCCACACCGTAGAGCAGTCCCGCCATCCCGCGGGCCAGTAGCAGGGCCGCCACCAGCCCGATCGCCATGCCGGCGAGCACCAGTCGGCCACCCCAGGCCAGCACCAGTCCGCGCACGTTCTCACGGGTAGCACCGAGGGCCAGGCGGATGCCGAGCTCCGGCTCCCGCTGGCGCACGGCGTAGGCGATCACGCCGTAGACCCCCAAGGCCGCGAGCCCGAGGGCCAGCAACGAGAAGAAGCCGAACAGGTTGCGCAGCAGCCGAGTCGGCGCCAGGGATCGCTCGACCAGCCGGCTCACGGGATTGACCTGGGCGAGGGCCTGATCCGGGTCCACCTCGAACACGGCCGAGCGCAGCAGCTCCGCGGCCGGCCCGGGGCCCAGGCTCGAGCGCACCACCAGGCGCAGCCGGCGGGCCGGGCGCTGGGCGAAGGCGGTGTACATCTCGGGCTCGGGGGAGATGGCGAGGGCGTCGTCCCGCACGCTGCCCACCACCCCGACGACGGTCAGCCAGGGCCGTTCGGGGTCGTGGACGCCGCCGATCTTCATGCGCTTGCCGAGCGGCTCCTCGCCCGGGAAATGCAGCTCCGCGAAGCGCTGGCTGATCAGAGCCACCGGCTGGGTGCCGGCGCGGTCGGAGGGCGAGAACGCCCGTCCGGCGAGCACCGGGATGCCCATGGTCTGGAAGTACCCGGGGGTGACAGTGCGGTGGTCGGCGCCCAGCTCGTGGCCTCGCTCGGGCATGCGGCCCTCGATGCCGAAAGAGAGGTCGAGCTCCGAGCCCGAGAGAGGCATCACCGAGGTGGCCCCCACCGCCTGGACGGCGGGATGACCGGCCAGGCGCGACTCCATCGCCTCCACCCGAGTGAGGACCTGCTCGACCTCGGGCACCCGGGCGGTGGTGAAGCCGACCGCCCCGGTCAGCAGCCCCTCGGCGCGGAAGCCGGGCTCCACGGCGGCCAGGCGGTCGAGGGTGCGCACCATCAGGCCCGCCGAGACCAGCAGCGCCAGACCCAGGGCCAGCTCCGCGGTCACCAGGGCGGAACGCACGCGCCCCTGGCCCCCGAGCTCGCCCCGGCCGCTGCGCAGGGTGCCGGCGGCCCCGGCGCGAGCGCCACTGGCGGCGGGAGCCAGGCCGGCGAGCAGCCCCGCCGCCACGGAGACCAGGGCGGTGAAGGCGATGGCACGGCCGTCGAGGCGCAGCTCGGCGAGGCGCGGCAGGTCGGCCGGAGCGAGGGCGCGGAAGATCTCGACACCCCACAGGCCGAGCAGCAGGCCGAGAGCCCCGCCGCCGAGCCCGAGCAGCAGGTTCTCGACCAGCAGCTGGCCGAGCAGCCTGCCGCGATCGGCGCCCAGCGCGGTGCGCACGGCCATCTCGCGATGACGCACGGTGGCGCGGGTGAGGGCCAGGTTGGCGACGTTGACACAGGCGATGGCGAGCACCAGGGCCACGGCCGCCAGCAGGGCCAGGAGGGGGAGCCGGGCCTCGGCCGTAAGCGAGCCGATCAGGGGGACCAAGCGGATCCCCACGTCCTTCAGGTGCTCGGGGTGAAGGCTGCCGAGCTCGGCCGCCACGCGGTCCATGTCGGCCTGGGCGGTGGCCGGGCTGACCCCGGCTCCGAGCCGGCCCACCACGCGCAGGAAGTAGTTGCCGACGTCCGGCGCACCGGCTCCGAACGACAACGGCACGATCACCTGGGCCTCCGGGCTGAACGGTAGGGGGAGGCTGGGGGGCAGGACGCCGACCACCTGGTAGGTCTCGGCGTTGAGGGTCAGGCTGCGCTCGAGCACCCTCGGATCGCCGCCCAGCCGCGAGTGCCACAGCTCGTCGGTCACCACGGCCACCCGGTGCTGGCCCTCGACCTCGTCGGCCTGGACGAAGCCGCGGCCGAGGGCCGGTGCCACGCCCAGGACCTCGAAGTACTCGTGGGAGACCGCCGCCAGCCTGATCCGCTCCGGCCGCTCGAGGCCGGTCAGGTCGGCCCCGGTGTCGAGCACGGCGGTCAGGGCGGCGAAGCTCCGGGTGCGCTCCCGCCAGGCCGAGAACACCGACCGGCCGGTCCACTCCTGGGGCGGCCCGCCGCGCGCCTGGTGGTTCTCCCAGGCGGTCAGCAGCCGCTCCGGCTCGGCCAGGGCCAGGGGCTTCCACAACACGCCATGGACGATCGAGAAGGCGGCGCTGTTGAGGCCGATGCCGAGCGCCAGGGTGGCGAGGACGGTGGCGGTGAAGGCGGGGGCCTTGGCCAGGCCTCGCGCGGCGTAGCGTAGATCGGCGAGCCAGGAGCTCATCGGGCCTCCCCGGGGAAAAGAAAGCGGCGCGCCAGGGGGCGCGCCGATCAAGATGGCAGAAGGCACTCCTCATTACGCAGCAGGGCGGCGAAGGTTCCACCCGCCCTTGCCAGGCCGGCGCGGAAGGAGTACCTTGCCGGAAGCTCATTCCCGTTGGCAGCAGTCCATCGCCCGGCGCTCCTGCGCCGTCGGTGACCCCTCTCTTGACACCCACAGGAGGCCTGCCGATGAAGTCCAAGGATCCGTCCCGTCTCCGCCGCCTTCTCGAGTCCGCCGCCCTCGACCGCCGCTCCTTCCTGCGCCTGGGAGCCCTGGCGGGAGCGGGAGCCTCGCTCTCCGCCCGCCCCGCCGAGGCGGAGGCCCCTGGCGCGGACCTCGAGAAGTACCACCGTGACCCCCTGGCCGAGGCCACCATCGCCGAGCTCCAGGCCATGATGGCGGCCGGGCAGCTCACCTCCTTGCGGCTGGTCAACACTCACCTCCAGCGCATCGAGGGGCTCGATCACTCGGGCTCGCGCCTCCAGTCGATCCTCGAGGTCAACCCCGACGCCCGGGGAATTGCCCACGCCCTCGACCGCGAGCGCCGCCAACACGGTCCCCGCGGCCCCCTTCACGGCATCCCCGTGGTGCTCAAGGCCAACATCGATACCGGCGACGAGATGCAGACCACCGCCGGCTCCCTCGCCCTGCTGGGAGACCCGGCGCCCCAGGACGCCACCGTGGCTGCCCGCCTGCGCGCCGCCGGAGCGGTGATCCTGGGCAAGGCCAACCTCTCCGAGTGGGCAAACTTCCGCGGCTTCTCTTCGACCTCCGGCTGGAGCGGCCTGGGCGGCCAGACCCGCAGCCCCTACTACCTCGACCGCAACCCCTGCGGCTCCAGCTCGGGCTCGGCGGCGGCGGTCTCCGGCGGCCTTTGCGCCGCGGGCCTCGGCACCGAGACCGACGGCTCGATCGTCTGCCCTTCGGGGGCCAACGGCGTGGTGGGCATCAAGCCCACCCTCGGCCTGACCAGCCGCGCCGGCGTCATCCCCATCGCCCACAGCCAGGACGTAGTGGGCAGTCACGGCCGCACCGTGGCGGACGCGGCGGCCGTGCTCGGCGCCTTGACCGGCGTCGACCCCCGGGACCCGGCCACCCAGGCGAGCGCGGGCAACTTCTTCACCGATTACAGCCAATTTCTCGATCCCGACGGCTTGAACGGGGCGCGCATCGGGGTGCACCGCGGCGGCGGCTTCACCGGCTACAGCGCCGAGACCGACGCCGTGTTCGAGGCGGCCCTGGCGGCCATGGCCGCGGCCGGCGCCACCCTGGTCGATCCCGCCGACCTGCCCACCATCGACGACCTCCTGGCCGACCCGGCCGAGCTGATCGTGCTGGTGTGGGAGTTCAAGCGGGACTTGAACGCCTACCTGGCCACCCGCACCGGCGTGCCGGTCGCCACCATGGCGGACGTCATCCAGTTCAACCTCGACCACGCGGAGGACGAGCTGCAGTGGTTCGGGCAGGAGTGGTTCGAGCTGTCGCAGGACGAGATCTTCAGCCAGGCCGACTACGACGCGGCCCTGCCCCGTGGCCAGGCCCTGGCCGGCGTGGACGGCATCGACGCGGTGATGGATGCCATGAACCTCGACGCCCTGGTGGCCCCCACCGGCTCGCCGGCCTGGACCATCGACCTGGTCAACGGCGACCATTTCCTGGGCGCCAGCTCCACCCCGGCCGCCGTGGCCGGCTATCCCTCGATCTCGGTACCGGCCGGCTTTTCCTTCGGCTTGCCGGTGGGCGTCAGCTTCTTCGGCCGGGCCTGGAGCGAGCCCGAGCTGATCCGCATCGCCTCCGGCTTCGAGGCCATGGTCCACGCTCGCCGCCGCCCGAGCTTCCTCACCACCCTCCCCCTGGACCGCCCCTTCCCCAGGCGAGCCGGGCGGCGGACGAGCAAGTCGGGCCTGGTGGCGCCGGGGCGGAGGGTGCGGCTGGTGTGAGGAGCGGGGCGTGAGAGGGGGCGGGCGAGCGGAGACGCTTAGCCCGCCAGCGGCCTCGCCGGATAGAAGGTGAGCCGATCCCGGCCCCTGATCACTCGCGACATGAACTCGCGTGCGTGCATCTCGTTGGTGATCATGACTACCTGATCCTTGAGCATGCACGCCTGGAAGACGACTCGAATGTCGTCGATGTGGGGATGGGGATGCAGCGGATCCACGAAGAACATCACCACGTCGCAGCGGCCGTAAAGAACCTCAGTGGCGATCTCGATGTCACCGCCCTTGGGCCCAGAGTGGCGGCGCACGATCTTGCTATCGATGCGGCGTGACGTCGCCGCCGCTACCTCCCGGCCAGTGGTCTGGGTGGAGATGATCCGACCGAACTTCATCAGCTCGTTGTCATGGTCTACGGCGAAATCGATCATCCTCGCCTTCATCTCGTCATGGGCGATGAGGGCAATCGTCATCTCGCCGAGCGCCTTGCTCTCCTCGACCCAATCCGGTTTCTCCGGTGACGTACGCCCGGCCGGAGTACGGTCCTTTTGCAATCCTCTAGCGAGTATTATCGACCCGGGTCTTAGCTTTCCGGGCTTCCGTCTGTCGGGAGGAGACTGGTCGTCGTCGAAATTGAGAGTGAGGGGGAAGGTCTGCAGGTTGCGGTTGGCATCTTGGTCGGCCTCATGGTCGACCCACACCATGACAGAACCCCTATTCATCAGCCGCTTGACGTGCCACTGATCGCACAGGCGAAGAAAAGCCAGGTTCTCGGGTCGCAGCCAGTGGTTCTCGGACGGGGAGAAGAACGGCCAGACGATACTCAGATGATGCTGGGTGATGAGGCAGGAGAGGATGGTGACTCCTCCCTCAGCTGCGGAGGGGAGGCGAGTGACACCACAGCTAGTACTTAGCCAAGCGGCAACGCCTGCGTCGAGCGCAGGCAGCCCCAGCTCAGGATCGCCAAGGAACAGCCGATCGTGTGTTCCGCCCGTGAACACGAAGTGGAATTTCTCGATCGTCTCGCGGCTCTTGCCGTGGAAGTAGTAGCGAAAGAGGGCTGCGAGCGCAAACGAAGGCTCTCTGGCATCCCGGCTGGCCAAGACGCCGATCACAGTCTTGCGGCCGAGGCTTGGCGACGCGGCGGAGGCTCTCTTTGGCATGGTGGGGCCCTCAGACTTTGTAGTCAGGGTCGACTTCCCCTGCCAACGATCGAACGAACGCATTGCCGCCCAACCGCAACCCCTCCGCATGGCCCGGTGGGCAGGTCAGAGCCCGGTGGAGGTCGTAGAGTCGCCTCCACCGGGGTCGGTCGTGCCAGATCTCGCTTGGCGGCCGGTTGCTCTGACTCACAACGCTCTCGAACTTTGTCTTGGTCACTCCCATTTCTCGGGACCAACCGAGCATCCATCCGCTCTCGCCTTCCATGAGACAAGTGACCGCTGTGGCTCCGAGCTCTGCTCCGAGGATCATGTCGAACCGTCCGGGGGCGACCCCACGAGACGGATACCCAAGCTCAAGCACCCGTACATCCGGCTTGCTCCGGAACTTCCAACCTCTGATGTGGTCCCTCAAGTACTCCGCAACGGCCTCTCGTCCGAACTCGCCGGCTGTAAGCTTACTGATGCCCTCGCTCACAATAACCAAGGCATAGCGCTTGCCGGCCCGGAAAGTCTGCTCGATGCGGTCAGCGGCTTCCTTGAGCTCCTCACGCAACCGGTTCCCGGTGTCGATCCTGCTGACCCGCGCCTTCCAGTCCGGCTCTGTCGAGTCCTCACGAAGCTGGACCACGGTCTCAGGGATCAGGACCGTGTCGGCTCCAGAAGCCAGGGCCGCTTCGAGTGCCAGGAAGCCGCAGTAGCGCCCCATCACCTCGACAACAAAGATCCGCCGCAATGCCTGGGCAGGGGGGACCAGTTGGGCCAGCAGCTCAGTGATGGCGTGCGCAGCACTGGCTGTGCCCAGAGACAGGTCGGTTCCAAAGAGGTCGTTATCGATCGTGCCCGGGATCGCGATCGTGCGGAGCCTTCTTCCAGCCTGCGCTACGTCTAAGGCAAGCTCGGCGGCCCCCTGCATCGAACCGTCGCCGCCGACTACGACCAAGCCGCTGATGTGACGCTGGATCAGGTTCTCGACCGCCCGAGCTCGGACCTCTGCCTTCTTGAAGTCCTCGTGTCGAGCCGTCCCCAGCATTGTGCAGCCGCGCGTCAAGAATTCGCTGGTCGAATTCCAAGTCAGTTTGCGTAGGCGCCCTTCGGTGAGACCCAGGTAGCCATCCTCGATCCCCATCACCTCGATCTCATTTGCCATGGCAGTACGAACGACGCCCCAGATGGCTGCGTTCATGCCGGGAGAGTCCCCGCCACTGGTTACTACCGCAATCCGATCGCGAGGAATGACTTCGAATTGCTCCGCGAGTACGCGTTCGATCTCGGCTCTGATGTCCGAAGACTTGTCGGTCAGCTTGAAGAGCACGCTGTTGGCGATCGCACTCTTCCCCCGCGTGTACTGGAGAGCCTGGCGGACCTGGTCCCCGTCCTTGAACCCGGTCAGTAGGATCCTCGCGACCGAACGGTCCATCTCCTGACAGATCCTGAGGCCGCTGTCATCGTTCTCGTTCTCATCATTCTCAAGCCGAATGTCGATGATCGCCATGTGGACCAGCTCTCGCGCCAGGACCGCTCGAGCCTCCTGAGGGTTAGATGCCGCGATGAGCTGGTATCGGTCCGAACTCAGAACCGCCCCCACCAGGGAATCGCGATAGTGGGAATCGTTGTCAGCGATGAGGATCTTGATTCGCCGCATAGTCAGGATCTCCGGGTGAGGGCCACTGAGTCGTCTCCGAGGTTCCGTATGGGGGTCCGCTCCGGGGCAGCCAGAGCCGGAAGGTAGTCCACTCGTTAGTGGACTCGACGAGCTCTAGATCGCCGCCGAAACCCAGAGCCATCGATCGCGCTATTAGCAAACCAACGCCCCTACCCCTGGCGCCAGCGCTCTTCGGGATCGGCTCGCGGAAGAGCCTCGCTCGGATTTCAGGCGGGATCGGCGGGCCCGAGTTGATGAAGTCCGCCACGACGCGCCCATCACGGATGGAGGTCTCGATCCGAAGCTGGCGGCCACTTGCCGCTTCCAGAACAGCCCGCACGGCGTTCGTCATTAGCGTCTTGATCACTCGAACGAGACGGGCACGATGAACGTCAACCCATTCCACCGTGCCATTGAGGCTGCTGAGATCCGGGATGACTTGATCGGACGAGTGCCAAAGCGGCACTTGCTCTCGGAGGAAGGCGACAAGCTCGAGCTTCTGCATCTGCTCTCGGTAGGGTATGAAGGTCCGTTCTGGAATCCGGGCGATAGCCTCCTTGTCCTCTCTGATTCGGGCTAGCTTGAACAGGCTCTCGGTCTGATGGGAAAGGTCGGTCTCGAGGCTATC
>JBIOYC010000244.1:0-13219 GCA_044869955.1 Thermoanaerobaculia bacterium | reverse complement strand
CGGGCGATCAGCTGCCACCAATAGACCCTCTCGACCAGCCCGGTCGAGAGCGCCGCGAGGTAGTAGCGCACCAGGTAGCTGGCCTGCTCCTCCTCGCCCACCGAGACCTTCTTGCCCGCCGGCGAGTGGGGCCCTTCCCACAGCGGCCAGTTGACCTCGGTGATCCAGAGCCGGCCGGTGCTGTGGCGCCCGGTCTCGGCGATCGCCTTGAACAGCGCCACCTTGCCGACGGTGTCGAAGCCGAGCTGGGGGTTCTCGGGTGCGCCGCGGCGGTCCACGTAGAGCAGGCTCGAGACGACGTCGAAGGCGAGCCCGGGGCGGCGCAGGTTGAGCAACCCTGCCAGGGCCAGGGGCTCGAAGTCGATCACCGCCGGGCCGACCAGCTCGAGACCCGGGTGGCGGGACAGCTCCTCGCGGGCGATCGTGGCCAGGCGGACGTACTCGTCTGGCCGCCACACCCCCCACTTGCTGCGGTTGATCGCCTGGCCGACCTGGAAGCTCCGGCCGTAGGGGGCGAAGCGCGCGACCAGCTCGGCGACCGCCGCCCGCCAGCGCCCAGGGTCCCTGACCAGATCGCGGTTCTGGGGCAGGGCGAAGGCGAGCCGCCGGCCCTGCGCCACCAAGGCCCGGGCCAGCTCTTCCTCGGCGCTGTGATCCGCCTGCCAGGGATGGAGGCGCAGGAGAACCTCCTCGACTCCCAGGTCGGAGATCGCCGCCGGCACGGCCTCGGGCTCTGGTGGCCAGGGCCGCACCGCCACTCCCGCACCCTGCCACGGCGCGGCTTCGCGGTAGAGGCCGGCCTTGAGCTCGCGGTAGCGCCGCCGAATCCGAGGCAGCGAGGCGGCCACGACCGCCAACTGCTCGAGGTGGGAGGGCAGATCGGCGATGCGGACCAGGGCCTTCTCCAGCCGCCCCGCATGCTGGTGGGGCTGGTCGGAGAGGGGGTCCCAGACGACCTTGTCGCGCGCGGCGGCGCCCTCGGGAGCGTCGGGGATGTGCGCGTGAGCCCGCCGTGGCGCGAGCGCCTTCGCGGCAGCGGCCAGCTTCTTGCCCGGGCGCTTGATTCGGTTCTTGAGGTCGAAGCTGCCCTGCAGGAACAAGAACAGCCGCTCGCGGCCGGGGGTCAGCCCCTCACCCCAGTAGGCCTCGAGGAAGGGTCGGTAGAGATCGGGGCGATCGAGGTCGAGGCGGCTGAGGTCCTTCGTGCGCCGCCAGAGGCCGAGTCGCACGCCCACGCGGGCCCTCGCCAGGTCGACCAGGCTGAGGGTCATCTGGCGCGGCTCCTCGCCCGGTACCACCAGGACATTGCCCACGGAGGCGTCTCGGTGCCAGATCCCGGCCGCATGAAGGCGGGCCAACAGCTCGCCGGTGCCGCGCAGGAAGGCCTCCAGGTCGATGCCTGGGTAGGACTCCGCGGCGTTGCCGGCGCGGGCCGCTCGCAGCAGGTAGCGGGCTTCGATCGCCCCCGGCAGGTGGCGGCAGACGTAGAAGGAAGCCCCACCGGCGCGGAGGGACTCGGCGAACAGCAGGGGCTCCGGCGTGGGCACCCCGGCGGCGGTGAGGGCCCGGGCGGCCCGCCAGGCGCGCCGGGCCCGGCTGCCGCGAAGCGCGCGGCGCAGGCGGTCGCGGAGGCCCTCCTCCCGGTACTGCTTGACCACAACCGGAATCAGCCCGCCGGCCCCCGGTAGCTCCGCTCGGTAGAGGTAGTTGCGGCCCCAGTGGATGCTCTCGAGGGCCGCGGCCGGGTCCAGCAGCCGTTGCAGGGCCTCTTCCTCCGCCCGGGCGCAGGCGGCGATCTCCCCCACGAAGCCCCAGATCACCAGGGGCTCGGCGGGCGGCGGCTCAGACCTCTTCAATGTGGAAGCGTTCCTGGTGCAGCTCGGAGTCGCTGTGGATCAGCACCGCCACGCCGAGGGCGCGCTCGATCTCCTCGAGGATGGGCCGCTCCTCCTGCTGCAGGGCGCGGGCGACCTCCGGATGGACCCGCAGCAGGACCTCACGGGTGTGGGGCTCGTCCTTGCCGCGCAGCACCTCGCGGCGGATCGACAGGCAGATGGTCGACACCGACTTGATCCGACCGGTGCCCCCGCAATACGGGCAGGCCTGGGTGAGCAGGCGCTCGAGGTTCGCCCGGCTGCGCTTGCGGGTGATCTCGACCAGCCCGAACTCCGAGATGGAGAGCACCTTGGTACGGGCGCGGTCTTTGTGCAGCTCAGTCTCGAGGGCACGAAACACCTGCTGGCGGTGCTCCTCCTGGGTCATGTCGATGAAGTCGACGACGATGATGCCACCCAGGTCCCGCAGCCGCACCTGCCGGACCACCTCGACCACCGCTTCGAGGTTGGTCTTGAGCACGGTCTCCTCGAGGTTGCGCTCGCCGGTGTAGCGGCCGGTGTTGACGTCGATCGCCACCAGGGCCTCGGTCTGGTTGATTACGATGTAGCCGCCGGACTTGAGCCAGACCTTGCTCTTCAGGGCCGCCTCGATCTCCTCGTTGATCCCGAAACGATCGAAGAGGGCACCGTCGCTGCCGTGGAGCTTGACCCGCGGCACCAGGGAGGGCTGGACCTGGTCTAGGAAGTCGACGATCCGGGTGTAGGCCTCCTCGCCTTCGACCACCAGCACGCTGAAGTCCGGGCTGAAGACGTCCCGGACCACCCGCAGCGCGAGGTCGAGGTCGCGATGCACCAGGGTGGGCGCTCCGGCGCGGCCGGAACGCTCCCGCACCTGCTGCCAGAGGCGGGTGAGGTAGACGAGGTCGGCCTCGAACTCGGCGCGGCCCTTGCCCTCGCCGACCGTGCGCACGATCAGCCCGAAGCCCGGCGGGGCGAGCTCCGAGACCAGCTCGAGCAGGCGGGCGCGCTCGGCGTCGTCCTCGATCCGGCGCGATACGCCGACGTGCCGCACCGTGGGCAACAGGACCAGGTAGCGGCCCGGCAGGGTCACCTGGCTGGTGATCCGCGCACCCTTGTTGGGCAGCGGCGACTTGATCACCTGCACCAGCAGCTCCTGGCCCTGCTTGAGCAGCTCGTCGATGGACGGCAGGGCGGCCGAGGACAGGGCGCCGTTGCCCGGCTCTTCGAGGTCGAAGGCCATTTCCTCCCGGCTGGCCGAGAGCACCTCGTCGGCCACGTCGCTGACGTAGAGGAAGGCGTCGCGCTCGAGGCCGATGTCGACGAAGGCGGCCTGCATCCCCGGCAGCACGCGGGTCACCCGACCCTTGTAGAGGTTGCCGACGATGCTGCGGTGGCGGTGGCGCTCGACGTAGATCTCCGTCAGGCGGTCGTTCTCCAGTACCGCGATGGCGGTCTGGTGGGGATCGCTCTCGACGAGCATCTTGGCTTCCAGGGTCTCGGGGCTCATCGGTTGACGTGACGTCGCAGGTCCACGGAGAGGATGATCCCCGCGGTCAGGAAGTTGACCAGGGCGAACGAGCCGCCGTAGGAGAGGAAAGGCAGGGGGATGCCGGTGATCGGTACCAGACCGACCACCATCGCGGTGTTGTAGAGGACGTGGGCGGCGAACAGGGACAAGAGTCCCGCGACCAGCAGGATCCCGGCGCGGTCTCGGGCTCGAGCGGCGATGGCGGCGGCGTTGGCGAAGTACAGCAGATAGAGCCCGAGCACGGTGGCCACCCCCAGGAAGCCCCACTCCTCGGCGAGCACGGCGAAGATGAAGTCCGTGTGGCGCTCCGGCAGGAAGCGCAGCTGGCTCTGGGTGCCCTGTCGGTAGCCTCGTCCGGACAGTTGGCCCGAGCCGACGGCGATCTTGCTCTGGTGCACCTGGTAGCCGGAGCCCTGGAGGTCCGCGCCGGGCTCGAGGAAAGTCAGCACCCGCTGGCGCTGGTAGTCCTTGAGACCGAAGAAGTAGAGCCCGGCTCCGGCGAGCACGCCGAACAGCAGCAGGGCGAGCAGGGTCTTGGCGCGAATTCCCGCGACCAGGACCATGCCGCCCAGGATGGGCAGGAACATCATCGCCCCGCCGAGATCGGGCTCGACGGCGGTGAGCAGCATCGGCACGGCCACGATGCCGCCGCCCACCGCGATCTCCTTGAGGCTCAGGAAGGGCTGATCGGTGCGGCTCAGGTACTTGGCCAGGGCGAGGACCACCGCCAGCTTCATCAGCTCGGAAGGCTGGCCGCCAAGAGAGCCGATGCCGAGCCAGCTGCGGGCACCGCCGCGCATCTGGCCCACCAGGAGGACCAGCACAAGGCCCGCCAGGCCAATGGCGTAGAGGGCGACCGAGAGGTCCATGAGCACCCGGTAGTCGACCGCCATCACCAGCAGCAGGAGCAGCAGCCCGAGCCCCACCCAGAAGACCTGGCGAGCGAGGAAGCCGGTGGCCATCTCGGCCGTCGCGCTCTGGATGGTGGCCAGACCGATCAGCGCCAGCAGCACCACGGCCACCAGCAGCCCCCACCGCAGGTTGACCAGCGCACGCAGCGCCGGGCTAGCCGCCGAGGTGGGCGACAGCGGTGGAATCGGCCGGGAAGTAGCGCTCATAAAGGGCCTTGGCGATCGGTGCCGCCGCCTGCGAGCCCCTGCCGCCGTGCTCGAAGAACACCACGATGACCAGGGTCGGGTTGTCGAAGGGGGCGAACGAGGCGAACCAGGCGTGGTCGCGCTGCTCGAAGGGCAGGGTGTTGCTGTCGGTCCAGGTGGCCTGGCTGACCACCTGCACCGTACCGGTCTTGCCGGCGATCTCGACGTGGGGCAGCCAGGCGCCCCGAGCCGTGCCGTCACCGTCGTTGACCACCGCCCAGAGGCCGCGCCGCACCGCCGCCAGGGCTTCACGGTGCAGGCCCAGGGGCCGGGCCGGAGCTTCGGCGCCGAGCACCAGGTGCGGAGTCACGCGGTTGCCGCCGTTGGCCACCGTGGCGAGCAGGGTCGCCATCTGCAGCGGCGTGGTCAGGACCGGCCCCTGGCCGATCGAGACGGAGATCGTCTCGCCGGCGTACCACGGATGACCGCGGGCCTTGAGGCTCCAGTCGGAGTCGGGGACCAGGCCGCTCTTCTCGCCGGCGATGTCGATGCCGCTCGGGCTGCCAAGCCCGAACAGCCGTGAGGTCTTGGCGATGCGGTCCACCCCCAGGCGCTGGCCGAGGCGGTAGAAGTAGGTGTCACAGGAGTACTTGATGGCCTGGTGGAGGTTGACGGTGCCGTGGCCGCCCCGCTTCCAGCAGCGGAAGCGGCGGCCGTAGAAGTCGGTCGAGCCGGTGCACGTGACCGTGTCGCTCGGGCTGACGAATCCTTCGGCCAGGCCCGCAACTCCCATGACGATCTTGAACAGGGAGCCGGGCGAGTAGGTGCTCTGCAGGGCTCGGTTGTGGAGGGGGTGGTGGGGGGCCTCGATCAGCTCCTGCCAGTCCTCGAGGGCGAGGCGGCGGGCGAAGACGTTGGGGTCGTAGGAGGGTGAGGAGACCAGGGCGAGGATCTCGCCATTGCGGGGGTCGAGGGCAACCACGGCACCGACGTGCTCCTCGAGCAGGCGTGCGGCCTCCTGCTGGAGGTCGAGGTCGAGGGTCAGCTTCAGGGCCGCCCCCGGCTCGGCCGGCTTGCGGCTGGCCTCCTCGAGCAGGCGGCCGCGGCTGTCCACCACCACCTGGCGCTCGCCGTCGCGGCCGCGCAGCGTCGGGTCATAGCGGGCCTCGATGCCCTTTCTCCCAACCAGGTCGCCGGACTCGTAGAGGTCCGGGCGGGTGGCGAGGTCGGCCGTGTTGACCTCGCCCAGGTAGCCGAGGATGTGGGCGGTGACCGAGCCCTGGCGATAGATGCGCTGGTGGCCGACCTCGATCTCGAACTCCGGGTGCTGGGCTCCGGCGACACCGAAGCGGGAGACCTGGGCGAGGGAGAGGTTCTCGGCGATCAGCACCGGCCGGTAGCCGGCCGCCTTCTTGATCCGCTGCGCCGCCGGTCCCAGCTCGGTCGCCGGCCAGGACAGCACCTGGGCGGCGAAGCGCACGGTCTCGTCCAGGTCCTTCACCTGGCTGCCGTCGACCAGCAGGTTGTACGACGGCACGTTCTCGACCAGGACCTGACCGTGGCGGTCGGTGACCACGCCGCGCGGCGCCTCGATCGGCACCCGCCGCAGGCGGTTGTTCTCGGCGAGCTCGCGGTAGCGATCTCCGTGGGCGATCTGCACGCTCCAGAACGCGATGGCGATGCCCACCAGGGCCAAGCTCAGCAGGATCATCAGGCGCTCGGCTCGAGCGCGCAGCTCGTCGCGGTACTCCCGGGCGATCATTTCTTCAATCTCAGCTTCTCGACACGTTCCTGGCGGCGAGTCTGGGCTCGGGCCGCCGTACCGCTCAGGGCGAAGCAGATTCCCCCCGTCAGACCGTTCGCGAGAGCCTTGACCGTCCACCACAGCGGGTCCGGAGGCTCGAATCGCTCGAGCAATCCGAACTCGAGCGCCGTCAGGACCCCCTGTTGCACGAACGTGGCGATGACGAGGGTGATCAGGATGACCCCGGTGCGATCGAAGATCAGCCGCTGGGCCGTCCTGGCCGTTCCGTAGCCGATGATCGTATCAGCGAAGCCGTGGAGGCCGTAGAGGCCACCGGAGAGGGTGTCGCGGGTGAGGCCGGCGACCATGCCGCCGAGCATCCCGGCCATCGAATCGCCCCCCGCCGCGGTGAGCACGGTCGCCACCAGGAAGAGGTCGATGGCCCGAGGGAAATCCGGCAGCAGCCGGGTGCCCGCGAAGTGCACCAGGGCCACCAGAGCGAGCGCGGCGAGGAACCTAAGGAGCTTCACCCGGCGGTCTCAGCTCGTCGGGAAAACTCGGGCGCTCGAGCAAGAAGACTTGCCGCAACGCCGGAAAGTCCACCGCGGGGGCGATCTCGATCCGGTGGGAGAGCTCGTCGCCAGGCTCGACGCTCGCGACCGTACCGATCAGGATTCCCGCCGGGTAGACCCCGTCGATGCCGGCGGTCAGCACCCGCTCGCCGAGGGCGACCTCGGTCTGGCGGGAGATGTAGTCGAGCTCGAGCCGCCCGCCGACGACGCCCCGGACCACTCCTTGGCGACGGCTGCCTTCGAGCATCGCGCCGACCCCGGCGTCTGGATGGGAGAGCATCTCGACGCGGGCATAGGGCCCCACCACCTTGACCACGCGACCTACCAGGCCGGTCGAGGTGAGCACCGGTTGCTCCTTCTCGGCGCTCCGGCCGGAGTAGATGACCAGGTTCTGCAGCCAGGACTTCTGGTCGAGGTAGACCACCTGTGCCGGTCTCAGCTCGCCGGGACGCTGACGGGTTTGGCCGAGAGCCTCGGCGAGATGCTCCACCTCCCGCTCCAGGCCACCGAGGCGAACCCGTTCGAGCCTCAGCCGCTCGACCTCCTGGCGCAGGGCACGGTTCTCCTCGAGCAAGCTCCTGCGCAGCCGGATCCCGGCTCTCAGGCCGCCGAAGCCGTCGTCCAGGGCCCCCACCAGCCGGCCCAGGGGCGCCACCAGGCGCAGTCCGGTGGCCGCCAGCAGGCTCTCGCCGGGGGCCTCGGCCGGCGCGGGAACCCGCGAGGCGAGCAGCACCAGCTGTACCGCCAGCAGTGTGACGAAGATCCATGCGATCCGGCGCTCGCTCACGGGCCTCCACGCCTCGGGGTCCGCCTCAACGGATGGAGACCTTGCGCAGGAGCTCGATGTCCGACAACACCCGGCCGGTGCCGAGCACCACCGAGGCCAGAGGGTCCTCGGCGAGGGCCACGGGCAGGCCGGTCTCCTCGCGCAAGCGCTGGTCGAGGTTGCGCAGCAGGGCACCCCCGCCGGAGAGCACGATGCCCTTGTCCATGATGTCGGCGGAAAGCTCGGGGGGGGTGCGCTCGAGGGCCATGCGCACGGCCTCGACGATCGTCGCCACCGGTTCGGCCAGGGCCTCCCGGATCTCCGAGTCCGAGATGTTGAGGGTCTTCGGCACCCCCTCGACGAGGTCCCGGCCCTTGATCTCCATGCGCAGCTCGTCCTTGAGCGGGTAGGCCGAACCGATCTCCATCTTGACCCGCTCGGCCGTGCGCTCGCCGATCAGCAGGTTGTACTTGCGCTTGAGGTACTGGATGATCCCGAGGTCCATCTCATTGCCGGCCACGCGCACCGAGCGGCTGTAGACGATGCCGGCGAGCGAGATCACCGCCACGTCCGTGGTGCCGCCGCCGATGTCGACGATCATGTTGCCCGAGGGCTCGGTGATCGGCAGGCCGGCGCCGATCGCCGCCATCATCGCTTGTTCGACCAGGAAGACCTCCGAGGCGCCGGCACGCATGGCCGAGTCCTTGACCGCGCGTTTTTCCACCTGGGTGATCTCGGAAGGCACCCCGATGACGATCCGGGGATGGACGTACATCTTGCGTCCATGGGCCTTCTTGATGAAGTACTCGAGCATTCGCTCGGTGATCTCGAAGTCGGCGATCACGCCGTCCTTCATCGGCCGGATGGACTCGATGTTGCCCGGCGTCCGCCCGAGCATCTCCTTGGCTTCGCTGCCAACGGCTTCGATGCGGTTGGTCAGCTTGTTGATCACGACGACGGAGGGCTCGCGCACCACGATGCCCTGGTTGGTGGCGAAGACCAGCGTGTTGGCCGTGCCGAGGTCGATCGCGAGGTCCTTCGAGAAGTGGCGCAGCAACGAGGCAATGGGCATGCTTTTTCCTTGGTAACTAGAACGGCTCGACGAAGACGCGCTGGCGACGCTCGACGAAGTTGCCCGAGGCATCGATGGCACGAACGGTGACGACGTTCCACCCTTCCTGCGTCAACTGGATGGTCTTGCGGAAGGCACCGTCGGAGGCCGCCGCCTCCGCCGGCTCGCCGTTGACCTCGACCCGGGCAAAGGGCTCGGTGCTTCCGGCGAAGATGAAGATACTGCCATAGGCTTCCGGCGTCTGGAGCGCCAGGCTCGGAGGCTCCCGATCGACCGAGCCGCCGCCCGTGAAAGAAGCGACCCGGAATCGGCGCGGCTCGCTCCAGGGCCCCGGGGCCCCCTGGCCGTCGATCGCCGCCACCCGCCAGAGAAAGGTCCCCTCGCCCTTCAGGCCCAGGGTGGCCCCAGGCCGGGTGCGGTTCTGGCTGTCGATGACGTTGTCGAGGAAGAGCTGACTGCGCGAGATCTGGAGAGCGTAGCGGACGGCCCCCGGCACCGGCTGCCAGGCGAGGGCGAGCCGCTGGGAGGCGAGATTGACCTGGTGGTTGTCGAAGGGTGTGACGGGCAGGGGCACCGCGGGCAAGCTCTCTGGCGTCGACAGGCCGACGCCGCTCTGGGTGACCTGCTGGCTCTCGCCGACCCGGCGCTCCTGGCCGCCCTTCGTCGCCACGCGCAGGGCACCCTGGTAGCTCAGGAATTGGCTCCGCCGGGCGCCCTTGTCGTAGGTGACGGAAGCGGCGGAGTCGGTCTCCACCCAGGCTTCCGCCTCGGGCGTCGAGACGTTGCTCTCCCGCTGGCTGGTCGCCAGGTTGACCCACCCGTAGTCCATGCGGATCGCCTGCTCCTCCCGACCCGATGCCGAGCGCGTCTGAGAGAGCCGGAACAGGGTGTTGGGTCGCACGGTGTAGAGGGTGCCGTTCGAGAACACGATCTGCGCGGAGCCGTTCTCGCCCGTGCGCACGTAGTCGCCGACCGCCAGGGCACGTCGCGGGCGCGCCGCCTGCCAGTCGCCGTCCTCGCCGCTGCGGAAGCTCACCGCCCCCCCCACGGCGAGGAACTGGGCATCACCCGCCCGCCGCCCCGTCGAGAGGGCTCCGGTGACCACGTCGAGCAGGGTGAGCGCGCTGGTGGCGCTGGCCAGGGACTGGCGATACTCCCCCCCCTCGTACTGCGCGCTCGCCTCCTGGACGGTCTGTTCCGCGGTGTGAAGCTCCTGCGCGTAAGGCACCACGCCCTCCCGGCGGCCCAGCTCGGCGATCAGCGTGCTGGCCTCCTCGATGGCTCGTTCGGCCTCGCGGCGCACGTAGTCTCGCTCCCAGGCCCGGTAGGCGATGAAACCCAGCACCCCCAGGACCAGCAGGACCATGAAGGACACCAGGGCTCTCAGCGAGTCCACTGAGATGCTGTACCAGTAGGCGTGTTGTGTGTTGCGGCGAGCGGCGGGCAACGGGTTGCTCCAGAAGGCCAGGAAATATACCACAACCTACTGTTGAGCAAGGGTTTAGCGCAGGGCCAGCGAAGCCCCTCTCCGGCTGGCCTTGCCGCTCCCTGGGTGTGCTGCTACAGTGGCGGGTCCTCATTGGGCACTAGGGGAGATCTATGCTTCAGCACATGCGTGAAAATTTTAGAAGCCTGAAATGGACGCTGTGGCTCGTGGTGGCTGCGTTCGTCCTGGGCTTGACCGTGCTTCCCAGCACCTGCGGTGGACCCGGCGACCCGAGCAAGGAGCGCGACATCGCCTGGCTCGACGGTGAGGCGATCAGTCTCGAAGAGTACCGGCGCGCCTACGACGATCTGACCGAGAGCTATCGACGCTCGCTGGGTGAGCAGTTCAACGCCGACTTCGCCCGCCAGCTCGGTCTGCCTCGGCAGGCTCTGCAGCAGCTGATGAGCCACAAGATCCTCGCCCTGGAAGCCCGGCGCCTCGGCCTCACGGTGAGCGACGCCGAGATCAAGGCCGCGCTGCGGGAGTTCCTGCGCGACGAGAACGGCAAGCTCGTCTCCGAGGAGCAATACAACCGCTTCGTGCGCATGAACGGGTACCCGAACGCCGCCGCCTTCGAGCGGGCCTATCGCGAGAACATGCTTGTCGACAAGCTGCGTTCCGCCCTGGCGGCGAACATCTACGTCTCCGATGACGAGGTCGAGGCTCGGTATCGCAAGGACGTCGAGAAGGCCAAGATCCGCTACCTGGAGCTGCCGGCAAACCGGTTCGCCAACGAGGTGACGGTGGCCGACGCCGAGCTGGCCCCCTACTTCGAGGCCCACCGCGAGGAGTACCGCAAGCCAGAGCAGCGTGGCGTCTCCTACTTCCTGGTCGACCAGAACAAGCTGCGGGCCTCGCTCGAGGTCAGCGATTCGGAGCTCGCCGCCTACTATGAGGAGCACCGCGACGAGTTCACCCAGGAGGAGCAGGTCCGCGCCCGCCACATCCTGGTCAAGGTGGACGACCAGCGCACCGACGCGCTGGCGCTGGCGGCCATCGAGGCCGCGAAGCGGCGCCTCGCCGGCGGTGAGGACTTCGCCAAGGTCGCGGCGGCGGTGTCCGAGGATCCGGGCTCGAAGGATCGCGGGGGCGACCTCGGCTTCTTCGGCCGGGGCCGCATGGTGCCGGAATTCGAGCAAGCCGCCTACGGTGCCGAGATCGGCCAGCTGGTCGGACCGGTCAAGACGTCCTTCGGCTACCACCTGATCGAGGCTCTGGCCAAGAAGGCCGGCGGCCTGCGACCGTTCGAGGAGGTCAAGAACCTGATCCGCGCCCGGCTGCAGAGCGAGCGGGCGCAGGCCGAGGCCGAGAGCCGAGGGAGGGCGGTCGCCAAGCGCATCAAAGACGACCGGCTGACCAGCGACGAGAAGCTCAAGGCCCTCGCCGCGGAGGCCCCTTACTACGCATTCGAGAAGGTCTCCCCCTTCGGCGAGAAGGACCCCGTGCCCAACGTCGGCCGGGTTCCCGAGTTCGCCCAGGCCGCCTTCTCCCTCAAGGTCGGCGAGCTGTCCGACCCGATCAAGATCCCCCGCGGCTGGCTAGTCCTGCGCGTCGACGAGATCAAGGTGCCGCGGATCCCGGAGCTGTCCGAGGTCACGGGCCAGGTGCGGGCGGCCGTGGCGCGCAAGAAGCAGGACGAGCGGGTGCGCGCTCGGCTGGAGGCCGCGCGGACCGAGGTCGCGGCCGGTAAGGGCTTCGACCAGCTCGCCACCGAGCTCGGGGCCGAGGTCAAGGAGAGCGAGGAGTTCGGCGCCGGCCAGCCGGTCGGGGCCCTGGGGGTCGTCTCGGGGCTGGCCGAAGCGGCCCTCGCCCTGCCCGCGGGCGGTGTCGGCGGGCCGATCAGCACGCGCACTGGCGGTGTCCTTTTCCAGGTAGTGGACCGCAAGACCTGGAATCGCGCGGGCTTCGAGGCAGCCAAGGAGACCACCCGGGCGAGCGTGGAGCGCGAGGAGGTCAACCGCCTCCTGTCCTCGCTGCTGACCAACCGTCGCCGCGAGCTGTCGCCGACCTGGAACCCGACCTTCCTGACCCGCTTCGGCATCGACCAGCCGGACGCGGAGGGTTAGGTCGTTCGAGACGGGGGGTCCTGGTGATCGGCTACCTGCGTGGCGTTCCCCTCGCCCTCCGTCTCGACTCGGTGCTCCTCGACGTTGGGGGAGTCGGCTACGCGGTCTCCATCCCCCTCTCCACCTACTACGAGCTCGAGCGCGCCGGCGGCGGCACCGTCGGCGTCTACGTCCACACCCACCTGCGGGAGGGTGAGCTCGCTCTGTTCGGCTTCTGGACCGAGCGGGAAAAGCTCCTTTTCGAGCGGCTGATCACGGTCTCCGGCGTCGGACCGCGCCTCGCGCGGGGGATCCTCTCCGGCCTGCCCGCCGACGAGTTGGTGGCGGCCCTGCGCGCCGGGGACCCCCTGCGCCTGACGCGCATCCCGGGCATCGGTCGACGCACCGCCGAGCGTCTGGTCGTCGAGCTGCGCGAGCGCCTGGACGACCTCGGCGACGACGTCCCCTCGACCGGCACCATCGACGCGGACCGGGACGTGGTCTCCGCCCTGAGCAATCTCGGCTACAAGCCGGCCGCCGCGGAGAAGGCGGTGGCGGACCTTCGCCGCGAGAATCCCGAGCTCACCTTCCAGGAGCTCCTGCGGTTGGCGTTGCAGCGGCTGGCCCGACTCTGAGAGCGTCGCCGGGGGGGCCCGGGCTGCTAAGATGCCCCCGCGTCCATCCCCACCTCCTGCCGCCGGCGATGCACGATGACAACGAGCAAGACGCCTGGCCGGCTGGCTGAGTTCCTCCAATCGGTAAGGGGCCGAATCGAGGAGCTGTTCGCCGCCCACGGCGTGGCCAAGAGCGACGCCGAGGCGATCCTCGCCGAGACCCTGGCCGTCCTGGTCTGGCGTTGGGAAACGATCCGCAATCGCGAGGCCTGGCTGATCGCCATGATCGAGCGCAAGGTGCGGATGCTGTCGTCGAAGACCAATCGCGATCCCTGGGACGACGACCTCTTCGTCTGAGCGCCCCGGGCGCATAGACTCCCCCTCGATGCCCGTCGAGCACCGCATCCTCTCCCCTCGGCTCGAGGCCGATGACCTCGGC
>JBIOYC010000243.1:0-3429 GCA_044869955.1 Thermoanaerobaculia bacterium | reverse complement strand
GCCGCTTCTCGCCCTTCCACCTCACCTTGACCACCCTCGCCGTGGCCGGTCTGCCGGTGCTGCCCCTCGCCGCGTTCCACCCCGGGCTGTGGACCAAGGTGCTGGCCTGGCCGCTGCACCGCTACCTGGCGGTGGCCTTCCTCTCGCTCGCCTGCACCCTGCTCGGCTACTGGCTGTGGTCGGTCGCCCTCGAGGTGCTGCCGGCCACCACGGCTTCCTCCTTCACCTTCCTGAACCCGCCCCTGGCCATCCTCTCGGAGTGGCTATGGCTCGGCCGCAAACCCTCCTCGGGCCTGCTGCTCGGCGGCCTGGTGGTGCTCGCGGGGGTGTGGCTGGTGGCTCGGAGCGGGCGGCGCGCGGCGCCGGAGCCGTCAATGAACCGTGGGTGAGCCTTCGCGGGCGCGGGCGATGAGGGCTTCTACGGTCTGCTGGTCGGGGGGCTCGGGGTCGAGGGCGAGGTAGGTCTCGAGGTCCTCGATGCCGGAGCCGAGCTCGCCGGACTGCACCCGCAGCAGGCCCCGATCGCGCAGGTTCTGGGGATCCCCCGGCTGCAGGCAGAGCAGCAGCTCGACCATCCGCAGGGCCTCCGCCACCCGGTTCTGCTTCAAGAAGATGCTCTTCAGGTTGGTCACCAGCCGCACCATCATCTCGCGCGCCCCGGCCGGCTGCAGGTAGCGCGATTCGAAGCCGTCGTCGGCGCCGGCCACGCGCGAGAACAGCTCGGCGCACTCGGTCAGGGTGAGCACCTCGCCGCCGTGGAAGGGATCGAAGATCAGGTAGCGCTGGCGGGCGTGGCGGACCAGGAAATGCCCCGGGAAGGCGATGCCTTCGATCGGCACCCCGATGCGCCGGCCGACCTCGATGGTCACCACGGCGAGGGAGATGGGGATGCCCAGCCGGCGGGCGAGCAGCTCGTGGAGGAAGGAGTTCCGCGGGTCGTAGTAGTCGTCCTCGTTACCGCGGAAGCCGAGCTCGGAGAAGAGGTAGTGATTGAGGGCCAGCAGCTGATCGAGGTCCGAGCGGCAGCCGGCGAGGCGCGGACGGACCTCGTCGGCCATGCGATCGATCTCGTCGAGGCAGGCCTCGATCTCCACCCCTGGCACCAGCTCGGCGCTGACCAGGAGCGCCGCCCGGGCGAGGTCGATCTCGGGCTCCGGCTTCTCGAAGAGAGCCAGCAGCTGGGCGCGAGCGGTGATCGGGTCGATGGACATGGCTGAAGACGACAGCGGCGGCCTCCTCGGGGAGACCGCCGATCATCTTAGCTCGTTCGAGCGCGCCACTCACGGCGCGATGGCGGAGAGGGCCAGATCTTGCCGATGGAGCAGGCCCATCCGCCCCTGATCGATCAGCTCGAGGTGACGCAGCTCGTAGGGGGCGGTGAGGGTGGAGCCCGCCAACAGCTCGGCGGGGACGCGCAGGGTGAGGCTGCCGGCGCCCTTCTCGAGCCAGGCGGCGGCATCCGTCTGGGCGAGGGGCCGGGCCTCGCCGCGGGCGTCGCGGCCGTAGAGCACGCCGCGCACCTCGAAGCGGCCGGCGGCGGCGGTCTCGACCTCGAGCTTGAGGGCGAGGCCGGTCGACTCCTTGGCCACCTTCGCCCCACCGGAGAGGCGAGCGGTCGGCAGGGCCACCGCGAAGGCGGCGCGGGCGTTGCGCACGAACTTCGCCTCGCCGGCGGAGCCGTCGGCGACCACGTGCACCTCCCACAGGCCCCCCTGGGCGCGCTCGCGAGCGTCCAGGCGCAGGCCGCCCTTGAGCCGGCCGTTGCTGCCGGTGAGCGGCACCGACCAGGCCCGGCCCGAGGGCGAGGTGACGAAAGCCGTGGCGCCGGTGAGCGGCAGGGCCTTGCCGGCGGCAGAGGCGGTCAGGTCGACGGCCACGGAGTCGCCGTGGAGGTAGAGGCTCTTCGGCAAGGAGACCGCCAGCTCGACAGCGCTCTCGGGCTCGAAGACGTGCACCAGGTAGAGCGTCGCCGGCTCCGCGCCGAGGTCCGGGGCGGCCAGCCGCAGCAGGCCGGAGCCGACTTCGGCGTCGAGCCGGAAGGCGGTGGTACCGGCGGGGAAAGGCACCCCGGCGGCCTGCAGCTCGGCTTCACCGACCAGCAGCTCCATGCCGCGGCCATTCTCGAAGCGGCGGCCGGCGGCGTCGGTGACGACCACGGCGGCGGGGTCGACGGCAGGAGCCGAGGAGGCCTCGCGGTCGTCGGCGGCGGGGTGGATGCGGATCAAGGCGCGCGGGGCGGTGGTCGGCAGGGCTACCCCCCGCACCAGCTCTTCGGCGGAGAGGCGGAGCCAGTACTCGCGGCTCCTGGCCGCGACGGCCGGGATGCCCCCGGCGAGGGCCTGCTCGGCGGGCAGGGGCCAGGCGAAAGAGACGGCGTCCCGGCTCTCGTTGAGCAGGAGCCCGGCGGGGGGCGCCATCAGGCGCGAGGGAGCGAGGTCCCCGGGGCGGGCGGCGAGCAGCTGAGCCTCGGTGGCCGCGGGAACGGCGAGCAGGGCGGCGAGGCCCAGGGAGGCGGCGAAGTGAGCGATTCTCATGGTCGTCTCCTCCTACAGGTCGTTGCGCAGGATCACGTCGAGCCCGAAGCATTTGCGCCGGCTCTGGTTGTGAGAAAGGGGCTCGGCCCCGGCCGTGACCGAGGTGTCGTAGAACCACACGGTGCCGGCTCCGGCCTGGCTGGTGCAGTTGAGGAAGCCGTCGGAGCAGCTGGCGAGCCAGGCCTGGGTGACCTCGAGGCCGAGGTTCAAGTCATAGCCGCCGCAGTAGCTGTCCGGATCCCAGACCGCCGTCTCGACGTCGCTGCCCACCACGTCCCAGAAGCCCTTCGGCAGGGCCGGGCGTCCAGCCGTGCCGTAGAGCCAAGTCGAGTTGTAGGAGGCCATCCAGCTGGTCTGCTGCATCTTCACGGCGTCGTTGCCATAGCCCAATAGCCAGCCCACCGCCTGCTCGAAGATCGTGCCGCTGGTCACCGCGTCCGCCAGGGGCGTTCCCAGGCTGGACGGGGCGAGGGCGTTGACCCAACGGATGCGCGAGATGATCGTCGGGTAGCGGCTGTCCCAGGTGGGGTTCGAGAGGATCCACCGCATGACGTTGCCGCCGTTCGAGTGGGTGATCACCACCAGATCGGTGATTCCCTTGGTGGTGATGAAGTTGTGGAGCTGGGTGGCCAAACAGCCGGCAGCCCCCGAGGTCCACATGTACTGGGTGAAATCGCAGTTGATCACCACGTACTTGCTGGTGTCCGGCAGCCCCTGGCGCACCGAATTGACGAACTCGGCCTTCCAGTAATCGTCGAGGGCGTCGGTCTGCTGGCCGGTGCCGTGGACGAAGGCCACACCGGTGGTGGCCAGGGCGGGGCCCGCGGCGAGCAGGGCCAGGGCGAGAGAGAGAATCCACCTCTGCATGCTCTTCCTCCGTGAAGGGTCTTGCGTG
>JBIOYC010000242.1:0-21778 GCA_044869955.1 Thermoanaerobaculia bacterium | reverse complement strand
CTCGCCTCCCTGACCTGGCCTCCCGACCTGCTCACCACCGAGCTCTCGCGGCTGCTCCGACGGCCGGCGATGGGCGTCTCGCCCCTGCTCTTCGCGGGCAGCGGCTTCGGCGAGCGCTCGAGCGCGCTGCTCGCCGAAGCCTTGGGTGGGATGGGCTCGGCCGGCTCGGGGCTGAGCGCCGCTCAGGGCCGGCTCGAGCTCCAGCCCGGAGGGGTGGTCGGCGCGGTGCTGGTGGGAGGAGACCTTCAGCTCGCGGCCATGGGCACGGTCACCGATCGCTTCGGCGACACGGTGCTCGCCTTCGGCCACCCCTTCGTCGGCTCCGGCAGCCTGAGCTTGCCCATGGCTGCGGGCGAGGTGATCACCGTCGTGCCGACCATGGACGCGAGCTTCAAGCTGACCAATCTGGGACCGGTGGTGGGCGCGATCGTGCAAGACCGGCGGCCGGGGCTGGTGGGCCGGCTCGGCGGCAAGGCCCCCACGGTGCCGGTGGTGATCCGGATGACCGGGGAGACGCCGCGGGAGTTCCGCGTCTTCCTGGCCACGGACTTGGCCGAATACCTGCCCTCGTTGCTGGCCACGGCCGTCTTCGGCGCCGTCGAGGTGGTGGCCAAGCAGAGGGGTGATCAGCAGGTGGACCTCGCCGCTCGCTTCCGGGTCTCCGGACATGGTGAGGTCCGCGTGGCCCAGAGCTTCGCGGGCGAGCGCTCGGCACTGGACTGCGTCTCGTTCCTGCTCGGCATCGCCGACCAGCTGCTCAACCATGGACTGGCGGAGGTGGCCCTCGAGGACATCGAGGTGGAGGTCGGGCTGGCCGAGGGCACGCGCCTGGTGGCGGTCACCGGTGCCCATGCCGACCGCGCCCGGGCCCGGCCCGGGGAGCGGCTGCGGCTGACCGTCGACCTGCGCACTCCGGAAGGGGAGAGCTGGCGGGAGAGCCTCGAGCTGACGCTGCCGCCGGAGCTGCCCGAGGGCCGCTACACCTTGCTGGTCGGTGACGGCGCCAGCGTCCGTGCGGCCCGACTGGGCCTCGAGCCCCGCCAGCCGCGCAGCGTCGAGGAAGTGCTCGACCTGCTGCGCACGCTGCGCTCGCGGCGTCAGCTGGTGGTGCTCGGCGTGGTGCCGGGCCGCGGGCTCGCCTTCGACGGCCGGCCCATGCCCCAGCTCCCCGGCACGGCCCGCTCCCTGCTGGCCCCCGAGCCCACCGCCCTGACTCGGGCCGCCGGGCTGCGCTCGGCGGTGGTGCAGGAGGAAGCGCGGCCCCTCGATACGCCGGTGTCGGGGCTGGCGCGGGTGGAGATCCTGATCGACCGGGAGGGAAAGGGGACACGATGAAGTGGCTGGTCGCTCTCGCCGCGCTCGCCGGGTGCGGGCCGGTTTTTTTCGCCTTCGGGGCCACGGCGGCCTCGGCGGCGCCCGTCAAGATCTTCGAGACCCGCACGCGGGAGGACTTTCTCGTCGGCACCCTCGAAGGCGTCAGCCTCGACCAGCTCGGGAGGGTGGCCCTGGCCGACTCCTACGCCCGCGTGGGAGCCATCGAGGAACCCTTCCTGCTCTCGGCAGCCAACCATCCGGACGGCTGGGTGGTGGGCACCGGCAACGACGGCCGGGTGCTCAAGGTCGATCGCAGCGGCAAGGTCGAGACCCTCTTCGTCGCCCCCGAGCCGGCGGTCTTCGCCCTGGCCGTGGCGCCGGACGGTACGGTCTACGCCGGCACGTCGCCCCAGGGCAAGGTCTACCGCCTGCGGGGAAGCTCCGGCGAGGTCTACTTCGATCCCGGCCAGACCTACGTCTGGGCCCTCGCCCTCGAAAAGGACGGCAGCCTGCTGGTTGCGACCGGCGCCGCCTCCCGGCTCTTCCGGGTGAAGGGGGCGGGCCAGGCGGAGACTCTGCTCGAGCAGGGCCAGGAGCACCTGCGCAGCCTCTTGGTGGCGCCCTCCGGCGAGATCTATCTCGGCACCGCCGAGGGCGGCCTGGTGCTGCGGCTGGGCAAGGACGGCAAGTTGGCGACCCTCTACGACGCCAGCCAGCCGGAGATCGCCGCCCTGGCGCTCTCCCCGGACGGCTCCCTGTGGGCGGCGGCCGTGGGCTCCGAGGCTAGCCTGTTGGCCCATGAGACGCCGAAGCCCGCGGCCGATGCAGCGGCCCCGGCAGAAGGCGGCGGTGGCGGGGGAGGCAGCGCGACCGTGGTCGAGGAAGGGGAGGCGAGCGGAGGTGGCGGCCGCCCGAGCGGCAAGGGGCCGCGCAGCCAGATCCTGCGCCTCTACCCCGGCGGCGCGGTCGAGGCCGCGACGAGCCTCGAGCAGGAGACCGTCTACGCCCTCGCCTGGCAGGGCGGCAAGCTGTGGATCGCCACCGGCATGGACGGCGGGCTCTACAGCTTCGACGGCCGTCTCTCGAGCCTGGTGGCGCAGGTCGAGGATCGCCAGCTGGTGGCCCTGCTGCCCGGGCCGGACGGCTTGGCGCTGGCCACCACCAACGCCGCCGCCCTCTACCGCCCGTCCGCGAGCGGCGAACGGCGAGGCACCTACGCTTCCGCGGTGGCGGACGCCGGCCAGATCGCCCGTTTCGGGCGCCTGCGCTGGGAGGGTGATCTGCCGCCCGGAGCGAAGCTCAGCTTCGCCGTGCGCAGCGGCCACTCGCAGGAGCCGGATGACAGTTGGTCGCCCTGGACCGAAGCCGCCCCGGGGGAGGAGGTCGCCCTCGCCGCCGTGCCGCCCGGGCGCTTCCTCCAGTGGCGGGCGGAGCTGGTGGGCACGTCGAAGGCCACCCCGACCCTCACCGCGGTCGAGGTCTCGTACCGGCAGCAGAACCTACGGCCCCAGATCAAGTCCGTGACCGTGCTCGAGCCCGGCCAGATCGTGGTGCCGGCGGGCTTCAACCCGGGCAACCAGACCTTCGAGCCGGCCCATCCCAACCGGGATGGCATCTTCACCTCCCTCGTCCCGGCTGATGGCGCCGAAGAGGGCAGGCAGAAGACCCTGTGGAAGCACGGCTACCGCACCCTGAAGTGGGAGGCCTCGGACCCCAACGGCGACCCGCTCCGCTTCGCCCTGGAAGTCCGCCCCGAGGGCAGGCCCGAGGCCTGGCTGCCGGTGGCCGAGGGACTGCAGGGGACTTCCTTCAGCTTCGACGTGCAATCCCTGCCCGACGGCCCCTACCGCTTCCGCCTGGTCGCCAGCGAGCAGGGCACCGAGGGCACCGAGCGGTTGAGCAGCGAGGAGGTGACCTCGCCGGTCGCCGTCGACCACACGCCCCCGGAGCTCGCGTCGGTGGAGAAGAGGGGGGGCAAGCTCCGCCTCACCCTCCGCGACGCTTCGAGCCCCTTGAAGGAGCTGGTGGTCTCGGACGGCGGCGGACCCTGGCGCGCTGTCGAGGTCGCGGATGGCCTGCTCGACGGGCGCGCCGAGACGGTCGAGCTGCCCGCTCCCCCGCCTGGCACCTTCCGCGTGCTGCGGGCCACCGATGCGTCGTGGAACGTCGTCACCTTCGACCTCTCGGAGCCGGCGCGATGAGCGCCCGGGTCGCCGTCTACGCCGGTAGCTTCGACCCCATCCACAACGGGCACCTGGACATCATCGACCGCTGCCGCCCCCTCTTCGACAAGGTGATCGTGGCCGTGCTGCACAACGAGTCGAAGAGCGCTCTCTTTTCGAGTGAAGAGCGGGTGTCCATGATCGGCGAGCTGCTCGCCGATCGCCCCGGTTGCCGGGTGGTCAGCTTCTCGGGCCTGCTGGTCGACTTCATGGCCCGGATGCGGGCGCGCACGGTGATCCGCGGCCTGCGCGCGGTCTCGGACTTCGAGTACGAGTTTCAGATGGCGTTGATGAACCGGCGCCTCAACCCGAACGTCGAGACCGTCTTCATGATGCCGAGCCAGGAGTTCAGCTACCTCTCGAGCCGGCTGGTCAAGGAAGTCTTCGGCCTGGGCGGCAACCTCGAAGGGCTGATCCCTCCGCTGGTGATCGAGCGGCTGCGCGAGCGGCTGCGCCCGCGATGACCGCGCCCGCCGGCCCCGGGAGCCGGCGTCGGCGGTTGGCCGCCCTGCTGGCCGGCCTGCCCAAGGCCGAGCTGCACGTCCATCTCGAGGGCTCGATCGCCCCCCGCACCCTGCTCGACCTGGCGCGCCGCCACGGTGTCGAGCTGCCGGCCCGCGACGAGGCGGGCCTCGCGGAGTGGTTCCGCTTCCGCGACTTCCGCCACTTCGTCGAGGTCTACCTGACCTGCTCGCGCTGTCTCAAGGACCCCGAGGACTTCCACACCCTCTGCCTGGACTTCCTCGCCGAACAGGCCCGCCAGCGGATCGTCTGGAGCGAGGTGCACTTCACCATCTCCACCCACCTCGCGAACGGCGGCGACGGCGAGGCCATCCGCCAGGCCTTGAGCGAGGCGGCGGCGGAGGGGGCCCGGCGCTGGGGAGTGAGGCTGGGCTTCATCCCCGACATCGTGCGCAATGCTCCCCCGGAGCGGGCCGACTGGACGGTCGAGTGGATCCTCGGCTCGCCACCGGCCGGGGAGACCGGCGGCGTCCTCGCCCTCGGCCTCGGCGGCATGGAGACCGGCTTCCCGCCGGATCCTTTCGTCGGGCACTACCAGGCGGTGGCGGCTGGCGGCTACCACCGGGTGGCTCATGCCGGCGAGCACGGCAGCCCCGATTCGGTGTGGCGGGCCCTCGACCTGCTGGGGGCCGAGCGCATCGGCCACGGCGTGCGCTCGATCGAGGATCCCGTCCTGGTCGCCGAGCTGGCCCGCCGCCGGGTGCCCCTGGAGGTCTGCCCGACCTCGAACCTCCGCCTCGGGGTCTACCCGGACCTCGCCTCTCATCCCATCGCGCGCCTGCGCGCCGCCGGGGTGCCCCTCTCCGTGGGCTCCGATGATCCACCGCTTTTCGGCACCACCTTGACCGACGAGCTGCTCGACCTCGCCGAGACCTTCGGCTGGGAGGGAGCCGACCTCACCGAGCTGGTCGCCGCGTCCTTCGAACAGTCGTTCTTGCCGGAAGTAGAGAAGCAGCGGTGGGTGGCAGAGGTGCGGTCCTAGGGCTTGGCCTTGGCTGGCGGCCGGTGGCTCGGGGGATCGATCGAAGCGCCCGGTTCCAGCTCCACCTCGGTCACCGCCTCGACCGCCACCCGCACCAGCCGGGCGGCCTCGCGGGTGGCCTGCTCTCGGGCGGTCCGGGCCTTCGCCTCGCTGTCGTCCACCGGCTCGGGAGTGGCGGGACTGCTGTCCGCTGAGCGGGTCCCATTCGCCATGGAAGCCTCCTTTGGCAGCCCCCGCGGGACCGCACTTTGGTCCCAAGCTAGCGGGTGTCGAGCGCGTCGGAAACGGCATTCCGGGTGGTCGGCCCCCCGTCCGGAGGGGTGGCGCTTTTAGCAGGGAGGTCACGACCTCTCCGCAGGTGATCCCCCGGCCCACCCGCCCAGACGGGGCTCGCCGGGGACCCCGATGGTAAGAAGGCTCCCGAGGGAGAAGCCGATGACCACGCGCCGAACCATCACCGTCGACGGCAACGAGGCGGTCGCCTCGGTGGCCCACCGGGCCAACGAGGTCATCGCCATCTACCCGATCACGCCGGCATCCCCCATGGGCGAGCTGGCCGACGCCTGGTCGGCCGAGGGGCGCAAGAACCTGTGGGGCATCGTGCCCGAGGTGATCGAGATGCAGTCCGAGGCCGGCGCCGCCGGCACCGTGCACGGCGCCCTGCAGACCGGCGCTCTCACCACCACCTTCACGGCCTCGCAGGGCCTGCTGCTGATGATCCCCAATCTCTACAAGATCGCCGGCGAGCTCAACCCCTGCGTGCTGCACGTGGCGGCACGCACGGTGGCCACTCACGCCCTGTCGATCTTCGGCGATCACTCGGACGTCATGGCCGTGCGCCAGACCGGCTTCGCCCTGCTCTGCTCGGGCTCGGTGCAGGAGGCGCACGACTTCGCCGCCCTGGCCCACGCCGCCACCCTGGCCTCGCGGGTGCCCTTCCTGCACTTCTTCGACGGCTTCCGCACCTCTCACGAGGTGGCCAAGATCGAGGAGCTGTCCGACGAGGACCTCCTCTCTCTGCTCCCCGACGAGCTGATCCGGGCCCACCGCCAGCGGGCCCTGACCCCCGACCGGCCAGTGCTGCGCGGCGCGGCGCAGAACCCGGACACCTTCTTCCAGGCCCGCGAGGCCGCCAACCGCTTCTACCTCGAGTGCCCGCGCATCCTCGAGCGGGCGATGGCCCACTTCGCCGCCGCCACTGGCCGCTTCTACCGCCTCTTCGACTACGTCGGCCACCCGCAGGCCGAGCGGGTCATCGTGATGATGGGCTCGGGGGCCGAGACCGCCCACGAGACCGTCGACTGGCTGGAGGCCCAGGGCGAGAAGGTCGGCCTGATCAAGGTGCGGCTCTACCGGCCTTTCGACGGCAACGCCCTGCTCGCCGCCCTGCCGAAGACCGTCCAGTCCATCGCCGTCCTCGACCGCACCAAGGAGCCCGGGGCCCCCGGTGACCCCCTCTACCTCGACGTCCTCGCCGCCCTGGTCGAGGCCCAGCAGGAGGAGCAGTCCCCTTTCGTCCAGCCGCCGCGGGTGATCGCCGGCCGCTACGGGCTCTCCTCGAAGGAGCTGACACCGGGGATGGTGCGGTCCGTGTACCGGCAGCTCGGCGCGGCGAGGCCGAAGCGCCACTTCACCCTCGGCATCGTCGACGACGTCACCCACTCCTCCCTGCCCTGGGACGACGACTTCGACCTCGAGGCCCCCGGTGTGGTGCGGGCCCTGTTCTTCGGCCTCGGCTCGGACGGCACGGTGGGGGCCAACAAGAACACCATCAAGATCATCGGCGAGGAGACCGAGCTGTTCGCCCAGGGCTACTTCGTCTACGACTCCAAGAAGGCCGGGGCGGTGACGGTCTCCCACCTGCGCTTCGGACCGCGGCCGATCCGTTCCACCTCGCTGATCCGCCGCGCCGACTTCGTGGCCTGCCACCAGCCGGAGCTCATGGAGCGTTTCGAGATGGTCGAGCTGGCGGCCCCCGGCGGCACCTTCCTGCTCAATACTCCGGCCGGCCCGGGCGAGGTGTGGGACCGGCTGCCGCGGGAGGTCCAGGAGCAGATCGCCGGCAAGGGCCTGCGCTTCTGGGTCATCGACGCCGAGCGGGTAGCGCGACAGGCCGGCCTCGGCGGGCGCATCAACTCAATCATGCAGACCTGCTTCTTCGCCCTCTCTGACGTCCTGCCGCGCGACCAGGCGATCGACCAGATCAAGAAGTCGATCGAGAAGACCTACGCCAAGCGGGGAAGGGTGGTGATCGAGCAGAACTTCGCGGCGGTGGAGCAGACCCTGGCCCATCTGTACGAGGTGGCGGTGCCGGCGGCCGCGCTCGCCACGCGCGTCCGCCCGCCCCTCGTGCCCGAGGCGGCGCCCGACTTCGTCCAGCGGGTCACCGCCGTGATGATGGCCGGCAAGGGAGACCTGTTGCCGGTGTCGGCCTTCCCGGTCGACGGCACCTGGCCGACCTCGACCTCCCAGTGGGAGAAGCGGGCCATCGCCCACGAGATCCCCTTGTGGGATCCCGCGGTGTGCATCCAGTGCAATCAATGCGCGTTGATCTGCCCCCACGCGGCGATCCGGCCCAAGGTCTACGCCGAGGAGCGCCACGCCGGGGCACCGGAAGGCTTCGTCGGCGTGCCCACCCGGGGCCACGACCACCAGGGGATGCTCTACACGCTGCAGGTGGCCCCGGAGGACTGCACCGGCTGCCACCTCTGCGTGGCCATCTGCCCGGCCAAGAACCGCACGCATCCGCGGCTGAAGGCGATCAACATGGCGCCGCTCGCCGAGCACCGCGAGGCCGAGCGGGAGAAGTACCGGTTCTTCCTCGGCCTGCCGGAGCTCGATCGCGACCGCGTCGGGCGCCTCGACGCCAAGGGCTCGCAGCTGCTCCAGCCCCTCTTCGAGTACTCGGGAGCCTGCGCCGGCTGCGGCGAGACTCCCTACGTCAAGCTGCTCACCCAGCTCTTCGGAGACCGGCTGCTGATTGCCAACGCCACTGGCTGCTCGTCGATCTACGGTGGCAACCTGCCCACCACCCCCTACACGGTCAACCGCGAGGGCCGCGGTCCCGCGTGGTCGAACTCCCTCTTCGAGGACAACGCCGAGTTCGGCTTCGGCTACCGCCTCGCCCTCGATCACCACCGGCGGCTCGCCGAGCATCTCTTGGCGGAGTTCGGCGCCGAGCTGCCCGAGACCCTGGTGGCCGGCCTGCTGGCGGCCGAGCAGGGCAGCGAGAACGGCATCGCGGCCCAGCGAGAGCGGGTGGCCGAGCTGCTGGGCCGGCTTTCCCGGCTGGACTCGCCGGCGGCGTGGCGGCTCGCGGCGGTCGCCGAGGCGCTGGTCAAGAAGAGCGTCTGGCTGGTGGGCGGCGACGGCTGGGCCTACGACATCGGCTTCGGCGGCCTCGACCACGTGCTGTCCCAACACCGCGACGTCAACGTCCTGGTGCTCGATACAGAGGTCTACTCCAACACCGGCGGCCAGCAGTCCAAGGCCACCCCCCTGGGCGCCGCCGCCAAGTTCGCCACCGCCGGCAAGGAGGTGGGCAAGAAGGACCTCGGCCTGCTCGCCATGAGCTACGGCCACGTCTACGTGGCGCGCATCGCCTTCGGGGCGCGCATCAACCAGACCGTCGAGGCCCTGCTGGAGGCGGAGTCCTACCCGGGCCCGTCGCTGGTGATCGCCTACAGCCACTGCATCGCCCATGGTTACGACTTGGAGCTCGGCTGCAACCAGCAGAAGCTGGCGGTGGACGCCGGCCTCTGGCCCCTGTTCCGCTTCGACCCGCGGCGGGTGGCGGCGGGGGAGCCTCCCCTCCGGCTCGACGCCGCCGGGGGGCGAGCGCCGGTGTCGAGCTACACCCAGAACGAGGCCCGCTTCCGCATGGTGGAGAAGCGGGACCCGGAGCGCTTCCGCCGGCTCTCAGCCCTGGCCCAGCAGGAGGCCACGCGCCGGGTCGCCCTCTACGAGCAGCTCTCTCATCTCAGCTTGCCGCGGCCGGAAGACGGAGAAGGGCTCCTCTGAGCCGCGCTTTGGAACAGGACTCCGCATGCTGCGTAGGTAGGGATGTGCCGGCCACCGACGGCCGGCGGGAGGACCCCATGGAGACCGCAATGCTCGAGCAGGAGAAGCGCCAATGGGCGATGTTCCTGCACCTATCCACCCTGGCCGGCTACGTCGTGCCGATCGTCGGCCTGGTCGCTCCGATCTTGATCTGGCAGTTGAAGAAGGACCAGCTCCCGGGCCTGGACGCCCACGGAAAAGTGGTGGCCAACTGGGTCATCTCGTCCCTGATCTACTTGCTGGCCTTCGGCATCCTCTCGATCGTGTTGATCGGATTGCCGTTCCTGTTCCTGCTCCTCGCCCTGGGCCTGATCTATCCGATCATCGGCGCCGTCAAAGCCAACGACGGCGAGGTGTGGAGCTATCCCTTGAGCTTGACGATCTTCCGCTGATCGATTGACTGCCCTGGTGGCGGGAGTCGGCTGGCGTGGTGTCCCACGTTGAGTCGAGGACCGTTGCCGGGTAGCCCTGCGTATCCAGGACGAGGCCGATGTTGCGCTCGGCGACCCTGAGCGGGCCGTTTTCGTTCAGATCAGAAAAGGGTTCTCGATCACGAGGTCGTCGTAACGGCGACCGTGCTGGAAGTCCTCCGAAACGAGGCGGTGGCAGCGGGCGGCCAGCGCGGCTTCGAGGATGAGGGCATCCCAGAACGCGAGCTGTTCCGACTGGTGGCGCCTGATGGCGGCGAGGACCATTGGAGGCGTGATCTGCTCCACGTGCAAGGCAGCCAAGCGCTCGACAGTAGCGAGAGCCACGGGCCCCGGGACCGGCCCCTTGAGCTTCCGAGTGACGTTGACGTAGAACTCTTGGAGGACCTGGGTACTCAAGACGAGCTCGTGCTCCGTGCCATGTGCGCTGATCAGGCGCTGAGCCTCATGTTGCTTGGCGGGCTCCGACTCGTCGAAGGCGTAAACGAGGACGTTCGAGTCAACGAAGAGCCGCGCGATCATGCAGCTCCTCCCGGCTGGGGCGAGCACCGCCGCTGTCGCCGGCGAACTTCCTCGCCAGCTCCAAGACCTCGGCGATGGCCGTGCGCTCCCGCTCGGGGGTCGTCGCGTAGCGAGCCAGGTAGGCGCGAACCAGTTCGCCCAGTGAGGTGCCTTCGAGCTCGGCGCGGCTCTTGGCCTGGTCGAGCACTTCCTCCTCGATGGCGACGGTGAGCTGGGTCATGGCATGTCCTCGAAGTGATGACGGCTCAGTTTAGCACCCGGAAATGCCGGCGATAGCTGGCGAGGCGGAAGCGCTCCGTGTAGGATCCGCGCACCGCCGAGAACCCCTTTTCCCTCATGAGGTGCTTGGATGTCCTCTGGTGCGAAGACCGCCTCCGCCGTTCCCAGTGACCTCGAGATCTCCCGCAGCGCCACTTCCCAACCGATTACCGAGATCGCCGCTCAGCTGGGCCTGGGCCCCGAGCACCTGGTGCCCTTCGGTGACGTCAAGACCAAGGTGAAGCTCGCCGTCCTGACCGACCCGCGTTTCGCCGGGCGCCCCCAGGGCAAGTACATCGACGTGACGGCGATCACGCCCACGCCCCTGGGCGAGGGCAAGACGACCACAACCATCGGCCTCACCCAGGGGCTCGGCCGGCTGGGGGAGAAGGCCGTGTGCTGCCTGCGCCAGCCCTCGATGGGACCGACCTTCGGCATCAAGGGAGGGGCGGCCGGCGGCGGCTACTCGCAGGTGATCCCGATGGAGGATCTCAACCTCCACCTGACCGGCGACATCCACGCCATCTCGATCGCCCACAACCTCGCTTCGGCGGCCATCGACACCCGGCTCTACCACGAGAGCCGCTCGACCGACGAGGACCTCGAGAAGCTCGGGCTGCCGCGCCTGGCCATCGATCCCTACTCGATCACCTGGCCGCGGGTCATGGACATCAACGACCGGGCCCTGCGCAACGTCGTGATCGGTCTGGGCGGCAGCCTGGACGGTGTGCCCCGGGAGTCCAGCTTCGACATCAGCGTCGCCTCGGAGCTGATGGCGATCCTCGCACTCGCCACCAGCCTCCAGGACCTACGGGCGCGGGTCGGGCGGGTGGTCTTCGGCTCCGATCGCAAGGGCAAGCCCTTGACGCTCGAGGACTTGAAGGTCGCCGGGGCGGTGACCGTGCTGCTCAAGGACGCCCTCCAGCCCAACCTGATGCAGACCCTGGAGGGCCAGCCGGCCTTCATCCACGCCGGCCCCTTCGCCAACATCGCCCACGGCAACTCCTCGATCCTCGCCGACCAGATCGCCTTGAAGCTCGCCGACTACGTGGTCACGGAGTCGGGATTCGCCTCGGACATGGGGATGGAGAAGTTCTTCGACATCAAGTGCCGGGCGAGCGGGTTGATCCCCAACGCCGTGGTGCTGGTGGCCACCATCCGAGCCCTGAAGGCCCACGGCGACGGGCCGCCGGTGGTGGCCGGCCGGCCCCTCCCGGAGGCCTACACCACCGAGAACCTCGGCCTGCTCGAGAGCGGCCTGCCGAACCTGGTGCGCCACATCGAGATCGCCCGCCGCTTCGGCGTGCCGGTGGTGGTGGCGGTCAACCGCTTCGCCACCGACACGCCTGCCGAGATGGAGCGGGTGAGGCAGGCCGCCTTCGCCGCAGGCGCCGAGGACGCCGTGCTCTCCGACCACTTCGCGCGCGGCGGCGAGGGGGCGATGGACCTCGCTCGCGCCGTGATGGCCGCCTGCGAGAAGCCCTCGAGCTTCCAGTTCCTCTATCCCCTCGACCTGCCGATCTCCGAGAAGATCGAGATCCTCGCCCGCGAGGTCTACGGCGCCTCGGCGGTGGAGTTCGAGGCCAAGGCGAAGAAGCAGATCGCGCAATACGAGAAGCGGGGCTTCGGCGGCCTGCCGATCTGCATGGCCAAGACCCACCTGTCGATCTCTCACGACCCGGCCCGGAAGGGCGTGCCGCGGGACTACATCTTCCCGGTCCGCGAGGCGAGGGTGGCGGCCGGGGCCGGTTTCATCTATCCCATCGCCGGCGAGATGCGCACCATGCCGGGGCTGGGAACCAGGCCGGCCTACATGCAGGTGGATCTCGACGAGCGCGGCGAGGTCGTCGGTCTCTTCTAGCTTGCAACGGCTGTCGCGTCTGCTACACTGCCGCCGAAGCAGTTGGCCCGCGACACCTTATTCGTTGATCTGCGAGACGAGATGCCCGAGCTGGTAGAAGTGCGTGGAGATCAAGGTCTGATCCAGGTCCGGTCCTGGGGAGTGGTGACCCGCGAGGACCTCGAGGGCACCCTCCGGGGCCTGCTCGAGGCGCTCCAGCAGACCGGCCTCTGTCACGTCCTGATCGACGGCCGCGAACAGCTCTCGCTCCCCGACACCGTGGACACCTTCGAGTATGGCGAGCATGCCGCCGTCACCCTGGCCGGCCGGGGGCTGCTGATCGCAGGGGTCCCCTCGGCCGCCGCGCGCGAGAAGGCGAGCTTCCTCGAGAACGTGGCCTTCAACCGCGGCCTCGCCATGCGTCTCTTTCCCACCATCGAAGCGGCCCTCGCCTGGCTGCGGGCCGCTCAGCGCCGGGAGCAGGACCTGAGCCCCGCGAAGCCGAGCTCGGGAGCCTCCGGCGGCTGGTAAGCTCCGGCGCGTGAGCGCCTCCCTGAAGCGAGTTTGCGTTTTCGCCGGGTCGAGCCCCGGCGCCCGGCCCGAGTACGCGGCCGGAGCCCGCCGGCTGGGTGCCGCCCTGGCCGAGCGGGGCATCGAGCTGGTTTACGGGGGCGGCAGCGTGGGCCTGATGGCGGCCGTGGCCGATGCCGTCCTCGAGCGCGGCGGCCGAGTGATCGGGGTGATTCCCGAAGGGCTGGTGCGCCGCGAGGTGGCCCACGGCGGGCTGACGGAGCTGAGAATCGTGGCCTCGATGCACGAGCGCAAGGCCCTGATGTCCGAGCTGTCAGACGCCTTCGTCACCCTGCCGGGGGGCCTCGGCACTCTCGAGGAGCTCTTCGAGGTGCTCACCTGGGCTCAGCTCGGCATCCACGCCAAGCCTTGCGGCCTGCTCGACGTCGGCGGCTACTACCAGGGGCTGGTCGCCTTCCTCGAGCACGCCGTCGAGCATCGCTTCGTGCGGGCCGAGCACCGCGCCGCGCTGTTGGTCGAGCATGAGCCGGAGGGCCTGCTCGAGCGGTTCTCCGGCTACCGGCCGCCGCGGGTCGAGAAATGGCTCCACCGAGACGAGGTGTGAAGCGGCCCCACCTCTGCTAGGCTTTTCGCGGTGTTCCGAGCTTCGACGCGAGGGGAAGAGTGAGCGGCGACCGCGACCTGGTGACGGTCTACGTCGACCTGCCCAACCACTGGGCGGCGAGTGGGGAGGCGCTGTGGGCCCAGCCCCTGGGCGACAACCTCTACGAGCTGCTCAACGTGCCCTTCTTCGCCTACGACCTGAACTTCCTCGACATCGTCGAGGCGACCTCCGGCTGGCCGGACCTCAAGATCCAAGTGCGGCGGGTGGTGCGCCGCAGCGGCCACCGCACCGTGCGGGTGTTCTTCCAGGCAGTCTTGGCCGAGTCCGAGCGGCAGCCCACCCTCGAGCAGCTGATCCTCCTGGGCGCCACCTACGAGACCGCCACCGAGGCCTACTACGCCCTCGACATCGCCCCGGACGCCGACTACGACGCCGTCTGCGAGCAGCTCACCGACTGGGAGCGCCAGGGTCTGCTCGACTTCGAGACCTGTGAGGCGAGGGAGCCCGGCAGCTTCGACGAGGTGGCCTCCTTGCCATCCCTCGAGCCGCCCTCGTCGCCGCCGAACTGAAGGCCATGCGCCGAGCCGGTCTCGCCGCCTTCGCTCTCCTGCTCGCTCTCGCGGCCCCTGCCGAGCCCCCCGACCCGGCCTACGACGTCGCCTTCGGCGTCGCCATCCCGATGCGGGACGGCGTGCACCTGAATGCCACCCTGTACCTGCCGCGCGCGCGTGCCGGGGGGCGGTCGGTGCTGTTCCGGATGACTCCTTACAGCTCGGATTGGTTCCATCCCGAGGCGTCGTACTTCGCGCGCCGTGGCTTCGCCTTCGCGGCGGTCGACGTGCGGGGGCGTGGTGGCTCCGAGGGCCGCTTCGAGCCCTGGTTGAACGACGGCCAGGATGGTCACGACCTCGTGGAGTGGCTGGCCCGCCAGAGCTGGTCGAACGGCAAGGTGGGCATGCTGGGGGAGTCCTACTCCGGGCGGGCGGTCTGGAGCACCCTCAAGGAGAACCCGCCCCACTTGGCCGCCGCGGCGCCGATCTCGGCCTCCTACCCGATGTGGGGCTGGAAGAACGTCGAAGGGCCGGACGCCATGCAGTGGATCCTGCTCACGGCCGGCAGGACTCACAACACCCGCCTGGCCGGGGACTCGGAGTTCTTTGTCGCGAAGTACCGTGAGCTCTACGTGTCCGGCCGGCCCCTCGCCGACTTCGACCGCATCGTCGGCACACCCTCAGCGACCTTCCAGCGCTTCCTCGAGCACCCGAACCTGGATGCCTTCTGGACCTCGCCGGCACCCGGGCCGGCCGACTTCGCCCGGATTTCCATCCCCCTGCTCACCATCACCGCCACCAACGAGGCCAACGCCGGCCCTCTCTGGTACTACCGCGAGCACCTGCGGGCCGCCGGTCCGGGGGCGCGACATCGGCTGCTGATTGGCCCCTGGGACCACCACGGCACCCTGCGCCCGCGGGCCGAAGCCGGGGGCCTCACCTTCGGCCCGTCGTCCCTGATCGACATGAAGGCTCTGCTCGCCGACTGGTTCGAGCACGTCTTGGCCGGCGGGCCCCTGCCTCCGTTCCTGGAGCCGGCGGTGCGCTACTACGTGGCCGGAGCCGAGGAGTGGCGGGGGGCGGCGAGCCTGGACGAGATCGCCCCCGCGCCGACTCGTCTCTACCTGGCCTCCGACGGCGCGGCCGGCTCGCTCAGTCGGCCGGGTCGGCTCGAGCCCGAGATGGGCCGGGGCGCACCCGCCGACACCTGGGTCCACGACCCCCGGGACCTGCGCCCGGGTTTGGCCGAGACCGAGGAGATCGCCGAGTGGCTGACGCGCTTCGAGGTCCCCGACGACCTCTGGGGAGCCGGAGTCGCCTATGCCTCGTCACCGCTAGCGGCTGGCGCCGAGGTCCTGGGAGAGGCCCGAGCCTCGATCTGGCTCAGCCTGGACGTGCCCGACGCCGACGTCTCGGCCCGGTTGGACGTGCTTCTGCCGGATGGCCGGACGATCCTGCTTCAGGAGGACTGGGTCCGGGCTCGCTACCGGCGCTCGCTCGAGCGCCCCGAGCTGGTGACGCCCGGTGAGCCCTTCGAGCTGAGCTTCGGCTTCGCCTGGATGGCCCGAGCGATCCCAGCCGGCAGCCGCCTCAGGCTGATCCTGCGCTCCCCAAGCTCGATCTTCCTGGCCCGTAACTTCCAGGGTGGGGGAGAGGTGGCGCGGGAGTCGATGGCGGACGCTCGCGCCGCCCACGTCCGTGTGCTCCACGACCGCGAGCATCCAAGCTACCTGGAGTTCGGCCTCTCGCCCCTCCCGCCCCCCTGACCCTTCGCCCGCGGGCCGCGGCCTTGACTCCTGTCTGGGTGGGCCATAGCCTGGCGGCTCATTCCGGGAGACCACTGTCATGGCCGATGAGCAGAATCCGACCGACCACGAGCTCGCCCTCGAGACCCAGGCCCTCCACGCCGGGACCTTCCCCGATCCCACCACCGGCGCCATCCTGACCCCGATCTACCAGTCCACCACCTACGTCCAGGCGGCCGTGGGGCAGGACAAGGGCTACACCTACAGCCGCACCGCCAACCCCACGGTCACCGCCCTCGAAGGTCGGCTGGCCGCGCTCGAGGGGGCCGCGCACTGCCGCTGCTTCGGCACCGGCCTCTCGGCCACCACGGCGCTGGCCCTGGGCCTGCTCTCGGGCGGGGAGCGGGCGGTGCTGTCGGACGTGCTCTACGGCGGCACGGTGCGCCTGTTCCGGGACGTGCTCTCCCGCTTCGGGGTCGAGAGCGAGTTCGTCGACACCGCGGACCTCGCGGCCCTGGAGCGGGCCCTCGCACGGCCGGCCAAGCTGCTGTTCGTCGAGTCGCCGGCCAACCCAACTCTCAAGCTCACCGACCTCGCCGCCGCCGCGAGCCTCGGCCGTGCCGCCGGCGCCGTCGTGGTGGTGGACAACACCCTGCTGTCGCCGGTGCTCCAGCGGCCTCTCGAGCTGGGGGCGGACGTGGTGCTGCACTCGACCACCAAGTTCATCGACGGCCACAACGCCACCGTGGGCGGCGCCCTGATGACCAACGACGCCGAGCTCGACGAGACCTTCCGCTGGCACAGGAACGCCACCGGCACCATCCAGGCCGCCTTCCCCGCCTGGCTGACCTTGCAAGGCTCGAAGACCCTGCCCCTGCGCATGGAGCGGCACTGCGCCAACGCCCTGGCGGTGGCCCGCTTCCTGGAGAGCCATCCGCGGGTCACCCGCCTCGCCTACCCCGGCCTTCCTTCCTTCCCGCAGTACGACATCGCCCAGCGCCAGCAGAAGAGCGGCGGTGCCTTGCTTTGCTTCGAGGTCGAGGGGGGAGCGGAGGCGGGCGTGCGGGTGATGAACAACGTCAAGGTGTGCTCGCTGGCCGAGAACCTCGGCGCGGCCGAGACCCTGATCACCCACCCGGCCTCGATGACCCACGCGGCCGTGCCCGAGGAGCAGCGCCTGGCCACCGGCATCACCGACGGCCTGGTGCGGCTGTCCGTGGGCCTCGAGAGCCCCGACGACCTGATCGCGGACCTGGATCGGGCGCTGCGGGCGTAGGAGGCAAGGCTACTGCACCAGCCTCGCTTCGACCTCCAGGGGTCTCGGGCTGTTCTTCCCCCAGAAGGAGTTGCAGCAGAGATCAAACACATCTAGGATCACTGACTGTCTACGATTTGAGCTCATCATCGGCTCGATGGGCCGGGATCTCGGAGGCAGCATGAGTTCCGGAGTACGCGGGCACGCACCTCTCACCAACGGTCTGGCGACCTTCACCGTCTGGCTCGTGGCAAGTCTGGGGGCGATGGCCGCGGGGCGGGAGGGCCGAGATCTGCGACCGGAGCCGGTTCTCATTCCGAGCGAAGATCCGGCCTCGGCCCCCTACTTCGCATCTCAGATCAGCGACCTGACGCCGGTGGCGGCAGGGGCGGTCTTCGTCGTGAGCGGACAGTCTCGGGATCTGGAGATCTGGGGACTGGCGACCGGGGAAGCAGAAGCTCATCTCCTGTCTGAGACCGGGCCGCCGCGCTTCGGCACCCCCGGGCAGTGGACCTTGCGGGTCCACCGAGGTTTGGCCTTCTGGCAGTCATTAGGCCAACCGACAGCAGAGTCTGAGGCGTCGATCTGGCGGACCGACGGAACTCAGGATGGCACGTTCGCCATGCGTTTTCCCGGACATGGCAACTTGGTCCTCGGCCCCTCGGTGCGGGGTGGGCTCTTGTTCGCCGGGGGCCCCCGGGCGGCCCTGGGTCTCTACAGGACGGACGGCACCCAGCAGGGGACGCGCTTCTTGCGAGCCTTTCCGCCTTCTCGTTCCGGGCCCGGGGTCTGGATACCGGGCGTCCACAATCCGCCGCCTGTCCGTTTCATCGGCGGGAGTGGGCGAGCTTACGTGGCCGTGCAGGACAACAGTGGGGACTATGCCCTGATGCTCTCGGACGGCACCTCTGCAGGAACTGGTGTCCTGCTGGGCTTCGGCGAGATGCCGCCGCCGGGCGCTGCTCTGAGCGGCCAGGTAGGCCTGACCTTCACGGTGGACCGGGGCCAGCAGCTCGAGCTCTGGAGCACGGGGATCGGCCACGTGGCTCCGCGCCCGATCCAGACCATCCCGGGCCGACTGGACTCCCGCGAAATGGTCGAGGCGGGCGGGAAGGTCTGCTTCCGCGTCAGGGCCGCGCCCGGCCAGCTGGAGATCTGGTGCACCGACGGTTCGGGGGAGGGCACAAGGCCGGTCGCATTGCTTGCGCCGGATGAGAGCGCTCGTTCCCGACCGACTCTGGACATCCTTCTGCCGGTGGCGGGTCGCTGGGTCTTCTCCGCAGCCACGCCGGAGTCCGGCAACGAGCTCTGGGCGAGCACCGTCGATCCTCTCCGACCGATTCGCCTGACCGACCTCTGCCAGGGGCCCTGCGACGGCATCGACGCCGAGAGCCAGGCTTTCGAGCGAGATGGCCTCGTACTTTTTCACGGCGGCGAAGAGGGGGACTCCCATCTATGGTGGGCCACTGACGGCACCGAGCGTGGGACCCGTCGGTTGTTCGGAGGCGATCTGGACGGGCCCAAGGGTGTCACCAGCGCTCGACCGATAGGTGCTGGACTGGCCTTCCTCGCCCAGGACGATCGGTTCGGTACACAGCTCTGGTGGACCGCTGGCACCGCCGAGCGGACCTTGCGCTTGACGCGCTTCTCTCACCAGAGCGGATTCCGCACGGACGGCGAGCTGGAGTTGGCCGAGATCGGGGGCCGCTGGCTCTTCGTGGCCAATGATCCTGCTCGTGGCGTGCATCTGTGGAGCGCTCAACGTTTGCAACCCAAGGAGGCGCACTGTCACACGTGCGGGGTGGCAGCTCCCGCGGGCCTACCGGTCATGTTCTTGCCCGGTCGGGAAGACTGTCCGCTGTTTGCGACCCGAGAGGGGGTGCTGTGGACCGAGTCCCAGCTCGGCGCCAGCCATCAGCTCTGGGCGGTCGGCTCGAGAGGAAGTGTCAGCCGGCTCGAAGCTCCCCAGCTGATGAATCCGAGGCTACTTCGCTCGCAGGGAGCTGGCCCGACTCACCGGGGCTCAGCGTTCTTCCTCACCGCCGGCGGAGAAAGCGAGTCTTGGCTCTGGCAAACCGACGGCACGGTTGCCGGCACCCGACCCCGAGCCGCCCTGCGCGCGACGCCCGACGAAGTCAAACCGGTTCTGCTGGCCGCGAAAGAGCGCTTCGTCCTGCTCGGTCGTAGCGGAGGGCAAGCGACGATCTGGTCGGTTCCCTCCGCGCCGGGAGCCAACCCGACCGCAGCGCCCACGGTTCAGGTGGGCCAGGCGCTGACGGCTGTCGAAACGGTGATCGGAGACCTTCTCTACTTCACCGTCGCCGCCCTCGGGCCCACAGGAGTCTCCTTGCGGCTCTGGCGCACCGACGGCACGGTCGAGGGCACCTTCCCGTTGCTCGAGGGCGGCCCGATGCCGTTGCAGATCGAGGAGTGGCAGGGCCGAGCGGTGTTCGCCAGGATGTCGGTCGAGGGACGGCAGGAGCTCTGGACCAGTGATGGTACGGTCGTAGGGACTCGTACCCTCGACTTGAAGGAGATCGGCCCCGATGTCGGCTACGTCTCTCGGCTCATTTCCGCCGCTAGTCGTCTGTTCCTGATCGCGGGAACGGAGAATCGTGCGCAACCGGGCCGGGCGGACCTGTTCCAGATCGGTCGCTTGACGGAACCAGCCAGGAAGGTGAACGATCAGCCGCTGTGGCTGGGGGGGTTCGCGGCGGGAAGGCAGCCGGCGATGAGCGCGCTGGGAAGTCTCCTGATCTTCGCGGGCCAGCAGGGCGCGGAGGGCCTGGAGCCGTGGGTCAGCGACGGCACTCTGGAGGGTACCCGGTTGCTGGCGGATGCTGCTCCCGGGGAAGCAGGATCCGACCCCCGCGACCTGGTTGCGCTCGCGGGTCGCATGTTCTTCACCGCCGATGACGGAGTTCACGGTAGGGAGCTCTGGGTAAGCGACGGCACGCCGAGAGGCACCCGAAGGGTCGCCGATCTGAGCCCCGGTCTGCGGTCTTCGCGGCCTCGTTGCTTGACCGCTTCGGGCGACACCTTGTTCTTCCTGGCGGACGACGGCCGGCAGGGCCTTCAGCTCTATCGGCTTCGCCCCTAGAGGAGGCGTGGTGTCGGCTCTCGCCTCACTCCCCCTTGCGCCGCAGCCAAACCTCCAAGGTCCGCGCCTCCGTGCCCCGCTGGACGGTGATCGCCACCCGGTCCCCCCACCGCTTGGCCGCCATTAGCCGGTTGAAGGTCTCCTTGTCCGGCACGGGCTGGCCGTCGAAGGTGAGGAGCTCGTCGCCTTCCAGGAAGCCGGCGCTCGCGGCGGGGGAGTCGTCCCCGACGAAGACGACCCGCCGCCCCTTGCCCTCCCCGGCAGCCACGGTGGACAGGCCGAGGTCGGGGTAGAGGGGCTCACCCTCGGGTGGTACGCCCCAGAGCAGGTTGGCGTAGGAGGCCCGCACGGTAAGGACGCTCTCCCCGTCCGAGGTGCGAATGGGCACGGGGATCAGGGACGCCATCCGGCCTGCTTCCGGGGGCAGCCACTGGCGCGCCTGGCGCTCGATGCCGAGGCCGTAGGCGACGTGCCCGGAGCCGATCAAGACCACCAGGATCGCCCCTTCCGCGGGGGCTCCATTCTGGGGCCGCGCGCGCAGGGCCTCGACGGCCTGGAAGCCCATCGTCGCGTCCCAGGTGCACTGGGCCGCGAACATGCCCTCCCACTGCTCCTCGCTCATCGAGGAGTGGAGGTCGTCGTCGCCCTCGAAGTAGGCACGGAAGAGGGTGCGATGCTCCGCGCTCGAGGTGTCGATCGAGGTGGGGATGTGAGCCGCCTCCTCCGGTGTGAGATCGCGAAAGCCCTTCTTGCGCACGCTGGAGACCACCTCCCGAGGGGCGTTGAGGCCGTAGAGGGGCAGTCCGTGGTCGCGGGCGAAGAGGAAGATCTCGCGATAGTAGGCCCAGGGATAGCCCCAGTTCTCGTACCAGCGCGAAAGGGCGAGGAAGCCCTCCTCGGTGAGCTGGCCGGCGCTCCAGGCGTCCAGCCATCTCTGCTCGGTGTAGGGGTACATCTCGAGGCCGATGCGCACCGGCCGGCCCGAGCGAACGAGCTCCTGGATCGTGCGCAGCTGGACGGCGTGGAAGTCGGCGTTGGTGTGGCTCTCGCCGGTGAAGAGGATCGAGACGCCGGCCAGCCGAGGGGCGAGGTCCGCGGGGCCGAGCAGCTCACCGGTGACGGTGTCCGTCAGGGCGTCGAGCACCACCGGCGCCTGGCGGTCCTTGCGGGCGCCGTCGCCCACTGGCAGCTGGAAGAGGAGGGCATCCTTCGAGGGCCCCTCGACCGGTGACGGCGAGGAGAGGAGGAGGGCCGGGGCGAGCAGGAGCAAGGGAATCAGGGGCATCGGAGGGGTCCTGCGAAGGTGGGGAGTATGGCCTCGCTGTCCGAGCTGTGCAAGCGAGATCCGGGGCGGCTAGGTTGATATCGCGACAGTATGGAAATATGTTTAGAAGTTGACTTCCGCCAGCGAGCCAGTTAGCTTGACCGGGCTCGACCCCGGCACGGCGCCCTCTCACCCGACCTCCGCCCCGGGCGGTTGGTCTCTTCCTCGATCGAAGGAGGTTGTCATGATGCGACGTCTCACCTTCATCCTGTCTCTTCTCGTGTGGACCGCGATGGCCGTCCCCGCGGCGGCGGAGGGTCCGGAGACGGCTTCGCCGGCCTCGGCTCCGCAGTGCTTGGAGGCGCCAGCTACGGACGCCGCCCTGCTAGCGCCGACCGAGCCGGCACCGGCCGGAGGCCTGGTGGACCCCTTGGCCGAAGCCTTCCAGGCGGCCGGGCCCTACTACTGCAGCAGCCACAGCGACTGCCCCTGCCAGCCTCCCGGCTGCTACTGCACGCCGGTGGGGCGTTGTCTCTGCAATTACAACATCTGCTGCTTCGGCGAGGAGTGTCCCTGAGGAG
>JBIOYC010000241.1:0-13818 GCA_044869955.1 Thermoanaerobaculia bacterium | reverse complement strand
AGCGAGAGGGCCGTCAGCGGCCAGCCCCAGGAGAGGGCGAGCAAGGTGTTGAGGATGGCCATGCCGGCCGAGTGGCCGTCGAGGTCGAAGCGGCCGACCGGATCGAAGCGGCAGAGGGCGTAGGCGTGCAGGCCCCGGGCCGGCAGCTCGGCGCCGACGGCGATCTCGGCGGCCGGCACCCCGGCCAGGCGGCGCGGGTCGTCGGCCTCGCCGTGCCAGGGATCGGGGGTGAGGAAGCAGCCCAGCTCGGGGTCGAGGTCGCGGACGCCGAAGTGGATCAGGCCGGTCTCGGGGTCGCCGAAGTGGCCGTAGAGAGTGGGCCGGGGCGCGGCGCCGACGCCGGCGGGGGCACTGCCGTAGAGGGGCAGGTCGAGGGCCTCGACCGTGCCCGTCTCCGGGTCCAGCACGGCCAGGGGGGTGCCCAGGGGGTCGGTGAGGTAGACCTCGGCCGGCGGGCTGCCCACCGGGCCGTCCAGGCGGGCCAGGATCCGGCCCCCCCACCACAGGAAGCTGTGGAGCACGCGGCCCGCCTCGTCCGTCACGGCCCACAGCCGGCCGGCCTCGTCGCGGTGCTCGTGGCGCAGCCGGCCCGCCACCTCACTGGCGAGGCGGCGCCCGAGGCCGTCGTAGCGGTAGCGCACGGCCGCCCGCGGCGTCTCGACCTCGGCCAGCTGGCCGAAGAGGTCGTAGCGATAGCGGGTGATCTCGTCCCCTTCGATCCGCTCGCTGCGCCGGCCGGCGGCGTCGTAGCAGTAGGAGACCGTCGAGCCATCGCCGCGGGTCAGCCCCTCGACGCGGCCCCCCTGCCCCAGCGCGAAGCGCCGGCAGCCCTCCGGGCCCTGCTCGGCGACCCGTCCGTCGGCCCCGTAGACCTGCTCGTTGACCGTCTCGGAGCCGTCCGCCCGGCGTTGCAGCCAGCGGCGGAGCCGGCCCTCCTCATCCCTCTCGAACTGCTCCTCGCGGCCGTCGAGCCAGCGCCTGGCGGTCGTCCGACCGAGCGCGTCGTGGTCGATCTCGACGGCGAAGGTCTCGCGGCCGGTGGCGTCCTGGGCGCGGAGGGTGGCCCGGCCCAGGCGTCCTTCGGCGAGCCACGAGGCCCCGGAGGCGAGGGTGAAGCGCTCGCCCCGCCCGACCGTCTCGATCACCAGCAGGGGCGGCTCGCCGGCCACGCCCAGCTCGCAGCGGGCGCGGCCCCGCCAGCGGTAGGCCAGCGCTGCCGGCGAGCCCGGCAGCCGGGCGCGCACGGGGCGGCCCCGATCGTCCTGCTCGAAGCAGAGGCGGCTCGCCCCCCGCTCGAGGGAGCGGCGCCCCTCCTCGACGGCAACCCGGGTGCTGCCGGCAGGGTCGGTCACCTCCAGCCAGGGCTGCTCGGCCGAGGGCGGCAGGAAGCGCAGCCCCGTGCCGTCGCTGCCCCGGACGGCGGCGAGGCGCCCGGCCCCGTCCCGCTCCAGGCTCAGCTCCTGGCCGTCGGCGAGCACCAGCTCGGTCACCCGGCCGGCGGCGTCGGCGCGCCAGCGGCGCCGGCCCCGGGCCGGGTCGAACAGCTCCTGCCAGGGCTCAGCCGGATACCGTCCGCCCAAGCCTCTTCGCTCGTCATCCCCGCGAAAGCGGGGATCCATCTCCTCTTCGTCCCCCTCCCTGGATTCCCGCTTTCGCGGGAATGACGACGGGAACTGGGCGGCCCGACTGGCGAGCCGAGGCTCGAGGGAACGGCTTTGGGCCTCAGCCGCCGACCGAGACGGTTGCATCGACATCGAGTCCTCCACTGCCTCCGGCACCCAGGTCGTCCAGCAGGCCGTCGAGCTCGCCCTCGAGGCCGGTGATGGTCACTTCCAGGCTGCCCTTGAGCTTGGCCACGGCGGCCACCAGGGCGCGCCCCAGCTCGACCCCGCTCAGCTTGTCGAGGGAGAGCTGCAGCTCCGCCGTCGACTCCACCAGGGGGGCCAGCACCTTCGAGGGACGCAGCTCCTCGAGCGAGGCGAGCACGTTGGCGAGCGGGTCGAGATCGCCCACCAGGGCCGCCGGGTCCAGCTCGCCGAGCTTGGCGCGCACGGCCGCGAAGAGCCCGGAGAGCTGGCCGGCCACGGCCGCCGGCGAGAAGGCGTCGAGCACGTCGAGGACGGCGTCGCGCAGCTCGCGCACCTCCTCCTTGATCGGCCGCGGGTCGAGCACGGCCAGCTCGGCCTTGACCAGGGTCATCCCGGCCGAGATCTGCTTCAGCAGGCCCTGGGGCGAGAACAGGTCCAGCAGCTCGAAGACACGGTTCCAGATCCGCATCATGCCGGCCAGAATCTCCTTGATGAAGCTCTGCAGCTTGGCCAGGATCTGCGCCCCGAGGGCGTCCAGCTCGACGATCACCGGCGTCGGGTCGAGGGCGTCGAACAAAGCCGCCAGGCGCTGGGCCACGGGCGCCCCGTCGACCCTGGCGAGCGGGGCCGGCAGCAGCCGTTCGAGGGCCCGCGCCAGCTCGGCGAGGGCACCGTCGAGGGTCCCTACCTCGAGGCCGGCGAGCAGGCGATCGGGCTCCAGGGTGAGGCCGGCGCCGGCGCCGAGGTCGGCGCGGCCGGAGAGCTGCACCGAGACCACCGCGCCGCCGAGCTGGGCCCGGACCGAGGCCGAGAGGGTGAGGCCGGCGGCCACCACCGTGAGCTCGGCGAGGGCGGCGCGCAGCTCGGCCGTGGGCCCGTTGGGATCGGCCAGGTCGAGCTGGGCACGGCGCCGGGCCAGCTCGCGGGAGATCTGGCCGCCGAGGCCCAGGGCCGGGTCGGCCAAGGCGACCAGCCCGGCCACGGCCTGCTCGACGCGGCCGAGGGCAGCCTCCAGCACCTCCCCCGCCATGCCGGTGACGGCCTTTTTGACCTGGGCGAGCAGCAGCTGGAGGGGGCGCAGCACGTCGCCGAAGCGAAACGGCTCAACAGCCTCTTCGAGGGCCAGGGCTCCGCCGCCGGCCTTGGCCTTGACCGCGGTGCCCACCGCCCCCTGGATGCCCGCCGGCAGGTCCCCCACCTTGCGCAGCACGGCCTCGAGCACCTTGCCCAGGTCGAGGCGGTCGAAGAGGGCCAGCAGCTGGTCGTAGAGCTCTTCGAGGGGCGCAAAGAGAGGGGCCGGGTCGGTGGCGTCGGCGAGCCGCTTCTTGAGCTTCTCGAACTCCTTCTGGAGGGGCTGCGCCAGCTCGACGGGGTCGAGGCGGGCGACCAGGTCGGAGAAGCGGCCGAATTCGGCTTCCAAGCCCGCGACGAGCAGCGCCGGCTTGATCTGTGCCAGCGCCCCCACCAGCTGGGCGTAGGGAGCTTCGAGCCGGTCGACCAAGCCCTTGGGGGAGACCGTCTCGACCACTTCGCGGATGCGCGCCAGCACCGGCTCGACGGGGGCCAAGATCGCCGCCGGGTCGAGCTGGGCCAGCACCTGGGTCGCCGGGGCGGTGACCTCGGCCGAGAGGTTGATCCCCTTGAGCCCCTGGGCCGCCAGGCCGAGGGCCGCGCGGGCCGGCTCGGGCACGTCGCCGGAGCCCAGTGCTTCCTTGACCTTGGCGCGGATCTCCGCCATCAGGTCGATCGAGGCCGCTCCGGCGGCCTCGAAGTCGAACGACGCCACCTTGTCGGCCAGCCCGTCGAGCTGCCGGTCGAGCTCTTCCAAGGCCGGCGTGGCCTGGCCGATCAGCTCCGCCACGGCCGCCACCAGGCCCTCGAGCTCGCTCTTGATCGAGCCGATCGGGAAGGCGTCGACGGCGCTCTGGATCTGCGCCCCGAGCTGGGCGACCCGCTCGCGGATGGGCGCCACGTCGATGCCCTCGACCTTCTTCACCAGCCCGTGGAGCTTGGCGCCCAGCAGCCACACCGGCGAGAAGGCATCGAGCTCACGCACCCGCAGCTCGAGGTCGTCGAGGGCGGCGATCAGCCGGCCGCGCAGCTCGGCCAACGGCACCCGCCGCAGCTGCTCGGCGAGGGCCTCGAAGAGCCCCTCGATCACCTGCGGGATGGCCGTGAGCCGGGCCCGGGCCACGGCCTCGTCCAGCTCGGCCCGCAGGCCGTCGAGCATCGCCGTCACCAGCTCGGGGGTGAGCAGCTCGACCTCCTCGGCCACCTCCCGCACCGGTTCGAGGAAGATCTCGCTGACGTTCACCTCGACCTTGGGCAGGCCGTCCAGCAGGGCCCGCAGCTTGGCTTCGAGGGGCCGCCACAGCTCCTCGGGCAGCACGGTCGAGAGATCTGCGGCCAGTCGCGCCGCGGCACCGGGCACGGTCGCCCCGATCAGCAGATCGAGGCCGCCGCGCACCCGCCCCAGGGTCTCGATCGCCAAGGTGACGTCCGGCTCGGGCCGGGAGAGCAGGTCGATGGCCACCCGCACCTCGGCGGTCAGGCGGCCGATCTCGAGGTGGATGGCCCCGAAGTCGCCGCCCAGGCCCCGCAGGCGGGCGAGGAAGCCTTCCAGCTCCACGGCCGGCGCCTCCAGCCGTGCGACGTCCAGCCCCAGGCTGAGCTGGGCCAGCAGGCTCGACACCTCGGCCGGGCTGAGCGGCGTGCCGGCGGCCAGCTTGCGCAGGCTCTCGACGAAGGGCTGGAGGTTGCCCGGCAGCTCCAGCTCGAGCGAGCCCACCACTCGTTCGACCAGCTCGGCGACCAGGCTCTCGAGGCCGCCGATGCCGGCCAGCACCTTGTCGACCAGGTGGTGGCCGTCGCCGACCTCGTGGATCATCTGCTCGACCAGCACCTTGAGGCGGCGCAGGTCCCCCCCGACGTCGCCGGCCAGGTCGAGGCTGGGCAGGGAGAAGGCCTGGCCGAGCTTGCCCACGCCGTTCTGGAAGAGCTGCGCGAGGTCGCCTGTGCCGGCCGGCAGGAGGTCGGGGTCCGCCAGCAGGTCGCCGAGGTCGCCGAGCAGGCTGCGCGGGTCGGGCACCGCAATCGAGAGCGACCCCGAGACGGTGCCGCCGGCCACCTGGAGGTGGCCCTGGAGCCGCGAGAGGTCGATGCCTTCGAGGGCTTGGAGCAAACCGGCCATCAGGCCCTCCCGGTCCAGGGGTCGTAGGTGAGGGCGACGTCCTCGAGCTTCAGCTCGATCACGCTGCGCGAGAAGAGGTCGAAGCGCACGGTCCGCCGGCCTGATCCCGTGGCGGGGGCGCCGAGGGCGGCCAGCACGGGCGCCGGCAGGGGGGCCGAGAACGCCGGCAGCGCCAGCGGCGGCGCCCCGGCTGGCGGCAGGAGCGAGGCCGGAAGCCAGTCCGGCACCAGCACGGCCCCGTCGCGCTCAATGCGAACGACCGGCCGGGCCAGGGGCTGCGGGCTCGCATGAAAGAGCTGCGCCATGGGCAAGCCCTCGTTCGCCAGCACGGGCGCAGGCTCGCCCCAGGTCTTGCCGCGGTCGTGGCTCACACGGGCGCCGGCGCCGTGGCTGGGCTCCGTGGCAGGAGGAGCGGCGAACCACAGCAGCTGGCCCTGGGTCACCCGCAGCACCAGCCAGAGGAGGTCCGTGGCCAGGGCGAGCGGCTCGGGCGGATCGAAGGCCTGCCAGCCGGCGAAACCGGCCGGCAGCTGGCGCACCAGGGGCGGCGCCACGGCCGCACCGGGAGCCCCCCCGGCATCGGCGTGGAGGGTCAAGGTGCCTTCGCTAGCCGCGGCGGCGGCGAGGCGCAGGCGGATCCCCGCCAGCGGGGCGAGGGGGGCGCCCGGAGCGGGGGGCAGAAAGGGCAGGGCCAACGCCGCCTGGCGTTCCCCGGAGATCGTCAGCCCGCCTCCAGGCAGTCTTACCGGCGGCTCGGGCGAGCCTCCGTTCAGCTCGCGGCCGAGCAGCCGCACGCTGACCTTGGAGGTCGAGGCGGCCGGGCTCGAGCCGGCGGGCACGGCGAGGGTCAGGGCCACCCTCTCGCCTTCGAGCCGCAGGTTCTGGGCCTCCCGCCCGGCGGGGAAGGCCTTGTAGCGGGCCTTGAGCACCCGGCTGTGGATGCCCACCGTCGCGCCGCTCGCCGAGCTGAGGGTGATCGCCAGAGGCAGGGTCGCCGCCGAGCCGGCGGCCTTGCGAGCGTCCAACGAGGCGGCCAGGGACTTCTGGGCCAGCGGGGTGAAGGCGGCCTCCTGCTGGCCGCTCTCGGGCAGCAGCGCTCCGGGTTGGCTCCACAGCGGCGTCGAGCCGCCGTCCGCCGATTCCAGCACCAGGGCCAGGTCGGTCGGCAGGCCGTCGATCACCACCTTCTTCACCGCCAGCGGGATCGCCTGGGCCGCCAGCTTGGTGACCTCACTCCCCGCGGCCCGGGCCAGTTGGATCAGCCAGGAGGTGCCCTGGAGGCCGGGCAGGCCGAGCAGGTGGCGATCGCCGCCCAGGCTGCGGGCTTCCAAGCCCGAGAGCACGCGGGGGAACATGGCGTTGCCGCCCGGCGGCGGGAAGTCGGGGGCGGCGAGGATCGGCGGGCCGAAGCCGCCCGCGGGGTCCGCCGGCCGCACCACCCAGCGCAGCTCGGGGAGCGGGGGCACCTCGGGCCCCGGCAGGGGCAGGGTCGCGGCCAGCTCGACCTGGCGCAGCCGGCCGGGCCGGGTGAGGGTGACCACCACCCCGGCGTCGGTGCCGCCGGCGATGGCCTGAGCCTGGTAGCCCTCGATCTCCAGCGGGCGCGGCAGGGCCGAGAAGGCCAGGCGCGCCTCTGCAACCTCCACCTCGTCCATGTCCGGCAGGAAGGGCACCGCCAGCTCGCGCACCACCTCGCCGCCCCGTTCCTCGGGCAGCTCCACCCGATCGACCACGAAGGGCTCGATCTGGCGGGCCTGGAGCTGGATCAGCGTCGGCGCCAGCTCACGAGCGTAGAACAGGGCCTGGAGAGCGCCGCTCATGGCCGAGTCTCCACTACGGTGCCCACGACTTCGATCTCCCCTTCCGGTTGGGGCGGCTCGACGGGCCAGATCTCGGCCCGCACGTCGTAGGCGAGGCTGGCGGCCATCAGCGGCGCCGTGCCTGCGGCCACGCCGCTGCCCTCGCGCAGCGCGAAGGAGCTGACGGCGAAGCCCGGGTCGGGTCCGGCCACGACGAAAGCCTGCCCGCCGCGCACGGCCGGGCCGGCCAGGTGATGCGCCACCAGGGAGAGGTCGTCCAGCAGCAGCGCCCGGGCCGCCGCCACCTCGGCCGCCGAGGCACCGGCCGGGCGACGGACCAGGTCCAGCCGGGCGGTCAAGGACAGTGGCAGCACGCGCCGGCTCTTCTTGTCCCCGACGGGGCCGGAGACCACGGTCTCCCCGGGCGGGAAGCTGGCCTGGCTGGCCAGCTCGGAGAGGGCCACCCGCACCACGCCGGCCCCGGCCACCGGCTCGCTGCCCAGGTCGCCGCCCGGGCCGCCGACCACCACGGTGAGGGAGGGCCGAGAGGCCGTGCCGTCGGCGACGATCGCCGCGAGCTGCTGTTCCAGGGCTGCCAACATGGTCGTCGCTCCGCTGCGCCTAGCCGACCGGCCGGATCACCGGCCCGATCACTACCGGCCGCAGGACGTCCGGGCGCAGCCGGCCTTCCAGCCCGGCGATCTCGGCCTTGGAGCGGCGCACGGCGTCGTCGCTGGCGGCCCGCGAGGCGGCCCCGATCTCGCCCCGCACCAGGGTCAGGGCCCCGTCGATGGCCGTCGAGGTCCGCGCCTGCTGCTCGGCAAGGCTGCGGCTCAGCTCCTCGCGCAGCCGGGTGCCCAGGCTCTGGGTAGCCCCCGAGATGCGGCCGGGCACGTCCAACTGACCGAGCTGCACCCCCACCTCCTCGGCAACCCGCTGGCCCTGGTCCGCAGTGGCCTGGGCCACGGCGCGGCCGACGCGGGCGTCGAGGTCCCCCAGGCGGCCCTCCACGGCACCGGCCAGGCGGGCGTCGAGGTCGCCGAGACGCTCGTCCGCCGCCGCGGCGATGCGGGGAGCGAGCTCGGCGCGCAGGCCGTCGGAAGCGCTCGCCAGGCGGGTGTCGACGGTGCTGCCGAGGCGATCCTCGATCTCGAGGCCCCGGGCGTCCACCAGCTCGCCGAGGCGCCGGGGCAGCTGGATCTCGAGGCCGTCCACTCGGCGCTCAGTGCGCTCGAGGCGGGTGTTGAGACGCCCTTCGACGCCGCTCACCTGGGTCCGCAGGTCGGCCTGGAGGCTGGCGGAGAGCTCGGCGCGCACGGGGGTGATCGCCGTGGCGACCTCGCCGCGCACTTGCGCCGGCAGGTTGGCGAGCCGCTCGGTGACCAGGGCCGCGGCCGCCGCCGAAGCGTCGCGCGAGAGCTGGGCGGAGGTGGTGGCGAGGCGTTCGTCGAGGCGGCCCCCGAGCCGAGTCTCGCTGGCCGCGGTGAGCTGAGTCAGGGTCTGGGTGAGGCCGTCGCGGGAGGTCGCCACCGAAGTCGCGATCTCGGAGCGCAGCCGGCCCTCCCCCGCCAGGCGCTGCTCTCGCTCCTCGCTCTGGGCCACGTCCACCGCCTGCTGCACCCGGCTCTCGAGGGCCGGCCGCACCTGGTCGGCCACCTGGGTCACCACGTGCTCGAAGCCGCGGCTGCCGCCGGCCCCCACCACGTCCGACAGCTCGCGCAGCTGGATCTCGAGGTCGCGCAGCTTGAGGGGCCGGCCGTCCACGCCGTCGAAGTTCTTGGTCAGGGTGGCGAGCCGGGTCACGTCCTTGCGCAGGCCGCGCAGGTCGAGGGGGTTGCCCTGGTCGTCCGTCAGGTTGCCGCGCAAGGCGAGCAGCTCGTCCACCTTGCCGGTGATGCCGCTGACCTCGTTGCCCAGATTGCCCACCACGGCGCGCACGCTCTCGAGGTTGGTGAAGCGGGTCTCGAAGTTGCGCAGCGTTCGCCCGCGGTCCAGCTCGCCGGCGGCGGCCCGGTCCAGGCTGGCCTGGAGGCCCTCCACCTGGGTCGACAGCTGGGCCACCTGGCTGGCCAGGCCGGTGATGCGCCCGTCGAGCTCGTCGACCAGGCGGCGGGCGGCCAGGCTCTCGCCGCCGCCGGCCAGCTTGGCCTGGAGGTCCGCGGATAGCCAGTCGGCCGTGACCTCACCCGGGTGCTGGTGGTCCGCCGGGGCGAAGCGGTCGGTGAGCGAGGAGACGAGCGCCTCCTCCTGGCCCCGGTCCACCCCCAGCACGCCGAGCAGGATCTCGACGACGGCGTTCCAGTCCTCCGCCTCGATGCGGTCGCCCTTCTTCTTGCGTCCGCTGCTCGCCAACGGCTCGAGGCGCTCGACCAAGGCGGCGATGCGGCGCAGCTGTCCCAGCTCTGCCATGGCCTAACCCCCGAAGTTCCGCCCGACCTTGAACTGCCGATTGGACTTGCGCTGGTGGTCGATCTCGCTCTGGAAGGTCGTCGAGCGCTGCTCCTTCAAGGTGTCCACCAGGATGCCCAGGCCCTTGCCCGGGTCCGAATTGCCTACCTCGGGCTTCTCCTCGACCAGGCGCTCGAACTTGCTGCCCAAGAGGGCGCCGGCCTCGCGGGACTTGCGGCCGAAGTCCCGGGGCGAGCCGTGGGCGGCCTCCTCGAGGCCCTTGACCACCTCCAGCAGCTCCTTGCCGCGGGGCTCGTCCGCGGCGATGCCGGCCTCGGTGAGCACGCCCTCGACCTGGCCCTTGAGGACGTCGATCTGCTTCTGGCGCTGCAGCTCGGTCAGCGAGGCCGAGACGCTCTCGATCAGGGTCTGGAAGTTGCCCGAGACCTCGTCGAATTTGCGGGCCAGCTCGGGGTGGTCGTGGCCCTGGGGCGCCACCAGTCGGGTCAGCTCGGCCACCGCCTCGGCGAGGTCGCGCACGGCCCCGGCGAGGGCGTTCCAGTCGCTGGCGCGGATCGCCTCCCCCGGCGCCTTGGCCGACAGCGGTGCCACCGTCTCGGCGATCGAGCGGACGCTGTCGGTCACCGGCCCCAGGTTGGCGTCCGGGACGTCCTCGATCGGCGTGTTGCGGAACTTCGCCGGATCGATCACCAGGGAGACCTTGGTCTCACCGTGGGGCAGCACCCGGATCGGCCGGGTGAGCACCGGCAGGGGGAGGTTGGGGTGACGCACGTGCAGCTCGTAGGCACCGGCGTCGATCTTGGAAATGCGCACGGTGCCGTCGAGGAAGGGCCGCACCTCGCGCTTAACCTCGCGGGTGAGGGGATCGCGCAGCTCGACGGTCAAGTCCCGGTTGACTGCGGAGAAGCCGAGGATGGACAGCCTCAAGTCCTGCATCGCTTTGCCCTTTCCCGTTCTGGGATCTCAGTGCCCGAAGGGGAAGTCCACTTCCCAGAAGAAGGTGACGTCCTGGCCGATGCGCAGCTCGACCGGCTCGAAGACCACCTGGTTGTAGAGCTTGTCTCCCGCCAGGAGACCCGCTTCGGTGACGTCCTTCAGGTTCTCGGTGGGCTTGAACACCGCCTGGATCGAGACCTGGACGGCCCTCGGGCCGTCGGTCTGGACCCCGAATGCCTCGGGGCCGAGAGGGGTCGAGAGGTGCTCGGGGTCGATCGGCGGGTCCGGTGGGGTCAGGCTCGCCAGCGAGGGATCGCCCCCTTCGGTGCCGAAGCCCACCTGGATCCGGTTGATCGGCGCGGCCCCGTTCTGACCGGCGAAGAGGCCGGCGATGATCGCCGCCCCCTGGCGCAGCACGATGTTGCCCACCCGGCGCTCGGCGACCGTGAAGCCCTCCGGATCGCGCACCGTGAGGGTGAGCCGGCCGCGGGGCGCGGCGTGCTGATGTCTGTTCTTTCGGCTATTCAAAGCGGGTCCCTCCGAAGGTCGACTCGCCGAAGCGCCCGCCCAGGCTCAATCCGGCGTCGCGGCCGGGCGAGGCGGTCTCGGCGTCCAGGCGGACCCAGGGCAGCCGTGCCCGGGCCTCTTGTCGCTGTGTCTCGACGAACGGCACGAAGCGCACCGCCGAGCGGACGCCGGCCGCGTGGAGGGCGGCGACGGAGCTCTCGAGGCCTTCGGCCACCATCTGCCAGGGCCGCTTGGGCCCGGCCGCCACCAGCTCGCTCGGCTCGGCCACCAGGTAGCGGGGCACCCGCAGCTCGAAAGAGGCGGGCGTCGTCTCCACCCAGCTCAGCGCCAACCGCGCCGCCGGCCCCGAGGGGAAAAGGGCGTGATCGAAGCGGCTGTGATCGAACACACCCTCGTAGAGCTCGTCGTCGGCGAGGGCGAAGAACACGTGATCGAGCCCCTTGGTGTCGAAGAGCCCCGCCGAGAGGTAGATCCACTCGTTGCGGCCCCGCACCAGGCGGGGCAGCTGGGGCCCCTGCTCGAGCTTCTCCGGCTGCCAGCCGGCCGCGAGCGAGAAACCGCCGCCCCCGAACAGCCGCGCCGTGACGTCCCGGCCGTCCAGCTCGGCCCGGGCGAGGCGCGGGCGATCGCCGCCGGCCGCCGCCGCGACGCTCAGGTCCAGCACCTCGCCCACCCGCAGCACCCCGCGGTAGCCGAGCAGGTCGCCGGTGGTGCGGTTGAGCAGCATGGGCACGGCGGTCCGGCCGCCGGCGAGGCCGACGATGCGCAGCTCGGCCACGGTCTCGTCCAGCCCCTGGTTGTCCTCCTGCCAGCGGAAGAGATAGGGCACGAGGCCATTGCGGGCGAGGAGCACCGCACTTCTCGCCCGGCGCTCGGGGTTCTCCACCAGGGCGAGGGGGCGGAAGCTCGCCCCCGCCGCCTTGCGGCCGAAGGCCTGCTCGCGGTCGAGGCCGCCGAGGCCGGGCGGCAGGAAGAGGCTGTCCAGGGTGTCCGCCCGCTCCGTCCGCGACAGGTAGTCGAAGACGAAGCGCTCGATCTCGTCCGGCGACAGGGCCCCGGCCAGGCGCGCCGCCACCAGCGGCAGCAGGCGGGCGCGGTAGGTGGCGAGGGTCTCCCAGGGCAGAGGCGGGACGTCGAGCAGCTCGCCCAAGCGAGCGGCGTCCTCCAGGCGCTCGGCGGTGCCGATCCAGTGGCTGCGCTGGAGGCGCCCGAGGTCCTCGTCGAAGGTGTCCAGCTCGAGGGTCAGGGTGCCGAGCAGCTGGCCGATGACCGAATCCGGCGCCACCGAATAGGGCGCGGGAAGCAGGTCGAGGATGCGGTCGAGGTGGCTCACGGCTCGATCTCCACTTCAACCACTTCGAAGGTCTGGTCCGGCTGCACCGTGAAGGCCCCACCGCCCTCGGCGATCTGGAAGAACTGGTCACCGGCGGTCAGCGTCACCACCAGGGTCAGCGGGTCGAGGCCGTACTGGCCGTCCTGCCTCAGGCCCGCGAGCAGGCCGGTGCTGTCGACCCCGGTGCCGGGCGCCAGCTGGGCGAAGAAGGCGGCGAGCTTGGCTCTCAGGGTCTGCCGCGCGGTCTCGGCCTCGACTCCGGCCTCGAGGGTGAGGGCGACGGAGAGGCGGACCTCGACCTGGACCGGCCCGGCCGCTGCCGGCGGGTCGAAGAGCACCGGCTGGAAGGACACGTCCTCCGCGGCCAGGCTCACCGAGGTCCCTGGGGCGGGCACCAGGTCCGCGCCCTCGGCCGCGGCCGCATCGCCCTTGCGGCCCAGGGTCAGGACGACGTCCACCAGGCGGGAGTCGGCGAGCAGGGCGGCGGCCAGGGGCCGCACCCGCACCGTCTCGCCCACCCCCTTCTTCTGCACCTCGGCCAGCAGGCGGTCCCGGGCCGCCGTCCGGATGGGCTCGACGTCCGCCGGCGGGCGGGGCGGCCCGGCCAGGGTCAGGACCAGCGAGGCGGTGGCCTCGGTGACGCCGGCTCCCACCCCGAGCACCCGGATGCCCGCCGGGCGCAGCTCGTCGAGGCGGGCCCGCACCCGCGGCGGCAAGGGGCTGTCGGCCGGCTGCGGCGGGTCGAGGGCGACCTCCACCCGGATCTCCCCCGGCACGCCGTTGGGCATCTCGATCACCCGGGCGTCGCGCACCTCGGGCAGCTGGAGCAGCCCGAAGCGAATCGCCGCCGGGGTGCCCTTGTCGCTGGCCAGCAGGGCCGAGCGGGCGCGGGAGCGCAGCTGCTCGTCGGTCTCCTCCTCGCTGGAGCGCGAGGTGGGCCTCTCGTTGGTCACCGACTCGAGGCCGGCGATGGCCCTCTGGATCACCGTCAGCACCCCGGCCGGAACCGGCGGCGTCGAGCTCGAGGCGCCGCGCACCCTGACCTCGGCCACCGACTCGCCGGCCAGCATCTCGTGGCTCTCGACGGTCTCGTAGCGGACCTTGTCGGCCCCGTCCGCCAGGGGTGTGCCGGCGGGAATGGTGATGCTGCCGGCGAGACCCGGCCGGCGCCGGAAGGTCACCGCGCCGGCGGCCCGGCCGGCCTCGAAGCGGCGGTAGCCCAGCAGCTCGACCACCCGCTCGAGGGAGGAGCCGGAGGCCGTGCCGACGAAGGCGGAGTCGTAGACCAGGTTGAGCTGGGCCCAGCTCAGGGCCAGCTCTCGGCTGATCGCCTCGACCAGGGTGCGGGCCACGCTGCCGACGTTCAGGTCGGTGATCGGGGTGGCGTCGGTCGAGCGCGGGTAGTAGTTGATCGAGAGGTCGGTGCCCGGCGCCGGCCGCTTGCCGAAGGGCAGGAAGCGCAGCTTGGCGAGGTCCGGGCCCCCTTCGGTCAAGGGGGCGAGCTGGTAGTCCGAGAGGCCGAAGGTGTAGGGGATGGGGTCCTGGTCCAGCTCGGCCGCCGCGATGAACCCGCGTACGAAGGAGACCCGGCGCACCGGCCGGCGCTGGAGCACCACCTCGGGCAGCACCAGGGGCCGGGCCTTGGGGTCGTAGCTCTCGATCCGGTGCGTCTCCCCCACCACGCCCTGCGTCAGGTTGGTGAGCACGTCGCGGACGACGTCCGGGTAGGTGCGGTCGATGAAGCTCACGAGAGGAGGGCTCCCGGAAGAGGACCGAAGATGTTCCCTCGTTCCCACGCTCTGCGGCCTCTTCCGA
>JBIOYC010000240.1:0-26419 GCA_044869955.1 Thermoanaerobaculia bacterium | reverse complement strand
ACCACCTTGAAGCGCAGCCGGTCGAACTCCCAGCCCTCGAGCACCGCCGCCTCCGTGCCGTAGGTCTGGTCGGCGGCGGTCCGGTCCGGCGAATGGTAGTCCTCGAGGCGCAGGCGCTCCGCCGGGAGGCGCCGGAAGGCCTGGCGCATCGCCAGCACGTTCTCCCACAGCTCGCCCGGGGTGCGGGCGTCGGGATAGCGGCAAGCGATGCCGACGATGGCGATGCCGTGGCTCATACCTGGACCTGGGCTCATACCCCGACCTGCTCGACTCCCCGCTCCGCCGGCATCGCCACCCGCTGGCTCTCCCGCTCGGCGAGCCACGCGCCCACCCACATCGAAACCCCACGGCCCATGCAGACGAGGGTCAAGGCGAAGAAGAGGTCGAAGACGATGTGGTTGGCGACCAGCAGGCTGTAGACGAGGGCCGTCGAGGCCCCGAACCAGATCTGGCCGCGGGTGGAGGAGGGCGTGGTGGCCGGGTCCGTCACCATGTAGAAGGTGAAGAGGAGAAAGGCCATGCCGGTCATCGGCAGCAGGCCGGCCACCGGCGGCTTGTCGAGGATCAGCCCGCGCACCACGGCCTGGAGGGCGAAGGTGGTGAGCCACGCGGCGATCAGCGGCACCCGCTTGGTGAACACCGTGTTGAGGAAGCTGCCGAGGGTGATGATGATCACCGGGAAGACCCAGTCCCCCCAGGACAGCAGGTTCTCGGTGAACATGTAGGGCGCCGCGATGCCCACCCAGGGGAAGAGCAGCAGGGTGGCGGTGATGCCCAGGTTCGAAGGGTTGAAGTAGTGGCGGCTACCGCGGCCGCCAGGCAGGGGGGCGCGCAGCAGGTACTTCGAGCCGATCGCCACCGCGGCGGCGAACATGGTCGGCCCCAGCCGCTCGTTGGCGTAGAGCAGCATGGAGACGGCGAGGCCGCTGATGTGGGCCGAGAGCAGGAAGTCGACGATCTTGATCGGCCCACCGAGGAAGCGGGGGCGGCGGCCGGCGATCTTCGAGTCGATCACCTCGAGCAGCAGCTCCAGGGTGTAGGCGGTCGCCAAGGCGGCCAGGGGCTGAGCCCAGGACTGCTCGAAGCCGAGGTAGAAGTGGCCCAGGACGTTCAGCACCGTGATCGCGATCGCGAAGCGGCGCAGGGCAGCCAGGCGCAGGTCGGGGGTCTGGGTCGATGGCGCGGCGGTCGACATGGCTCAGCTCTCCTTGGCGCTCACCCCGAGCAGCAGCGTGTGGCGGCCGGCCTCGAGCGTGTAGGTCTGGGTCTTCACAGTGCCGTCGAGGCCACGGAACGTGACTTCGACGAGAACCGGCCCGGCCGCGGTGCCGAGACCGAAATGCACTTCGGGGCTGCGCTTGCCGGAGTGACCGCTGCCGCCGTCGACCTGGGCGAGCAGGGTCCGTCCGTCCGGCAGGCGAACTTTGGCCCGGGCTCCCACCGCGGCGACGCTGGCACCGCCCTCGGCCAGGGGGAGCCGCAGGTCGAGCACCAGACCCTTGCCGGCCCGCGGTGCGTCGTTGCGGTAGAGATAGGAGCGATCCCACTGGTTGGCGACCACGAAGTCGAGGTCGGCGTCGCCATCGACGTCGGCGACGGCGATGCCCCGGCTGACCATCGGATCGCCGATGCCCAGGGCGCTCGCGAGGTCGAAGTAGCGGCCGGAGGGGGCGCGCACGAAGAAGGGGTTGTGCTGGCGGCCGGAGAGGTCGTCCCCGGCCTGGAGCTGCGGCCAGGCCTCCGGGACGTGGAGCAGCTGGTCGTTGCCCATGGCGATCTCGTGCAACTCCGGCCAGCGGCTCCTCTCGCCGCGCAGGAAGCCGGTGGCCTGCACCGCCTCGACCACCCCGTCGTTGTCGAAGTCGGCGAAGCGGCAATCCCAGCCCCAGCCGCTGCGCGACAGGCCGAGGGGCTCGGAGCGATCGACGTATGGCGCCCGGCCGGACCGGAAGTCCGCCGGGCGGCCGGTCGAGGTCCACACGAAGTGGCTCTCCTCGAGAGAGTACTCGGCGGCGATGTTGCTGACGTACACGTCGAAGAAACCGTCCTCATTGAGATCAGCGAAATCCACGCCCATCCCCTTGAAGGAGTCGTGGCCGAGCACCTTCGAGGAGGGGGTGGTCAAGCCCTTCCTGCCCTCGACCGCGACGAACGAGACGGCGCCCGGGCGCGAGCGGTTGTGCAGCAGCACGTCCGGCCCGAAGTCGTTGCCGACGTAGAGCTCGGGCAGCAGGTCACCGTCCAGGTCGGCGGCGCCCATGGCCAGGGTCCAACCGACCTCGGCCCGGCCGGGTAGGGCTCCGGGGATCTCCTGGAAGCGAGCCTCGGGCTCGCTGCCGGCCCGGCCGGAGCGCCACAGCAGCAGCCGGTTCCTGCCGGCGTTGGCGGCGCGCGACATGGAGTGCTGCATGTGGGCGCGGTTGGTCGCCTGGTCGTCGATGATCCGCGAGCTTTCCGGGAAGTAGTTGCCGATCACCAGATCGACGTGGCCGTCGCCGTCGAAGTCAGCGCGGGTCGCGGCGTTGCTGTACCAGTCCTCGGCCGGGCTGACCAGCTCGGTCGGGCGGTAGCGGTCGGCGGCCAGGGCCGCGGCAGAGCCGCTGCGGGCGAGGAAGAGCACCGGCGAGCGGCCCCAGTAGTAGACCGCCAGGTCGGCCAGGCCGTCCTCGTTGAGATCGCCCGGCAGGCAGCCCATCGGGGCCGTGGTCGGCCGGTCGTAGGGCAAGCCCGCGGGCTCGAGCACGAAGCTCGGATAGCGCTCGCCGGTGCCGGGTGCCGGGGTCACGACCACCCGGTCCGTGCCGTTGTCGATCGAGCAGAGGTCGTTGGCGAGGCCGTCGCCATCGAGGTCGTGGGTGGCCACTCCCGCCCCGACGCCCGAGATCCAGGCCGAGATCCGCTCGAGCTGGGGGTGCACGGCCCGGATCGTCTTGCGCGGGCCCTCGACGGGGGCGAAGGGCAGATCGAAGCGGGTGAAGGCGAAGCGGCCGGCCAGGGCCGCCTCGTCCCGCTCCGACAGGACGGGCAAACGGGCGAAGCCGTAGGCCGCCACGATCGCCGCCAGGGCCACCAGCTTCAACGCGTGGCGGCGGACAAGGCTCGGACGCGAGTCCATCGTTCGACTCCTTCGGGCTGGGTGAATGCCTCTTGGATGCGCCGACGCCAGACCTCATAGGCCGGCACCTCGGCGTCGGGCGGCAGGTCCGCGCCCGACTCGTCGTTCAGCTCCAGGGCGGCCTCGGGATCGAGACCACAGAAAACGTCGCACGCCAGGGTCGTCTCGGGCGTCAAGTTGTCGGCCACCATGCGGGCCTTGTTGGCGAAGACCACTCCTTGGGCCAGGGACGGCAGGTGAGCACCGGCGAGGGAGCGCAGGCGCTCCAGCTCCGCTCGGGGCACCCCGCCGGCGTAGGCGCTCGCCAGGCCCACGCCGCTCCACAGGTCGCCGTGGCGTTCGGCGGCGAAGCGGCCGATGGTCGCGGCGATGCGCTCCGGCCCGGCACCTTCGACGAACCACAAGCTGCGGCCGACGCCGTGGTCGAAGGCCCTGCGCGCGTAGCCCTGGAAGCGCTCCGGCACGGCTTGGTCCTCCACCGCCCGGCGGGGGCGGAAGAAGGCCTCGTGGAAGCCGTAACCGTCGATCGCCAGCCAACGCAGCACGGGGTCGAGGGCGAGGAAGCGGCGCTCGCGGCCGAAGGGAAAACGGGCGATCGCCCAGCCGATGCCGACGTAGGCGAGGTAGACGTGAGGAGCGCTCGGGCCGGCGAGAAAGGCCGGCAACTGGGCCCGGCGCCAGGGTTGGACGGCGTCGAGGAGGGCGATCGCCATCGCCGCTCCCTCGTAGGCGAAGCCGAGCCGCTCGCGGGGCACTGCCTCGAGGCGCGCCTCGAGGTCGGCGAGGTCACGGGCCTCCAGGGCGTAGTTGTAGCCGCTCACGAAGGAACCCCCGACGGTCTCGAGGTGCTGGCGGGCAGGACCGTCGCCACCGCGAAAACCGCGGACGTCAAAAGAGACTTCACGGGCCGAGATCCCGAACAGGGACCGAGCGAGACGACCCATTCCTGACTCCTCCTCGCTGACAACCTTAAATGGTATGCATCAAGGCCACTTAGTTTAACCCGTCCCCATTCGCAAGCCAATGGGTACACGGTGAGAGATCCTCTATTCGACTTCGATGGAGCCGATCTCGTTACGAGCGAGCTACGACGCTCGCGGACAACTGGGGACATTTGTGATCTCGATGAGTCCTTCCTGCCCCCTCTGGTAGCATCTGCGCAGACCTCGTCGAGGCGATGATCCACCACCTCCAAGCACCCACTCCCGGCCGGGATCCCCGGCTCCGGGCCCTCTTCGAGCACATCCGCGAGGCCTTCGGCACCCTCGGCGAGCCGCTGGTCCTGCACGCAAGCGACCCGGACCTGCTGGCCGGCGTCTGGGCTGCCCTCTACGAGACGGTCATCGTGTCCGGCCGGCTGCCGAGGGCGACCAAGGAATCGATCGCCCTCGCGGTCTCGGAGGCCAACCGCTGCCCCTACTGCGTAGACGCCCACGCCGTCCTGCTCTACGCCCTCGGCGCTCATGGTGCCGCACGGGCGATCCGCCGCGGCGGTCTGCCAACCGACTCCGAGAGCGCCCCCTTCGTGCGCTGGGCGCGTGCCACCCGCCGGCCCGAGCCCACCTCGTCGGAGGCCACACCCTTCTCGCCAGAACAGCAGGGAGAGGCGGTCGGCACGGCGCTCTGTTTCCACTATATAAACCGTGTAGTCCAGCCCCTCCTGGGGGACAGCCCCGTGCCCTCGGCCGTTCGTTTCGCCAAGGAGTTGGTGATGCGCCTGGTCGTCGGGCCCTTCCGTCGTGCCCTCGCCCGTCCCCACGAACCCGGTGCTTCCCTGGTCAACCTGGGCCCTTCTCTCGACGCTCGCCACCTCGGCTGGGCCGCGTCCAGCCCCCCGATCCAGGCGGCCTTCCGGGGGCTGGCCGGCGCCGTCGAGCGAGCGGGAACGCGCAACCTCACCGTGGAGGCCCGCGATCGCCTCCGCGCGCACCTCGAGCTCTGGCAGGGCGAGGACGCCCCCTTCGGGTCGGCGTGGCTGGACGAGGCGGTCGGCGAGGCTCCCGAGGCAGAGGCGGTCGCGGCCCGCCTGGCCCTGCTCGCCGCCCGGGCCCCCTACCGCATCACGCCGGCCGAGATCGCGGCCTTCCGCCGGCACCACCCGGCGGACGCCGCGCTCGTGGGTGTGCTCGCCTGGGGAAGCTTCGCCGCGGCGGAGAGGATTTCCTCCTGGCTCTGGGCTCGCCCAACCTGAGGCGCGGTAGGCTCCTGCCAAGGAGATCGAACCCGATGTCGCCCCGACCGTCCGCCGTTCTCGCCCCCCTGCTCGCCCTCGCCTTGGTTCCCACCTCACCGGCCCTCGCGGCTCGCCCTGAACCGGCGGACCTGGTGATCCGCGGTGGCCGCGTCGTCACCATGGACCCGGCCCGGCCCGAAGCCCGCGCCCTGGCCGTGCGCGGCGAGCGCATCGTCGCCGTGGGCTCGGAGAAGGACGTCGCTCCCCTGGTGGGCAAGAAGACCCGGGTCATCGAGCTGGCGGGGCGGATGGCGATGCCCGGCTTCATCGAGGGGCATGGCCACTTCCTCGGGCTGGGCTTCTCCCGCATGCAGCTCGACCTCAAGAGCGCCGGCAGCTGGGAGGACATCGTGGCGATGGTGGGGTCCGCCGTGGCCAAGGCCCAGCCGGGAGAGTGGATCCTCGGCCGTGGTTGGCACCAGGAGAAGTGGCAGCGGGTACCCGAGCCGAACGTCGAGGGCATCCCCTTCCATCAAAGCCTCTCGGCGGTTTCTCCGGAGAACCCCGTCCTGCTCGAGCACGCCAGCGGCCACGCCACCTTCGCCAACGCGAAGGCCATGGCGCTGGCGGGAGTGACCCGGGAGACCCGACCGCCGGCCGGCGGCGAGATCCTGCACGACGCCGCCGGGGAGCCGATCGGCCTGTTCCGCGAGACCGCGGGAGACCTGGTCGCCCGCAAGACTCCGGAGGGTCTGCCCGAGGTCCTGCGCGCCATCGAGCTGGCCGGCAGGGAGTGCCTGGAGAAGGGCATTACCAGCTTTCAGGATGCCGGCTCGTCGGTCCAGGTCGCCGAGCTGCTGCGCGGCCTCGCTCGGGAGGGCAACCTGCCGGTGAGGCTGTGGGTGATGCTCTCCGACTCGAGCGAGGTCCTCGCCCGCGAGCTGCCGCGGGTGAAGACCTGGCAGCGGCATCCGTTCTTCGCGGTCGGTGGCATCAAGCGCTGGATCGACGGCGCCCTCGGCTCCCACGGTGCCTGGCTGCTCGCCCCCTACACCGACCTGCCCTCCTCGACCGGGCTGCGCACGACCTCGGCGGCGGAGATGGAGGCCACCGCACGCCTGGCCCTCGAGCACGACCTCCAGCTCTGCGTCCACGCCATCGGCGACCGCGCCAACCGAGAGACTCTCGACCTCTACGAGCGAGCCCTGGCCCGCGACCGGGGCAGGACCGATCGACGGTGGCGCATCGAGCACGCGCAGCACCTCGATCCGGCCGATCTCTCCCGCTTCGCCCAGCTGGGTGTGGTGGCGTCGATCCAGACCGTCCATGCCACCTCCGACGGCCCCTGGGTGCCGGCCCGCCTGGGGCCCGAGCGCAGCAAGGCCGGGGCTTACGTCTGGCGCAAGCTGCTCCACCACGGCGCCGTGTTGGTCAACGGCACGGATACTCCGGTCGAGGACGTCGATCCCCTGGCCAACCTGGTCGCCGCCATCGGTCGCCGGATGGCCGATGGCCAAGCGTTCTACCCGGCCGAGCGCCTCACCCTGGCGGAGGCCCTGAAGGCCATGACCGCCAATCCCGCCTGGGCCTCTTTCGAGGAGGGCGAAAAGGGAAGTCTGACTCCGGGCAAGCTGGCCGACGTGGTGGTGCTGAGCAAGGACCTCTTCGCCGTGCCCGAGAGCGAGATCTCGACCGCCCGGGTCGCCGTCACCATCCTCGGCGGCCGGGTCGTCCACGAGCGCCCGTGACGACCCCGTTCTGGCCGGTCACCGCCTGCGAGATGGCCCGGCTCACCGGCGGCGAGCTCTTCGGTGACCCCGCCGGCCGCCTCGAGCGGGTGGCGACCGACTCCCGCGCCGGCGTTCGGGCCGGCGACCTCTTCGTCGGCCTGCCGGGGCCCAACTTCGACGGCGGCCGCTTCGCCGCCCAGGTGATGGCCCAGGGGGCCGGCGCCGCCCTGGTCGGCGCCGAGCACCCTCCCCCGGTTCTCGCCCCCGGTCAGGCCTGGATCCGGGTGGCCGACCCCCTGGCCGCCCTCCAGGCCCTCGCCGCCGAGGCCCGCCAGCGCTTCCCCGGGTTGGTCCTGGCGATCACCGGCAGCAACGGCAAAACCACGGTCAAGGACATGCTGGTGGCGATCCTCGGCCGCGAGCGGGCGGTGACGGCGAGCCCCCGCTCCTACAACTCACAGGTGGGGGTGGCGCTCACCCTGCTCGGGCTCGACTCGGCGGCCGAGCTGGCGGTGATCGAGTGCGGGCTGTCGCTGCCCGGTGAGATGGAGCGCCTGGCGGCGATGGTGGCACCGGACCGCGGCGTGCTGACCACCATCGGCGACGCCCACCTCGAAGGCCTGGGCAGCCGGGAAGCCATCGCCCGCGAGAAGAGCCGCCTCTTTGCCGGGCTCGCCGGTCGCGAGGACGCCTGGGTCTTGACCCTCAAAGGCGAGAGCCTCGCCCGTTCTGCTCTCGCGGCGAGGGGAGCACCCGTCCGGACGGTGAGCGCCACGGGCTCGGCCTTCGAGCTCGACGCCGCCCTGGCCGCCGCGGCGGCCCGTGAGCTGGGGGCCACCGAACGGGCGATCGAAGAGGGGCTCGCGGCCTGGAGCCCGGCGCCGATGCGGCTCGAGATCTCGACGACCCCGCGGGGCGTGCTGCTGATCAACGATGCCTACGGCGCCGACCCGGTGAGCATGGAGGCCGCCCTCACCATCCTCGAGAGGGAACGCGGCAAGGGGCGGGGCCTGGCGGTGCTCGCCGGCATGGACCAGCTGGGGCGGGCTCGCGAGGAGGCCCACGGCCGGGTCGGGCGACGGGTGGCCGAGCTGTCCCTGGATCGACTGATCGGCGTCGGTCCGGGGGGGGCCGAGATCGCCCGCGCCGCCCTCGCCGCCGGATTGGCGCCTGAGCGGGTGCACACGGTGGCGGCCCCGGAGGAAGCGGCCCAGCTGCTCGAGGAGCACTGCCGGCCGGGCGACCGCGTGCTGCTCAAGGGCAGCCGGCCGGAGCGCCTGGAGCGGGTGGCGGCCCTGCTCTTCGACTCGGTGGCCTCGGCCCGCCTGACCGTCGACCTCGACACCTTGGCCGGTAACTTCCACCGCTTGCGGCGGGCAGCCGGTGGCCGGGCGGTGATGGCGGTGGTGAAGTCCTTCGGTTACGGGCTCGATGCCGTACGCATTGCCCGTACCCTCGAGCAGGCCGGTGCCGACTACTTCGCCGTGGCCTACCCGGACGAGGGAGTCCTGCTGCGTGACCACGGCATCACCACGCCGATCCTGGTGCAGAACCTCCTGCCCCACGAGGCCGACAAGATCGTCGGCTTCGGCTTGACCGCCCAGCTGTCCACCGCCGAGCAGGCCGGCTGGCTGGCGCGCGAGGCCGAGGAGCAGCGGCGGGCCCTGCGCGTCCACCTCAAGGTCGATACCGGCATGGGCCGGGCCGGGGCCCTGCCCGAGCAGGTGCTGGCCGTGGCCGAGGCCGTGAGGGCCTCGGACTGGCTCGCGCTCGAAGGCTTGATGACCCATTTCGCGGCCGCCGACGACCCCGCCCTCGACGCCTTCACCCGCGAGCAGATTTCCCGCTTCGACGCCGTCCGGCAGCGGCTCGCCGAAGCCGGCTTCCGCTTCCGCTTCGAGCACGCCGCCGCGTCGGCAGCGATCTCGCGCTTCCCCGAGGCCCACTATTCGATGGTGCGCAGCGGGCTCGCCCTCTTCGGCTACGTCCACGTGCCGGAGATCGTCCCCCTGGGCCAAGTGCCGGTGCTGCGGCTGACCACCCGCGTGGTGTCGGTCAAGGAGCTGCCGGACGGCCACCGGGTGGGCTATGGCTGCACCTTCGCCGCCCGCGGCGGCCCCCGCTGCGTCGCCGTGGTCGCCCTGGGCTACAGCGACGGCTATCCCTGGGCCCTCTCGAACCGCGGCTTCATGCTGCTCGGCGGGCGGCGTTGTCCGGTGGTCGGGCGGGTGTCGATGGACGTCACCGCCCTGGACGTGACGGAGCTGGGGGCGGCGGTCCAGCCCGGTGACGAGGTGGTGGTCTTCGGCCCGGGCCCGGACGAGCCTTCGCTCGCCGAGCTGGCGGAGCTGGCCGGCACCATCCCCTACGAGCTGCTCACCCGGATCTCGCCGCGGGTGAGGCGGATCTTCGCCAGCAGCTCCTGAGTCGCCATCCGTGACTTGACAAGGACGCGATCCTTGTTAGAGTAAGGGTCATGTCCAAGGTGACCAGCAAGCTGCAGCTGACGCTGCCCAAGGTGATCGCCGAGATGTACGGCATCGCCCCCGGGGACGAGGTCCACTTCGAGCCCGCCGGGGCTTTCATCCGCATCGTGCCGGCTGGCGCACGGCGAATGCGTCTGCCGATGTCCGAACGGCTCCGGATCTTCGACGTGTCGACGGAGCGGGTCGATCAGCTACAGGCCGGCATCGAGCCGGCGTCCCCCGGCACGGGCCGAGGCTGGACGAGAGAGGAGCTCTACGATCGTGGCGGCCCTCGTTGACACCAACATCCTGGTCTATCGTTGCGACGCCCGTTTTCCGCAAAAACGGGACCTGGCTCGCATGCTGCTCGGCCACGGGCTCGAGAACCACCTGGTCTGCCTGCCCCATCAAGCTCTGGTGGAGTTCGTCGCCGTCACCACGCGTCCCCGCCCGGACCTACCGGGAGGTCGCGGCCTCCTGCCTCGGGCCGAGGCCCTCCGGCAGGTGGAGGAGATGCTCGACACCTTCATCGTCCTTTATCCCAGCGAGGACGTGGTGCGGGCCGCCGTGCGCGCCGCCGAGCTCTACCAACTCAGCTGGTTCGACGCTCACCTGCTGGGCTACGCCGAGGTCCACGGCCTCGCCGACCTCTACTCCGAGGACTTCCAGCACCAGCGCTACTACGGCCAGGTCCGCGCCGTGAACCCTTTCCTCCCCCTGGACTACGTCAACGAGGCGATCCCGTATCGGGGGTAGGGGCCCCGGGGCACCCGTGGCGCCCTGCGTTCACCCCCCGCCCACCGTCTTTTCCCTCGCCAGCTACAATCCCCCCGAAACCTCCCGACCCCGCGGAGCATCGAAAGCCCTCATGACCCCCGAAGCGGACTGGTACGACCTCGGCCCGGCCGAGGAGCTGGCGAAGCGGCCCTTGCAGCAGCTGACGGCCGGGCGCACGCGGCTGGCTCTGGTCTACCGGGACGGCACCTGGAGCGCCATCTCGGGGGCCTGCAACCACGTGGGGGGGCCGTTGGGGGAGGGGCGGGTCGAAGGGGACTACGTGGTCTGCCCCTGGCACTACTGGAAGTTCCACTGCGTCACCGGCGAGGGAGAGCCCGGCTACGAGGCGGACCGGGTGCCCTCCTACGAGGTCGAGGTGCGGGACGGCCACGTGTGGGTGAACCTCACCCCCAAGAGCCGCCGCAACAAGCTGCCCCACAAGGCGCATCCCCTGGCGCGCAAGGTCGAGCGGGCCCCCGGGCCGGTGCGGGTGGTGGGCATCTCCACCACCACCATGACCGCCGCCCACCCTCGCTTCAGCACCTCCGACCACCTGCTCGAGCTCGCCCTCGCCCGCGCCGCCGACCGGGGTTCCGAGACCCAGCTCATCCGCCTGCGCGACCTCGCCTTCCGCTCCTGCGAGGGCTTCTACTCGAAGTCCGCCCACGCCTGCACCTGGCCATGTTCCATCACTCAGATGGACAAGAAGGACCAGCTCGACGTGGTCTACGAGGCCTTCGTCCACTGGGCGGACGTGATCCTGATCGCCACCCCGATCCGCTGGGGCGTGGCGAGCAGCCTCTACTACAAGATGGTCGAGCGGATGAACTGCATCCAGAACCAGGAGACCATCGCCAACCGCCACCTGCTGCGCAACAAGGTGGCCTCCTTCCTCATCACAGGCGGACAGGACAACGTCCAGGCCGTGGCCGGGCAGATGATGGTCTTCTTCGGTGAGGTCGGCTGCCAGTTCCCGCAGTTCCCCTTCATCGCCCACTCCCGGGGCTGGAGCGCCGAGGACATGGAGAACAACGTGATCGCCGTGCGAGATAGCGCCCTGCTGGCCGACGGCGCCCGCGCCCTCGCCGACCGAGCGATCGAGATGGCCGAGGTGCTCCTCGCCGGCTACGCCAAGGGGGAGAAGCTGCGCCCCGGCGGCCGCAAGGGCCACGCGCTGTAGGAGCCCTCACCCCCGCAACAACCCCGCCAGCGCCCCGGCCACGATCGCCCAGTGGGCCTCGACGTGCCAGCGCACCAGGGCGAGCAGCGCGGCGGCGAGGATCGCCAGGGCGAAGAGGTCGAGCCCGCCGCCGGTGGCCGCCGGCAGCAGGACCTCGCGGGCCAGCAGCAGCCCCAGGCTGGCAATCACTCCCACCACGGCGGCGCTCACCGCGGCGAGGGCCGCGCGGGCACCCCGCCAGCCTTCGAGGCGATCCACCCAGGGGCCGATGGCGAGGCCCAGCACGGTCGAGGGCAGGAAGGTCGCCCAGCTGGTGGCGAGCGCCGCGATCAGGGCGGCGGCCAGGGGCGAGAGGTCGCCGGGGTGGTTCCACCCGGCTACGAAGCCGACGAACTGCAGCACCATGATCAACGGGCCCGGCGTGGTCTCGGCCAGGGCCAGGCCGTCGATCGTCGCCGCGCGGGACAACCACCCCGCGGCGGTGGCGGCGTCCGCCACGTAGGCCAGCACGGCGTAGGCCCCGCCGAAGGTGACGAAGGCGGCCTGGGTGAAGAAGAGGTAGAGGTCGAAGGGCAGGGAGTCCTTGCCGCGCAGCAGCCAGAGCCCGGCGGCCGGCAACAGCCACAGCAGCAGGCCACCGCTGAGGAGGAGCAACCACCGCCGGGCCCCCGGCGCCCGACCCGACCTCGGCTCCGCTTCGTCGGCATGGGCTTCGACGGCGGCCTCACCCCGGACGCGCGCCACCAGGAAGCCGGCCAGCGCGGCCCCCGCCACGATCGCCGGAAACGGCACCTCGAGCAGGGCGATGGCCACCAGGGCGAGGAGGGCCAGAGCGGCGTGGAAGGGCGTCTTGAGCGCGCGGCGGCCGATGCGTACCAGGGCCGCGCCGATGATCGCCACCACCACCGGCTTGATGCCGGAGAGCAGGGCGGCCACCACCGGCACGTGGCCCAGGGTCACGTAGATCCACGACAGGACCAGCAGCACCAGGACCGAGGGCAGCACGAAGAGGGCCCCGGCGGCGATGCCTCCGCGCGTGCCGTGCAGCCGCCAGCCGAGGTGCGTGGCGAGCTGCTGCGCCTCCGGACCGGGCAGCAGCATGCAGACGTCGAGGCCGGTCAGGAACTGCTTCTCGCTCACCCAGCGCAGCCGATCCACCAGGTCCCGGTGCATCAGGGCGATCTGCCCCGCCGGACCCCCGAAGTTGATCCACCCCAGCCGCGCCCAGTAGGTGAGGGCCTGGCGGAAGGTGGGTGAGGAAGAGGAGGTTGACGTCATATCTGACATCTGTTCTACTCATATCACAGCTGTGATGTTCCAGGCACCCAAGCCCTGCGACGACCCAGCGATTCCACCATGGCCCCCTGGCTCCTGCTCGTCCACCAGCTGCCCCCCCAGCCCCCCTACCTGCGGGCCAAGATCGCCCAGCGCCTCGCCAAGATCGGGGCCCTTCCTCTCAAGAACTCGGTTTACGTGCTGCCCGAGCGAGACGAGTGCCGCGAGGACTTCGAGTGGATCGCCAAGGAAGCGGTCGAGGGAGGCGGGCAAGCCTGGATCGCGGCGGCTGAATGGCTCGCCGGCACCGAGGACGACGCCCTGCGGGCCTCCTTCCTGGGCCGGGCGGAGCAGGAGTATGCCGCGCTCGCGGCGGATCTCCGCGTCGACCTGGGAGAGCTTGGCCCCGCAGAACTGGCGCCCGCGCTCGCCTCTGCCCGCACCCGTCTCGAGCGAGCCGCCCGGCGCGACTTCTTCGGCTCGCCCGATCGTGAGGGGGTGGAGGCCTGGTTGCGCTCGCTCGAGGAGGCCGGCATGAAGAAGAGCGGAGAGCGGGAGTCGGAGCACCTCGGCTTGGAGAACCTCCGCGGCAAAGTGTGGGTCACCCGCCGCGGCGTGTTCGTAGACCGCATCGCCACCGCCTGGTTGGTGCGCCGCTTCATCGATCCGGAGGTTCGTTTCCGCTTCGTCGCCGGCTCCAAGGCCCCGGCACGCGCGGGGGAGATCCGCTTCGACATGAGCGAGGCCGAGGTGACCCACGAGGGCGATCGTTGCACTTTCGAGGTGCTGCTCGCCCGACTCGGGCTCGACGATCCGGCCCTCGGGCGTATCGCCGAAATCGTGCACGACATCGACCTCAAGGATGAGCGCTACGGCCACCCGGAGACCGCCGGCGTCGAGCGGATGCTCGCCGGCGTGGCGCACAGCGAGCCTGAGGATCTGCGCCGCCTCGAGCGAGGTGGCGAGATCTTCGAGACCCTCCACCGCGGTTTCGCAGCTTGATGAAAGGAGATCCCCATGCAATGGGTCACCCGTGAACGTCCCAAGATCGACCGCGTCGCTTGCCCCTGGCTGATCGCTCGCTTCATCGACCCGGAGGCGCGCTTCCTCTTCATGCCGGCCGATCGCGTCCGGCCGATCGCCGAGGAGACCGGCGCCACCCCCTTCGACGTCGAGGGCGTCGAGCTGTCGCACGTGGGCCCCCTGTGCAGCTTCGACGCCTTCCTGGCCAAGTACCAGCTGACCGACCCACAGCTCGCCGAGCTGGCGACGATCGTGCGCGGTGCCGACACCGACCGCCTCGACCTCGCGCCTCAGTGTGCCGGCCTGCTGGCGGTCTCGCTCGGCCTTTCCCAAGTCTTCGCCGACGACCACGAGCAGCTACGCCACGGCTTCGTGGTCTACGACGCCCTCTACGCCTGGCTCAAGCAGGCCCGCGGCGAGCGCCACACCTGGAACCCGCAGCGGGAGGCGGCGGCTTGAGGGAGATCAGCGGGTTCGAAGAAGCGAGCTCGCCTAGGGAGCATGTAGGGCGCGACGTTCGTGGCAAGGAGGACTTCAGCGGTACTTCTCCCTGAGATCGCGCCTGTAGTCCGCCTCGTCGACCCCGTGGCCGCGCAGGACCCCCGACAGCGACTTGACGATCGGCGGGAGCCCCGTTCTCGGGGAGGTGTGGGGCCGAGAGGCGACCGACAACTCCCGGAAGTAGTCCGCGACCAGCTGCGAGAGGGACTTGCCGGACTGTCGCGCGATCTCCTTGGCCTCCTCGATCAGCGCTTCGTCCATCTGCAGCGTCAGCTTCTTGGTAGCCATCGTGGTCCCTCCGGAGGTGCAAGCACGGGAAGACTCTAAGTCAGGAGGAATGAGGAGTGAGGATCTGGTTCGACCGATGACTGCTAGGCTCAGGCACAGACCATGAGACTGGCTCGTCTCTTCCCTGGCTCGACAATCTTCGGCCTCGCAGCCGCCCTCCTCGTTCCCTGCGGCTTCTCGACGGCCGCCTCTCCGGACCTCAAACTGAAAGAGGGCGATCTGGTCTTCCAGACTTCGCTGTCTAGCCAGAGTGAGGCCATCCAGCGTGCGATGGGCTCCCGATGGAGCCACATGGGGATCGTCCTCGAAGAGGAAGGCCGCCTCTTCGTGCTGGAAGCCGAGGGGACCGTGGTGCGCACGCCGCTGCCCGCCTGGATCGCGCGCGGCAAGAACGGGCGTTTCGTGGCGCGGCGGCTCCGGGACGCCGAGCGACGCCTGACGCCTGTCGTGCTGGCGCGCCTACGCGAAGAGGGGCGCCGCCGCCTCGGCAAGGCCTACGACCCCTACTTCGAGTGGTCCGACGAACGGATCTACTGCTCCGAGCTGGTCTGGAAGATCTACCGCGACGCGGCCGGCATCGAGCTGGGGAGCCTGGCGCAGATGCGGAGCTTCCGCCTCGAGGACCCTCTCGTCCAAGCCAAGCTCCGCGAGCGCTTCGGCGACCGAGTGCCTCTGGACGAGCCGGTGATCTCCCCGGCGGCCGTCTTCGAGGCACCCGAGCTGGTCACCGTCGCGGAGCGGTAGGGCAGAGCCCCTCACCCCAGCCGCAGCGCCGCTAGCGTATCGAGTCTCGCGGCGCGGCGGGTGCTCCTGGTTGCCTGGCAAGCAAGGCCAGCTTGCTGGCAGCGAACAAGCTCGTTACACTGCGCGTCGGCATCCGGCATTTGAGAATCATAGGTATATTGCCGAATATGATTTTAGAACCTGGATGCTACAGGGTAGGGCACGCGGCTCGTTACTAGCGCGAAGTGTTGGCAACCGCTAGCAGCCCTCCCCTGCTACGGTCCGGATGAGGAAAGCCGATGGAAGACGGCGAGCACCAGAGACGTTTCCTGGGAGCCTACAAGGAGTACGTCGAGAACACCTTGGAGCCCACGCGCGAGAAGGTGAAAGAACTCCTCTCGCAATGGAAGGTGACCGACTACTGGGAGAAGTACTCGGCAAGTAGACGCACCCAATCCTTCGCCAGTTCAGCGAGTTCGGATCCGGATCAAGCGCCCCGAAAGCGCGATGGACAAGATCCTGAGGCGACAGACGGATTACCCCGATGGCTTAGAGCCAGAAAGCCTGCGAAGGATGAACGATCTTCTTGGCACTCGTGTGATCGTCTTCTTCGTGTCGCAACTCCCTCTGATTGATCGTGAGCTTCGGAACAGTAATGATTTTGAACTGTCGCCGCGAGACCGCCCGGTAGCTTACCTCGGGGAGCATCTGTATCGACAGCTAGGATTGAGCCACATCGATCGGAAGGAAAAGGAGAGCGGCTACGCCTCACTCCACTACACTGTTCGCCTACGGCAGAAGCCTGATGTGGCGCATGAGAACCCTTACTTCGAACTACAGCTCAGGACACTAGCAGAGGATCTGTGGGGAGAGATCGAGCACATTCTTGGCTACAAGCCAGGGAAACGCACATCTTTCGCTGTGCGCAAGCAGTTTCGAATAATTGGCCGGAACCTCGAGGCGTTGGACGAGCATTTCAACTTCTTGTTCGAGGAGCTTGCCCGGTTTCAAGAGGAGACTGTCTTTGAGGACACCGATCCACTCAACGCGGAGAATCTGCCGTACTTGCTTCGAGAGTTCGGCCTCGGCTGTGCCCAGGGTGAGATTCACGGCCTCTTGAAATTGCTCTTCAGCAGAGGGATCGCTACAGTTCTTGATCTGCGAGCAGCATCAACGCCTCGACGAATTGAGGTGATCAGGAACTCATATCTTCAGGAAGAAGGGCGACAGCCAATCAATTTTGAGTTCGTTGCGAACCTTGCCAACCTCGTAGGTGTGGATGACGAGTCCACCATGGTGGCGAGAATTCGTGCTCAGAGGGAGTTCCTCGACTTCTGGACTCGATTCAAACATGACGCTTGAGCATGCCGCCGGAGTGGTTCATTCCGGCGGCGTCAATTGCACGTGGGGCTTGTCCCCATTTACCCCTCACCCCCGCCGCAGAGCCACCAGCGGATCGAGCCGCGCGGCGCGGCGGGCGGGGAGGAGATTGGCGATGGTGGCGACGAGCAGCAGCAGGCCGGCTGCCAGGGCGAAGGTGCCGGGCTCGAAGCTGGAGAGGCCGTAGAACACCCCCGCCAGCAGGCGGGCGACCAGCAGGGCGGCCGCCAGACCGATCGAGAGGCCGATCGTCACCAGGCGCAGGCCCTGGCGCAGCACCAGCTTGAGCACGTTGCCCGGTTCGGCGCCGATCGCCATGCGGATGCCGATCTCCTGGGTACGGCGGGCCACCGAGTAGGCGATCACCCCGTACAGACCCACCGCGGCGAGGCCCAGGGCGAGCAGCCCGAGGATGCCGAGGACGGCGCTGCCGAGGCGGGCTGGCAGGAGCGTGGAGCCCACCATGTCGTCGAAGGTGCGGTTCTCGAGCAGGGGCAGATCGGGCGTGAGGGCCGCGATCTCGCGGGCGATCAGGGCCGGCAGGGTCCCCACCTCGCCGCGGGTGCGCACCATCAGGGTGCCGGCGGCCGGGTTGCGCTGGAAAGCCGCGAAGTGCACGAAGGGGCGCGGCTTCTCGCCGACCGTGCGCACCTTGTAGTCGGCGGTGACGCCGATCACCTCGTGAGAGGGGCCGTCGAGGGTGGTCTTGAAGCGCTTGCCGAGGGCGTTCTGCCCAGGCCAGTAGGCATTCACGAAGGCCTGGTTGACGATCGCCACCCGCGGTGCGCCGGCGACGTCCGTGCTGGCGAAGTCGCGGCCCGCGACCAGCGGGATGCCGAGGGTCTCGAGGTAGCCGGGCGAGGCGGCGGTGACGTCCACGGCGAGCTCCTCGGGCTCGCCGGTGGGCCCCGGCCGGTCGTCCAGGAAGACGCTGTTGACGTGGGTGTTGAGCCCCAAGGGCACGCGGGTAGCGTAGGAGGCCGCCGCGATCTCCGGCCGAGTCCTCAGGCGCTCGAGCAGGTCGCGATGGAAGGCCAGAGCCTGCTCGCGGCTGTAGCGCACGGTGTCGAGGGAGAAGGTGGCGACCGCTACCTTCTCGGTGTCCATGCCCAGCTTCGCCTCGAGCGAGGTGGCCAGGCTCTTGGTCAAGAGGCCGGCGCCGACCAGCAGGATCAACGTCACCGTGACCTGGCCGATCACCAGCAGGTCCTTGAGCCCGAAACGCAGGCGCCGTTCGCTCTCGCTCGCCTCGTTCTTCAGGCTGGTCAGCAGGCTCGGACGCGAGGCCTCCCGGGCCGGGGCCAAGCCGAAGATCAGGCCGCAGGCCAGGGCGATGCCGAAGGCGAAGAAGAAGACCCGCAGGTCGAGGCCGAAGCTCGGATCGAGCTGGATCGGCAGGGGCAGGGGCGTCGAGCGCAGGATCGAAGTGGCCAACCAGGCCAGGGCCAGTCCGACCGCGGCGCCGATCAGGGCCAGCAGCAGGCTCTCGGTGAGCAGCTGGCGCAGCAGCCGGCCGCGGCCGGCACCCAGGGCCAGCCGCATGCCGACCTCGCGGCGCCGGCCAGAGGCCCGCGCCAGCAGCATGTTGGCGACGTTGGCCGAGGCCACCAGCAGCACCAGGCTGACCACCACCAGCAAGCCGATGCCGCCGGCGCGCAGCGGGCGATCCGCCTCGGGCTGGATGCGTACGTCCTCGGTGAGGAGCAGCCGCACCGTGCGGTCCTCGTTGGTGTCCGGGTACTGGGCGGCCAGGCCGGCGGTCAGCACCTCGAGGTTCGCCCGTGCCTCGGCGAGCGTGACCCCAGCCTTCAAGCGACCCTTCAGCTGCATCCAGCGGAAGCCTCGCTGCTCGATCAGGGGTGCCGTGGAGGCGGGGCCCACGTTGTCGATGTGCCCCACGGGGTCGATGTCCTCGAGCCGGCTGCTCGCCACCCAGAGCTGGCAAGCCACGCCGGGCATCAGCCCCGTGAAGCGCTCCGGAGCCACCCCCACCACCGTGTAGGGAGCCCCGCGCACTTTCAGCGTCTGGCCGATCACCCGCGGGTCCGAGCCGAACCAGCCGCTCCAGGTTCGCGCCGAGAGCACCACCACCGGGAGAGCGCCCGGGGCGTCGTCCGCCGGCGAGAGCAGCCGCCCGAGCAAGGGGCGTACGCCCATCACGTCGAAGTAGTTGCCGGTCACCACCTCGCCCAGGGTCATCTGGGGTGCGCCGTCCCGGGTGACCGCCGCCATCATCAGGCTGTGGCCGGCGAGACCGGAGAACACGGCGTTCTGCTCGGCGAGGTCGCGGTAGTCGGGCACCGAGTGGGTGGCCCAGCCAGGGTTCTCCTGCAGGCTCGAGAAGACGTTCACGAGCTGCTCGGGATCGGCCACGGGCAGAGGCCGCCAGAGCACGGAGTCGACGACGGTGAACAGGGTGGTGGAGAGCCCGATGCCCAGGGCGAGGGAGACCACGGCGGTGGCGAGGAAGCCGGGGCTCTGGCGGAAGGTGCGGGCGGCGTAGCGCAGATCCTGGAGGACGGTGGCGAGCATAGAGACCTCCGGGGAGAACGACCACCCGGCGGCGGTCGCAGAAGCATCTCGGATGGCTGCCCTACGACACCGACCGGGGGCTGGTTTCAGCCCCCCTTCTCAGGCCAGGGCCGCCGGGACCAAGCGCAGCTTGCGGCCCAAGGCGCCGCTGGCGAAGAAGCCGTCGGCGTCCGGCTCGACCGGCCGAAAGACGCTCTGCTCGAGCCGAAAACCGGCTGACTGACTGCCGTCCGGGAAGGTGTAGAAGTACTCGAGGACGCCGCTCTTCTCGTAGGCCCGGAACTTCGCGCCGCGGGGAGCCATGTCCCGCGCAGCGGTCTCCGGCGAGAGGATCTCGATCACCAGCTCGGGGGCACGGCCGACCGTCATGGTGCCGGGTAGATACTCGAGGGCCTCGGTCCGATGGATCGCCAAGTCGGGGAAGGTGGCGGTATCGGGAGGCTGGGGGAGACGGTGCCGAGCGTCCGTGGCGAGTCGCCACCGGCGATCTCGAACCAACGGCAGCAAGAGCGCGATCAGGTCGTTGAGCGCATCTCCGGTCTCGAGAGTTCCTGGAGACATGGGCAGGATCCACCCTTCGATCAGCTCACACGGTGCCCCCTCGGGCTGGGGCATCCGCTCGAACTCCTCGGCGCGGGTCGGGCCGGGGAAGCCGGCCCGCAGCTCGAAGACAGTATCCGGTGGTAGCAGCTCGGCTACGGCCATGGCGAGGATGGTAGCAGAGGACCGCTGGGCCGGCGGTCCTCTGCTAGCCGTCTCTCCTACTGGCTCTCCAGCTGGCGAATGAAGCTCTCGACGTTGGTACGGCTGGCGGCGTCGGGGGCCTGGGCCACGGCTTTCCTGGCATGGTCCAGGGCTTCTTTCTTCTTGCCCACCCCGGCATAGCCTCGGGCCAGGCCGAAGAGCACCGGCCACTCGCCCGGGTGGCGCTTGGCGTTCGCCTCGAAGATCGCCAGGGCCTCCTCGTTTCGCCCTTGACCCTGGAGACGCCGGCCGTAGAGGTGGACGTCGAACACCGTCGCCGTCGGGTGGCCGAGGGCCCGCTCGCGGGTCTTCTTGGCCTCCGCACCGTGTCCGGTCGCCTCTTCGAGGTCGGCCACGGTCGACAGGGAGGTGAAGTTCTCGCTGCCGCCGAACTGGTTGCCGTCGGCGCCCCGCCGTGCCCAGCGGAGGGCCTCCTCGAGGTTGGTCTTCTGTTGCAGGCAGTAGAGCGCTGCGGCGTTCCAGCTCTGCCACGTGAAGCCCGGGCTCGAACGCAGCTCCTCGCGCAGGCGGGCCACGTAGAGGTCCTTGCTGTTGTCAACCGTGATGGTCACGGGGACCCGCAGCTTCTCCCACTCGAGGGCCACCGTGGCCTGCTCGGGCTTGCGATCGATGAACTCGTAGGTCAGCCACTCGGTGTACGGGTTCGCTTCCGGCCGGGTCTTGACCCGCAGGGCGTCCTCCCTGGCGTCGTAGGAGAAGCTGCCCCAGGAGGTGTAGTTCTTCGAGAAGATCACCGTCCACTCCTCCTGGCCGGGGATGAAGTGGAGCCCGTAGGAGCCGGCGGGCAGGGGCTGGCCCTGCACCTTGACGTCGTGCGAGACGGTGAAAACGGTGTTCTCGTTGGCGCCGCCCCGCCAGGGGCACTGGTCGCCGCAGGTGCCGAACCCCAGGTTGACCATGCCCCAGGGCACCAGGGCGCCCCAGATCTTGCCGCTGCGGTCACTGCCGTCCGGCGCGTGGACGTCCGGGCTGCTGTAGTCGAGGGTCACCCGGACGAGGCCGATGTGCTGGGTTACCGAGGCTTTCTGGTTGTCACCGCTCGGCGGTTGGCTGAGCCCCGGCCACTGGGCGAGGGCGGGTAGGGCGGCGCCGAGGAGGGCGACGAGCCCGCTCGCGATGGCTGCTCTCTTCTGCTGCATGGAGTCTCCTTTCAATGAGCGAGCTACGGCGGGCCGGGGAGAAGGTTCTGGGCTCGGCTAGGATCCGCTCCGAGAGATGCCACGCAACGTCGAGATCAAAGCCCGGGTGCGCGATCGGGCTGGTCTGCTCGAGCGCATCGCGGCCCTCGCCACCGAGGGGCCGTTCGAGCTCCAGCAGGAAGACGTGTTCTTCCCCTGCCGGGACGGCCGCCTCAAGTTGCGCAAGCTCCCCGATGGGAGCGGGGAGCTGATCTTCTATCAGCGGGAGGATGCTCCCGATCCGCGCCCGTCCGACTACGTCAAGGTGCCCAGCTGCGACCCGGTGGCCCTCGAGGAGGCGCTGGCGCGGGCGTGGGGCCGCCTCGCCACCGTGCGCAAGGTCCGGCAGCTCTACTTCGCGGAGCGGACGCGCATCCACCTCGACCGGGTGGAGGGCCTGGGGGATTTCGTCGAGCTGGAGGTGGTCCTCGCCGAGGGGGAGGCCCTGGCCGCCGGCGCCGCGGAAGCCGCGCGGCTGATCGCGGCCCTGGGTCTGGCGGCCGACGACCTGGTCTCGGTGGCCTACGTGGACCTGCTGCTGCGTGCGCCCTAGCGCCCGCCGCCGAGCCTCGATAGCATCCGGCCGGTCGGGTCAAGCAGTTCTCAGCTCAGGAGGGGAGGTCTCGCCATGTTCTGCCCCCAGTGCGGCAGCGAGTATCGGCAGGGGTTCACCGAGTGCGCGGATTGTGGCGTGCCGCTGGTCGAGGCGGCGCCGGACGAGGAGGCGGTCGAGAAGTTCCAGGCGCGGGCGGAGGAGGGGACGATCGTCGCGGAGGAGGCCGCGGTGCTCGGCGGCAAGGCCCTCTCCTGCCAGCACTGTGGCAGCGCCTCCTTCTCGGCTCGCTCCGTCCAGCTCAACACCCGCGGTGGCTCCTTCCTCTCCCTCGAGGCGAGGAACCGTACCGCCACCGTCTTCGTCTGCGTGCGTTGCGGCTTCCTGCACTGGTTCCTCGCCCCGGACCTGGAGGTGCAGGCCGTCGCCGCTGCCACCGAGACGGTGGAAGAGGAGCTCGACGCGGCGGAGAGCCCCTCGCAGTGCATGTCCTGCGGTGCCGAGATGCCGGTCGGGGCGGTCCGCTGCAGCCGCTGCGGCTGGTCCTATCAGGCGGACTAGGCGCTGGGCGAGCCATGCAGGGCCTTTCCATCACGCACACCCCCGGGCCCACGGTAGAGGGACGCAGCCATTTCGAGCTCCTGTTCCGCCCGATCCTCGACGAGCTCGACCGCTACCACTGGCTCGGCGAGGGGCCGTCGACCCCGTTGATCGACCTCTGGCACGAGAACGGCCGCATCTTCGAATCCCTGACCGTCGAGCTCGAAACCGAGCGTGGCGGCCAGGGCATCGCTCATCAGCTGTTCCGGCCGGGCACCCTGCCCGGCTTCGCGAGCTTCCTGCGCGACGATTGGCTGATCCTGATCGGCCTGTACGGCTCCCGCGAGCAGGTGCTGTCGACGACCCAGGTCTTCCTGGACTGGTCCTTCTCGGCTTTCGGCCTCGCCGAGGTGCCAGAGGGCACCACCTTCTACGAGCTGATCCTGCGCTGGTCGCCACTGTGCTTCTTCTGCGACGAGGGCCGGCGCTGGGAGGTCTACGCCCGGGACACCCGCCTGCTCGGCCGCCTCCGCCGCCACCTGCGCTCCCTTTCCGGGCTCGAGGTGGTCGAGCGCAGGCTGCTGGACCGGACTCAGGGCTGACGCGGCGCTTCTTTTTTCCTCTGAGGTGAGGAGAAACCCCTCTTACGTCCGTCCAACCTGACAGTGGACGGAAGCAGAAACGCGCCGCTTCGGGTTCCGCTGGCCGGACCGCTCCAGGGGTTGCTCACGACGGTTCCATCACGAGCGGCCCGGTAGAGTCGGCTCCCTCTCCCCCGGTCCCGCCGGCTGCGGGGAGAGGGGGCCGGGTCTTTCTCGGCGCGAGGAGCGTCGCGGCATGATCGGTCTCGAGCCTCAAGCCACCGGCCCCAGCCTCGATCCCTCCGGCCGCGTGTGGAGTCAGCGGCCCTCTCCATCGCAGAGTCTCTTCCTCAGCGCCTGCCACCCAACCGGGCCAGAGCGGTGGCCGCCTGCCGGGTCAGGCGATGCTCGGGGCCCTTCACCCGGGCGAAGGACTCGCCGGCGGCGGCGAGCTCTCGCCGGGCTCGTTCGAGCTGTAGATCCTCGCCGGCCAACTGGCCGCTGGCCAGCAGCAGCTCGGCGCCGATCGTGCTCGGCGCCGCCTCGGTGGCGGTGATCGCCAGCCCCTCGTCGAGCAGGGAGCGGGCCTCGGCGCGCGCTCCGGGCCGGCCGCTCGCCAGCACGGCGAGCGCCAGCTTGTGCAGGGTGGCGGCGCTGTTGCGGTGGCGGCGGCTGCCGAACAGCTCAACCTCGATCTCGAGGGTCTCCCTCAAGAGGGCCTCCGCCTCTGCGGGCCTTCCCGCCAGCAGTAGCACCTCGCCGAGCTGACGGCTCGGGGTGCGGGCGTCGTAGCTGCGCGGTCCCAGCACGGCGGCGATCTCTCGAAGGGCTCGGCGCAGCAAGCGCTCGCCGAGGGCGAGCTGGCCCATTCGGGCCTGGGCATAGCCCAGGTTGGCCGTGGCGCGCCACTCCTGGACGTTGCCGGCCGGGGCGCTGGCCCGGTACGACGCCACCGCGGCGCTCAGCTCGGCGACCGCCTCGGACCAGCGCTCCTGGCCCAGCCGGACCAGGCCGAGATAGCGGTGGCAGTGGCCGGTCTCGAGCCGGCCGGTGCCGAAGATGGTGAGCGCGTCGCCGAGATTCGTCTCGGCCTCGGCGAAACGCTCCGCCGTGAGGTGGAGCACGCCGAGCGAGAACAGGGAGCCGGCCAGGGCGGGGTGCCGCGGCCCCAGGACCGCCCGCTGGGTGGCGATGCCGATCTGGAAGTGCTCCTCCGCCTCCTGGGTCTTGCCCAGCCGATCGAGCAGGCCCGCGTAGGACACGTGGCCCAGGGCCGTGTTCAGGTGACGGCTGCCCCAGATTCTCTCGAGGGCGATGACCGCGCGGCGGTAGGCGTCCTCGGCTTCCGGGTAGCGCCCAGCCTCCTCGAGCGCCACGGCGAGGTTCTGGAGGTGGGTGGCGGTGCGCGGGTCCTGCTCACCGGCGACCTTTCGGTAGGTTTCGTAGACCTCCCGCTGGAGGTCGAGCAGCTGGTCGCGGTTGGCGTCGGTCTTCGTGGCCTTGACCAGGTTGCTCTTGGCCTCGGCCACTTCCAGGTGGTCCGGGCCGAGCTTGCCCTCGAGGATCTCGAGACTCCGCCCGAGGGCCGCCCGCGCCTCCTCGCGATGGCCGGCCGTTTCGTGGGCCATGCCCAGAGCCTGGAGGCTGCGCCCGATCTGGAGGTCGTCGGCCGCGAAGAGGTCCTCGGACAGGGCCGTGGCCTTGCGGGCGTGCTCGAGGGCCGGCTCGATCAGCCCGAGGTTGGCCTCGATGGTCGCGATGGCGGTGAAGAGCTCGGCGCGAACCTCCGGCTCGGCCTCGAGCTCGGTCTCGACGCGGCGAGCCCCCTCTTCGAGCACCTGACGGGCGGTGACCGACTCCCCCTGGCTCTGGTAGGGGTCGGACTCCCGGAAGATCGAGATCAGGAAGGCCTTCACCCGTTCGGCGCGCCTCGCCTCCTTCTCGGCCCTTGCCGCTTGCAGGTCGGCCCGGCGGGCCGCCTCGTGGGCCACACCGGCCTGCCACACGGCGAGGGCCACGCCGGTGGCGATCGCCGCCACCACCAGCAGGGCGGCCAGGGCCGCGAGGCGGTGCCGGCCCATCCACTTGCGCAAGCGATAGGCCATCGAGTCGGGGCGGGCGAGGATGGGCCGTCCGGCGAGGTAGCGCTCGAGGTCCTCGGCGAAGGCGACGGCCGACCGGTAGCGACGGGCCGGGTCCCGCTGGAGGGCCTTGGCCAGGATGGTGTCCAGGTCACCTTCGAGCAGCCTGGCGAAGCGGGAGGGGTCCGGGATCCCCATCTCCCGAGCCTCGTCAGGCTTCAGCCGCCGCACCACCGTCGAGGCTCGCTGGGCGTTCTGCTCGTGGATCTCGGCCATCAGCATGGGCAGCGCCCGGTGGCTCCGCCGGTAGGGCAACCGGCCGGCCACCAGTTGGTAGAGCATCACGCCGAGGGCGTAGACGTCCGTGGCGGTGGTGACGGCCTCGCCGAGGATTTGCTCCGGGGCGGCGTAGGCCGGCGTCAGGGCCCTCGCCTCGAGCCGGGTGGCGAGGGTGCCGGCCTCCTCCCCGAGCAGCTTGGCGATGCCGAAGTCGAGCAGCTTGACCTGGCCGTCGGGGGTGAGCAGCAGGTTCGAGGGCTTGAGGTCGCGGTGTACCACCAGCCGCCGGTGGGCCGAGTCCACCGCCTGCGCCACCCGCACCATCAGGCGTACCCGCTCGGCGAGCGAGAGGCCGTGACGGGCGCAGTAGGCCAGCAGGGGCTCGCCCTCGACGTGCTCCATCACGAAGTAGGGCCGGCCATCGGCCGTGGAGCCGCCGTCGAGCAGGCGGGCGATACCCGGGTGGTCGAGGCGAGCGAGGATCTGGCGCTCGGTCAGGAAGCGGCGGACGATCTCGTCAGTGTCCATGCCCCGCTTGATCAGCTTGAGCGCCACCCTCTGCTCGAAGGCACCGTCCGCGCGCTCGGCGAGGTAGACCTCGCCCATGCCGCCGTGGCCGATGCGCTCGCCCAGACGCCAGGCGCCCACCAGGGTGCCGGCGGGCAGGTGACTGTCCCGCTCGTCCGGCCGGCCGAGGCCGATACTGGTGGTGATGTCGGCGATCGGCTGCTCGAGGAAGGAGTCGGGCAGCGAGTCGGCGGCGAGCAGGACGCGCAGCCGGCGGGCGAGGCCCGGCTGCTCGGCCTCGAGGGCGGCCAGCCGGGTTTGCCGGTCGCCCGGGGGCAGCTCGACCAGCTCGTCGAAGAGACCCTCCCAGCTCATCGCAAGGCCGCCTCGCCGCGCGCGACGTCCCGCGTCCGGGCCAGCCGTGCCTCGAGCCGCTCGCCGTAGGACTCCTCCGCCCGGGCAGCCAGCGCCTCCTCGAGCAAGCGCCCGGCCCATGCCATCGCCTCCGGCCGGCCAGTGGCGACCAGGGTCTCGGCCAGCTCCAGGGAGGTGCGGACGACCTCGCGATGGGTAGCCCTGCCGAAGCGGGCGATCTCGCGCTCGCGCAGGGCCGAGAGCACCCGTTCGGCCTCGGCGAGGTCGCCGTTCCGGCGCAGCAGCTCGCCCAGCTGGCGGGTCGGCAGCAGAAGGTCGGAGCTGTTCTCCCCGGCGCTCGCCGTCAGCCGCGCGAGGGCTTCCCTGAGCGTTGCTGCTCCGGCCTCCGGGTCACCCCG
>JBIOYC010000239.1:0-17922 GCA_044869955.1 Thermoanaerobaculia bacterium | reverse complement strand
GATCTCCCGGCACTCCGATCTTCGCGGACGGCTTTGAAAGCGGCGACCTCTGCGAATGGTCCGCCTACGTCGGCCTCGTCATTCCGGAGCCCGACTGCCCCGAGCCCCCACCGCCTCGGGTCGTCACCCCCACCTACGGCTCGGACGGCCTCCTGTACGCCCTCACCCGCTCCGAGGCCCCCGCGGACATCCTCTACTTTTACTTCTACGGCCGCCCCGTGGCCCAGCTCGACATCGACGGCCCGAACGACACCTTCAAGTGGATCACCACCGACCACCTCGGCACGCCGGTGTTGCTGACCAGTTCGGTAGGTGCAACGCTTTGGTCAGGAGGCTTCGAGCCCTTCGGGGCGGACAACAGCGGTGCTGGCGCGCAGGGCCTGTTCTTGCGGTTTCCGGGGCAGTGGGAGGAAGGGACGTGGAGCGAGGCGAGCTCCGGGGCGGGGGTTTATCAGAACGTGCACCGGTGGTATGAGCACGGGACGGGGAGGTATTCGGGAACGGACCCGTTGCCAGTAAAGCCTGCGCCGCTTCCTTACGTCTACGCTGCGTCACGACCGACCTTCCACACAGACAGTCTAGGGCTCGCGCCGGTCCACAACGGCTCGCAATATCCGATCCCCTACAAGCCAGAGGACGGTGACCAGTTCAGGCTTTGCCTTCCTGGCGAAGACTGCGATGCTGATGGTGTCTACCCTCCCACCTGCGCGGATTTTCCGATCAAAATCGTGAGCGGTTGTCGGGGAGAAATCAGGCCTGATGGCAGGCTTTACATCTATTGCCCATTTTTCAACCTCGGTGGACCGGGGCTGGGGCGGAAGCTCCCTCGCCTCGGCCAGCGGGCAACCGGAGGCAGAACGGACTCGGATTTGCACAAGCGCCATCCCGATTGGCCCATTCCGAATGGAAAGCCATTCTGCGGATGCGAGCCTCCGCCTGTGGCGCCGGTGCCGCCGGTGCCGCCGATCACAGCAGGAGGCCCAAGCCTATGAGCCGGAAGTCCATTGCCTGGACGTGCGCAGTTTGCTGTGTTTTCGTACTCGGGAGTCTGGCGGCCGTCGTGGTGGCATGCAGCACCCCCTCCTACGACCTGCTAGCGGACGACGACAAGACGCGCGCAGAAGGGCCGCCTGCTTGGACTACCGGGTGGCGGGCGCGCCTCGGCGAAGTCGTCCTGCCTCTCCTAGAGCCTCAAGACACTGTCTATGCGCCGGCCTTTAAGGAGGAGGCCTTTGCACGGGTCAACCTCGGAGCAACCGAGCAGGAGGTTCTGGGGAGCCTTGGAGAGCCCCTGCTCAAGAAGTCCTTCCCAGAGTCCATCATGAGGAAGTCGTGCCCAAGCGGCTGCACGGTTTGGTACTACTCTCGCCACGGCTCGCAGTCGAAAAGCTACCTAATCAGGGCGATCGAGTTTGATTACGAAGGGCTGGTTGCAAGGAAATTCCGTCATTTCTATGTCGACTGAGCAGCGCTGCAAGGCTTCAGCGGAAGTGTGTCGCAACGTTCACCGCTGGTAGCCCTTCGGAGTAGGGCGGTATGGGCGGGTGGATCCGCTCCTGGCCGGGAGCGCCGGTCCACCTTACAGCTACGTTCGTAACCGACCCACGGTGTTCCTTGATCCGTGGGGACTGCGAGAGGTTCGGTTCGACGGCTGCTCGGTCTGCTTCTACGAAGACGACGGAAAACTGGCTCGCTGCTGCGCGGCGCCCTCTGGCCTGCCAGGCACGACATCAGCCCATCAGGCAGCCCCCTATGAAGGCCCAATCCCTGAGGGTCGCCACTACATCCGGCCTTGGGAGTTCAGTGGAGGCGTTCGCTCACTCGTGAGAGCGCCAGGTTGGGGATGGTGGCGTGTACCGCTCCACCCAGCGCCTAAGACACCCACGTTCGGCCGAGACGGCTTCTTCTTCCACGGCGATCGCCGCAAGAGGCCCGGGACAGCGGGCTGCGTGGATGTGGGGGACTGTGACAGTTGGGCGCATGACTGGTTCCTGGAGGACTCGAACGTTTCTGTAGCTTTCATCGTGAAGTACGGGGTCCCTTTATGCAACGAGCGAGTTCCATTGCTCAGCGATGGCTGATCGCCTTGGCTTCACTTGCACTCCTGGTCTGCGGTACAGAGTGCTTTCTTCGCTACTCTGCTGGGCCGGCTCTAAAGCTGACGGGGATTGTGGTTGGGCTCCTGGGTGTAGCCGTTCTCAGCTGGCCACACATCAACAGGGATGGCATCGTACTCCGGTTGGTCGTGAGCCTTGGATATTCCGCCTACTTGGTCCAAGCGACAACGCGCCATTTTGGTCTCATGAACGCTCCACGCCCCTACACTCTGAGTGAGGTGGCTGGCTACGGCGGAAAGGCCATAGTGCTCCTGATGTTGCTCTCACTGCAGGAGGGCTCATGGCGCATGGCTTGCGCTTGCTGAGCCGTCCGCTAGACGGAAGGCGGCCCACCCCCCGGGGGGAGCGGGCCGCACTGCGCAGCTCGTGAAGGCCCCGACTAGACCACGATCGCCGTGCCGTCGAACTTGGTGAGGTTCCAGCCGTTGAACGGCTCGCGGAAGGTCGGACCCTGCTCGGCCAGCCAGCGGATGGCGAACTCCTCGCCCTGCAGCATGGCGCCGATGCTGTCGGTGCGCCAGTGCACGCCGGACATGTCCCGGCCCAGAGAGAGGTTGTAGGCCAGCTTGTTGAGCTCGCCGCCGATGGTCAGCTGCGGGCCGTCGACGCCCACCACGTAGGGCGAGGTGGTGAGGCCGTCCGCCGCCACCTTGAGCGCGCCGGGGAAAGGCTGGGCCTCGTTGTAGAAGGCCTTGAGCACGGTGACGCAGGCACCCGCCGTGAAGCCGTGGCCGGCCGGGAAGGACGGGTGGTTGGGCGAGCCGACGCGGAACATCTGCGGCAGCAGGTAGGTGCCGACGGCGCCCAGGCCGCGGGCGGTGTTGCGGGCCAGGTTGTAGTTGAACACCCGGTCGAGCAGGTCGGTGTCGTTGAGCAGGTCGGAATGAACGGGATAGCTCGCGCCGTCGTTGACCACGCGGTGCACCAGACCGCCGTAGGCCTCGGGGCGCAGGAAGCGGTTGACGTTCCACTTCGAGTACCAGGTCGGCCGCTCGCCCTTGCCGACGCTGCCGACCAGCTCGGTGACGTGGGCCAGGCCGAAGGTCGAGAAGCCGCCCTGACGCACGGCGGTCTGGTAGGGGTGGTTGGCGTCGAGGCCCGGGGAGGCGGCGAAGGGGAAGATCGCCTGCAGGATCAGGATCGCGCGGAAGTACACCGAGTAGACGCGGTCGAGGGCGCAGATCATCCCCAGGTCGCGCATGCTGCGAGGGAAGCGGGCCGTGGCGTCGAGGGGCGGGAAGAAGCCGGCCCCGGCACCGTTCTGCACCGTCACCCACTCGTTCCACTCGGTCATGAAGTCCTGCCCGGTCTGCGCGGTGGTGAGCCGCGGAGTGACGCTGATGCCGTCGTAGAAGAAGTTGCGCACCAGGTACTGGGAGATCAGCGGGCCGTCGAGGACACCGGCGATGTCGGCGCGGAAGACGTTGGCCGGCGTCACGTTGCCCGAGGTGTCGCGCGGGCCCAGGTAGCCGGTGTAGTTGTTGGTCAGGCTGGCGCAGGCGGCGAGCACGTCCGGGTCGGTCGACCAGGTGGCGAAGGGTTTGTCGCGCAGCAGGGCCATCCAATAGCGCTCGGCGGCGTCCGCGGCCAGCTCGGCGCTGTCGACCGAGGGCGGCGGAGCGATCGGCACGGCGGCGCTGTCGGGACCCTCCATGTTGTAGCCCAGGGCCCCCAGGGGCGACAGGAAGCGACCCTGGCCCGGCAGGGCCTCGAAGGCGGCGAAGTCGCCGTCGGCGATGGCCTTCAGGAAGTCCTGGTAGGCGATCGGATCGACCTCACCGGTCAGGGGGTCGTGCGGCAGGCATTTGTGGTACTGGCCGATGTAGCTCGGGTACTTGGCCTCGTCGCCGTTGCACTTGTGGAAGTGGGCGCCGAGCTGCTTCTCCTCCTGGGCGGCGTCCTTGCGGATCTTGAACGCGTTGTTGCGCCGGTGCTGGGGGCTGTCCGGTCCGATCTGCGCCGCATCGGCCTCCGCCACCCCCGGCCCGACGGCCGAGAGAGCCGCGACCGTGAGGCCGCCGGCCATGCTGGCCGACACAGCCGCGCCACCGATGCCGCCCAGCAGCTCGCGACGGTTGATCGCGAGCTCGCTCTCCTCGTGGCCGGCCGGTTCGGCGATCACGGAAGTGGCGGTCATCGGCGTGTTCTGCTCTCGCTCCTGATCCATAGAACCTCCTTGGTTGCTAGACGGGGGATCCATATTTTCTACACCATGGATATCCCGGCAGTTAAATCATTCGCCGCTCTGCTAAAGAGCGCATTGACTCTGTAGTGCTCGAACCAGTGCCGAGCGAGACAGGAGCGGATGCATTCTTTTCCCCGCTCGCTGGGGCGTGATCATCGCCAGCTCAGAGCTTGCGTCTGCCCGGAAATCTTTCGTGCGACGAGCTCTACGTTCGGCTCGGCGAGAACGTGATCGTGATCTCCACGAACCACCAGCACCTCCACGCCCTGCTCGGCGAGGTCGATCCAGGCACGCTCGGGATGGCCCGGCTCCCCACCTCGCCGGCTGCGGGCGCGGAAGAAGAGCACCGGCCCCGGGTAGCTCGGCGGCCGGTAGGCGAACATGGCCGCGGCACAGAGGCGCTGCACCCGGTGCTGGCGGCGAGCGGCCGGCGAGGCGTCCCCGCTCCGGCTCTCGAGGGCCGCCGGGTCGAAGCTCGGCAGCTGCCCGGGGCCGAAGGTGTCGATCAGGGCCAGCAGCGCCACCTGGCGGCCTCGGGCCTCGAGGCGGCGAGCCAGCTCCCAGGCGACCATGCCGCCCATCGAATGCCCCAGCAGCAGCAGCGGCCCGGCCGGCCAGCGGGCCAGGATCTCCGGCTCGTAGAGCCTGGCCATCTCCTCGACCGTGGTCGCCGGCTCCTCCCCCTCCTCGAGCCCGCGGGCGCGCAAGCCGAGCACCGGCTGCTCCGCCCCCAGGGCCCGGGCGAGGTCTCGGAATCCGTAGACGTGACCGCCGGCCGGATGGACACAGAAGAGGGGGGGTCGCTGCGAGCTCCCAGGCTGGATCTCGACCAGCAGGCCCGCGGCGCGCGGCCCTCCCGCGGCGGCCGGGGTGGCGTCCCGCTCCGGCCGCGCCGCCTCCAGCCGGGCCGCGATGCGCGCCACCGTGGGAGCCGAGAGCAGCAGGTGCGGTGAGACCTCCTGGCCCAGTCTCTCCGCGAGCCGGGCGGCGAAGCGCACGCCGAGCAGAGAGCTGCCGCCCCGCTCGAAGAAGTCGTCGTGGATGCCCAGGGCGTCGACGCCCAGCAGGCTGCCCATGACCTCGGCCACGACGCGCTCGAGGTCGGTGCGCGGAGCGGCCTCGCCGGCAGCGGCCGGCCCTTCCTCGACGGCACTGGGCTCGGCGCCGAGGGTCTCGACCGGCCTCTGCCCCGGGGCGTAGAAGCCGGGCCGGGTGGTGACCCAATAGCGCTTGCCCTCGAAGGGATAGCCGGGCAGGGAGACGCGGCGGCGCGACTCCCCCCGCCAGAGGGTGGGCAAGTCCATCCGGGCGCCGGCCACCCACAGCCGGCCGACGGCGCCGAGCCAGAAGGCCTCGTCCGTCTCCTCCCCCTGGGGATGGCGCAGGCAGGTCACCACCGCGTGCTCGGGCCGCCGGTCCGGGTGCTGGCGCGCGAAGGTGGCGAGGGTGCGCCCGGGGCCCACCTCGAGCAGCAGGGGTGCCGGCTCGAGGGCCAGCAGCGCACCGAGACCCGCGGCGAAGCGCACCGGCCGGCGCAGCTGCTCCGCCCAAAGCTCGGGCGAGGTCGCCTCCTCGGCCGTCACCCAGGTGCCCGTGCGGCTCGAGAGGTAAGGCCTCTCCGGCGCGCGGGGCGTGGCCCGGCGCACCTCCTCGGCGAACTCGGCGAGGATCGGCTCCATCGCCCGCGAGTGGAAGGCGTGGGAGGTGTGCAGGCGCCGGGGCGAAGCCTCGCTCGCGGCCAGGCGAGCCTCGAGCGCCGCGATCGCCGGCCGCGGGCCGGAGACCACCACCGCACGCGGCCCGTTGATCGCCGCCAGCTCCACCTCCTCGGGGAGGAGGGCGAGGGCCTCCTCCTCGGAGAGGGCCAGGGCGAGCATCTCCCCTTCAGGCAGTCGGCCCACCAGCCGGCCCCGCACGGCCACCAGCCGCAGGGCCTGCTCCAAGGTGAAGACCCCGGCCAGGCAGGCCGCCACCAGCTCCCCCACCGAGTGGCCGAGCATCTGCGCCGGCTCCACACCGTGGTGGGCCCACAGCCTGGCGAGAGCCCATTCGACCGTGAACAGGGCGGGCTGGGTGTGCTCGGTGCGGGCGAGCAGGCGCTGCGCTTCCTCCCTCTCTCCCGGCGGTGGAAAGAGCAGGTCACCCAGGCGGCGGTCGAGGTGGGGGGCGAGCCCTTCGAGACACTGGTCCACGGCCGCGCGGAAGGCCGGCTCGGCGGCGTAGAGCCCCCCGGCCATGCCGGCATACTGGGCGCCCTGGCCGGGGAAGAGGAAGTCCACCGGCCGGCCGCCGCTCACCCCCTCGGGCAGGCTGCCGGCGAGCAGCCGCTCGGGCTCCTCGCCGCGGAGCCGGCGGGCCGCCTCGGCAACGTCCGCCGCCACCACGGCCCGGCGGTGAGCGAAGGCCCTCCGGCCCACGGCGAGGGTGAAGGCTGCGTCGGCCAGGGGAGGCGACGCCGGGTCGCCGAGCCGCTCGGCCAGGCGCGAGGCCGCGGCGCCCGCGGCGACCTCGCTGCGCGCCGAGAGGACCAGCAGCTGCCAGGGCCGCGAAGGCCCGGAGTCGGCCCGGGCCGGGGCCTCCTCGAGCACCGCGTGGGCGTTGGTGCCGCCGATGCCGAAGGAGGAGACCGCGGCCCGCCGGAGCCCTTCGCTCGGCGGCCAGCTCCCCTTCGCTGCCTGCACCCGGAAGGGGCTCTGCCCGAGGCCGAGGCGGGGGTTCTCGCGCTCGAAGCCCAGGGTGGCCGGGATCTCCCCCCTCTCGAGGGCGAGCACGGCCTTGATCAGGCCGGTGACCCCGGCCGCGGCGTCGAGGTGGCCGAGGTTGCTCTTCACCGAGCCGATCGCCACCGAGCCCGGGGCCGGCAGGGCGAAGCCGGCGGCGCGGGCCGCCCGCTCCCAGGCCAGCTTGAGCGCCGCCACCTCGATCGGGTCGCCCAGCTCGGTGGCCGTGCCGTGGGCCTCGACGTAGGAGATGGTCCTCGGGTCGAGGCCGGCCAGGGCCGCCTCGATCGCCAGGGCCTGGCCTTCGACCGAGGGGGCGGTGAAGCCCACCTTGTCGGCGCCGTCGTTGTTGACCGCGCTGGCCAGGACCACGGCGTGCACTGGATCGCCGTCGGCGAGGGCGCGATCGAGTGGCTTCAACACCACCACACCGACGCCGTCGCCGCCCACCGTGCCCCGGGCCCGGTGGTCGAAGGGCCGGCAGTAGCCGTCCGGCGAGGCGATGCCGCCGGGCTCGTAGCGATAGCCGCCGCTGCGGAAGCCGGAGACCGCCACCCCGCCCGCCAGGGCCAGCTCGCACTCCCCCGCGGCCAGGGCCTGACAGGCGAGGTGCACCGCCACCAGCGAGGTCGAGCAGGCGGTCTGGACGTTGACGCTGGGGCCGGACAGGCCGAGCTTGTAGGAGGTGCGGGTGGTCAGATAGTCGTTCTTGTTGCCGATCGAGGTCTGGTAGAAGCCGACCTCGCCGATCCGCTCCGGATGCGACAGCAGGTTGAGCAGGTAGGTGTTCATGCCCGCCCCGGCGAACAGCCCCACCCGCCCGGGCACGGCGCGGGGGTCGTAGCCGGCATCCTCGAGGGCCGCCCAGGCGGACTCGAGGAAGAGGCGTTGCTGGGGGTCCATCATCTCGGCCTCGCGGGGCGAGATGCCGAAGAAGGCCGCGTCGAAGAGCTCGGCGCCGTCGAGCCAGCCGCGGGCGGGCACGAAGCGGGGATCGTCGATCCACCGCTCGGGCAGGCCCTGGGCCAGCAGCTCCCCGCGGGAGAACACCCGGATGCCCCGGCGCCCCTCGCTGAGCAGCCGCCACAGCTCCGCCACCGAGCCCGCTCCCGGAAAGCGCCCGGCGAGGCCGATGACGGCGATCGGTCCGGCCTCGGCCCGCCTCCGGGCGGGGGCCGCCGCGGCCACCGGCTCGCCGCGCCTCTCGGCCAGGAAGGCGGCGAGGTCGGCGATCGTCGGGTGCTGGAAGAGGTCGACGAGGGTGACCTCCTCGCCGAGCTTTTCCTCGACTTGCCGCTGCACCTCGACCAGCAGCAGGGAGTGGCCGCCGACGTCGAAGAAGCTCGCCTCGTGGGGCACACGGGCGAGGCCGAGCAGCTCGCGCCAGATCTCCTCGAGCCGGTCCGGCAGGGTCCTGGCGAGCCCGGATGGGGCCGGTGCCGCGGGAGGCGCGCCGGCTTCCTCGCCGGGTCGGGGCAGCAGCTTGCGGTCGGTCTTGCCGCTGGGGTTCAAGGGGAAGGCCGGCAGCGAGACGAAGTAGGACGGCACCATGTGCTCGGGCAGGCGCTCGCGCAGGTGGCGGCGCAGCTCGTCGGCCGCGACGGGGTCCTGCTGGCCGACCCAATAGGCCACCAGCCGCTGGCCCCCGGCTCCGCCGCGACCGAGGTCGCTCCGCGCCGTCACCACCACCTCGCGCACCCCGGGGTGGCAGGCCAGGGCGGCCTCGATCTCGCCCAGCTCGATGCGGAAGCCGCGGATCTTCACCTGATGGTCGAGGCGGCCCAGGTACTCGATGGCGCCGTCGGCCCGCCAGCGGGCCAGGTCGCCGGTGCGGTAGAGGCGGGCGCCGGGGCGACCCGAGCAGCCGTCGGGCACGAAGCGCTCGGCGGTCAGGGCCGGCCGGCCGTGGTAGCCGCGGGCGAGCCCCACACCTCCGATGGCCAGCTCCGCCGGCACGCCGATCGGCACGGCCAGGCCCCGGCGATCGAGCAGCAAGATCTCGAGGTTGTCGATCGGCCGGCCGATCGGCACCGGACGGCGGGCCTCCTCCGGGCCGCAGGGCCAGGCCGTGACGTCCACCGCCGCCTCGGTAGGACCGTAGAGGTTGAACAGTCCGGCCGCCGGGAGACGCTGCTGGCAGCGGGCCACCAGGGCCGAGGGCAGGGCCTCGCCGCTGGCGATCAGCCGGCGGATCGAGCGGCAGCCGGAGAGAGCCCCCTCCTCGACGAAGACCTGGAGCATCGAGGGCACGAAGTGCAGGGTGGTCACCTGGCGCTCGGCGATCGTCCGGACCAGGTAGGCGGCGTCCTGGTGGCCGCCCGGCCGGGCCACCACCAGCGTCGCGCCGGTGAGCAAGGGCCAGAACAGCTCCCACACCGAGACGTCGAAGCTGATCGGGGTCTTCTGCAACACCCGGTCGCCCGGGCCGAGGCCGTAAGCCCGCTGCATCCACAGCAGGCGGTTGACGATCGCCCGGTGGCAGATCATCGCCCCCTTGGGCCGCCCGGTCGAGCCCGAGGTGTAGATCACGTAGGCGAGGGAGTCGCCCCCCACCTGCGGCAGCGTTGCGGCGGCATGCCCGGCGAGCGCCTGGGGCCGATCGAGGGCGATCACCGTCACGCCCCGACCCTCCGGCAAGGGCAGGGTGGCGGCCAGGCGGGCCTGGGTGAGCAGCACGCTCACGCCCGAGTCCGCGACCATGAAGGCCTGCCGCTCGCGGGGGTAGGAGGGGTCGATCGGCACGTAGGCCGCACCCGCCTCGAGGATGCCGAGCAGGCCCACCATCATCTCGAGCGAACGCTCGACGGCGATGCCCACCCGCTCGTCCGGGCCGACGCCGAGGCCGGCGAGGTGCCGGGCCAGGCCGCGGGCCCGGCTCGCCAGCCCGGCGTAGGAGAGGGCCTCGTCCTCGCAGGTCACCGCCACCGCCTCGGGCGTCGCCTCGACCTGGCGGGCGATCCACTCGTGGAGGCCGGCCTCCCCGCCGTCGCCGGGCCAGCTCCTCTCGGTGTCGTTCCACTCGACGAGGATCTGGGCCCGCTCGGCCGGGCCGGCCAGGGGCAAGGCCCAGACCGGCGTCTCGGGCCCGGCGACTCCCGCCGCCAGCAGGCTCTCGAGGTGGCCGAGGAGGCGCCGGACCGTGGTGGCGTCGAAGAGCTCGGTCGAGAAGATCAGGTGGCCGGCCAGGGTGCCCCTGACCAGCCGGGCCGACAGCTCGAGGTCCACCTGCGAGGTGCCCACCGAGCCGGGCAGCAGCTCGATCGCCAGCCCGGGCAGCTGGGGCCGCTCGAGGGGTGCGCTCTGGAGCGTCAGCATGACCTGGAAGAGGGGGTTGTGGGACAGGCTGCGCCGCGGGTTGAGCTCCCCCACCAGCTTCTCGAAGGGCAGGGACTGGTGCGGGTAGGCGGCGAGGGCCGTGGCCCGCACCCTCTCGACCAGGGCCTCGAAGGTGGGCTCGCCATCCAGGCGCACCCGTACCACCAAGGTGTTGGCGAAGTAGCCGATCAGGGGCTCGGCCTCGAGGCCCAGGCGGTTGGCGATCGGCGAGCCGAGGGCCAGGTCCCGCTGCCCGGACCAGCGCGCCAAGACGGTGGCGAAGCCCGCCAGCAGCACCATGAACGGTGTCGCCCGCCGCGAGCGAGCGAAGGCCTCGATCGCCGCGCCGAGGGCGGCGGCAGGCAGCCAGCGCAGGGTGGCGCCGGCGTAGCCGCGGATCGAGGGCCGGGGCCGGTCGGTGGGCAGCTCGAGCAGCCCGGGAGCCCCCTCCAGCTCCTGGCGCCAGAAGGCCAGCTCCTCGGCCAGCCTCTCCCCTCGCAGGGCCTCCCTCTCCTCGCGGGCCAGCTCGAAGAACTGCCGCGGGGGCTCGGGCAGGGGGGACGGCTCGCCGGCCAGGAAGCTCGAGTAGAGGGCCCCCAGCTCGCGGAGGAAGACGCCCCCCGACCAGCCGTCCGAGACGATGTGGTGCATGGGCACCACCAGCCGATGCCCGGTCGGGCCCAGGCGCAGCAGCAGGAAGCGGATCAGGTGGCCTTGCTCGAGCCGGAAGCCCCGCCGCAGCCAGCGGTCGGTCAGCTGGCGGGCCACGCCGCCTACCGCCGCCTCGCCGGCCCCGGCGAGGGCTTGGAGGTCGACCAGGGGCAGTCGCAGGACACCGGGCGCCTCGACCACCTGGACCGGCTGCCCATCCTCGACGGCGAAGCGGGTGCGCAGGGTCCCGTGGCGGCGGACGATCTCCGCCAGGGCCGCCCTCAGGGCCGCGAGCTCCAGCCGGCCCTCGAGACCGATCACCAGGGCGATGGTGTAGGCCGGGCCCAGGTTGCCCATGCGGTCGAGGAACCACAACCGCTCCTGGGTAAAGGACAACGGACCGCGGCCGGTGACCGCCGGGGGCCGGGCCGCCGCGGCGGGCCCTGCCGGCGGCCCCTTCTTCCGCGCCAGGCGCTCGGCGAGCAGCCGCTCGACGGTCGCCGCGCGATGGTCCTGGCCGCTCATGGCCCGGAGCCCTCGGCGTCGGCCAGCAGCAGGTCCTCCACGGCCCGCGCGAAGTCCTCCAAACGGGGAGACTCGAAGAGGCTCAGCAGAGGCACTTCGAGATCGAGGTCCGCCGCCAGCCGGGCCATCAACCGGGTGGCGAGCAAGGAATGACCGCCGAGAGCGAAGAAGTCGTCACCCGCGCCCACGCGGTCGACCCGCAGCAGCTCCTGCCAGATGCCGGCGACGAGGGCTGCCACCGGGGAGAGCTCGCGCGCCCCTGTCGGGGCTTTTCGGTCGACCGGCGCGACGGCGACCGGCGCCAGCTCGGCGTCCTCGCGGCTCGGCTCGACCACCGGCCGTTCGGGATCGTCCGCCGCCGCCACCAGCACCTCCTCGAGCTCGGCCATCAGGCCCTCGATCCGTGAGCGATCGAAGAGCCCGGCGTTGTAGACCAGCGACCAGGAGATCCCCTCGGGAGTCTCGGCGACGTAGAGGGTGAGGTCGAATTTGGCCTCCGGGTCGGCCTGGCCGACGCGGTCGATCGAGAGCCCGGGCAAGGAAGAGCGCTCGACCGGGAAGTTGAGGACGTTGAGGAAGACCTGGAAGAGCGGCGTGTGCGCAAGACTGCGCGTCACCGCCAGCTCCTCGAGCAGCTTCTCGAACGGCACCTCCTGGTGGTCGTAGGCGTCGAGGGCGGCCTGCCGCGCCCGCCGCAGCAGCTCGGCGAAGCTCGGCCCGTCGCCGAGGTCGAGGCGCAGCACCAGGGTGTTGAGGAAGCAGCCGATCAAGCCTTCGAGCTCGGGCGAGAGGCGGCCGGCCACCGGCGAGCCGATCGCCAGGTCCCGCTGCCCGGACCGCCGCGACAGCACCACCGCCAGGGCCGCCAGCAGCACCATGAAGAGAGTCGAGTCCTGGCGCCTCATCAGGCGGGAGAGGGCCGAGCGGACCTGTGGTGGCACCTCGCGGGCGATGCGGCCCCCCTCGAAGGTCTGCACCCTTGGCCGGGGCCGGTCGGTGGGCAGGGCGAGCAAGGGCGGCAGGCCGGCCAGCCGCTTGCGCCAGTAGGCCACCTGGGTCACCAGCCGCTCGCCCACCAGGGTGCGGCGCTGCCAGTCCGCGTAGTCGGCGTACTGCAAGGGCAGCTCGCAGAGGGGCGAGGGCCGACCGTCGCGGAAGGCCCCGTAGAGGGCCAGGAGCTCGCCGAAGAGCACCCGCTGGGACCAGCCGTCGGAGGCGATGTGGTGCTGCACCCAGCATAGGCGGTGCCGTTCGATCGTCAGCCGCAGGCCGCACCAGAGGAAGCCCGGGGACCGCTCGAGGTCGAAGTGATGGTGCGCGAGGGCCGAGAAGAGGCCGTCCGCGGCGCCGTCGCGGGCGGCCGCCGGCAGGCCCGAAAGGTCGACCCAGCCGGGCCTCACGGCCTCGACGGGCAGCACCAGCTGCGCCGGCTCCTCCTCGGGCTGGACGAAGACCGTGCGCAGCACCTGATGGCGCCGGACGATCTCGCGGAACGCCCGGTTCAGGGCCGCGGCGTCGAGGGCCCCGGCCAGGCCGAGGGCGGCCGGCATGTTGAGGCCGGTGGCACCGCCATGGAAGCGGTCGAGAAACCACAGGCGCAGCTGGGCGAAGGAGAGAGGCCGCGGCCCCGAGGCGCCCAATCGGGCGGCCGGCGGCAGGGGCGGTGGGGAGGGCTCGGCCTCGTCGCCAGGCTCCAGCCGGGAGGCCAGCCCGCGCACGGTGGTCTCCTCGAACACGGCGCGCAGCGGCACCGGCCGGCCCAGCCGCGCCGCCAGGCGGGCCACCATGCGCGTGGCCAGCAGCGAGTGGCCGCCGAGGGCGAAGAAGTCGTCCTCCGGCCCCACCGAGTCGAGCTTCAGCATCTGGCACCAGACCTCGGCGATCTGCCGCTCGAAGGGCGACAGCCGCGCCGCGGCCTGGCCGGCGTGCGAGGGCAGGGCCAGGGCCTTGCGGTCCACCTTGCCGTTGGGTGTGAGGGGGATGCGCTCGAGGGGCACCACCGCCGAGGGCACCATGTGGTCCGGCAGGGCACGGGCGGCGAAGCGCCGAACCTCGAGGGGATCCAGGCTGGCCCCCGGCTTCGCCACCACCCAGGCGCCCAGGGTGCGGCCCACTCCCTCGCGATCGATCACCGCCGCGGCCGCCGCCACCACCGCCGGATGACTCAACAGCAGGGCCTCGACCTCGCCGAGCTCGACGCGGAAGCCGCGTATCTTCACCTGGTCGTCGGCCCGGCCCGAGAGCTCCGCCTCGCCGTCCGGACGGTAGCGGCCGAGGTCGCCGGTCCGGTAGAGGCGGTCCTCGGCCTCCCCGGTCCAGGGGTTGGCGACGAACTTGCGGGCGGAGAGAGACTCGTCGCCGAAGTAGCCCAGGGCGAGGTGGGGGCTGCGCAGGGTGATCTCCCCCAGCTCGCCGATGCCCGCCAGCTCGCCGGCCGGGTTGAGCACCAGCAACTGGACGTCCTCGACGCCGCGGCCCAGGGGCAGGGCCTCGCCGCTCGGGTCCCGGCGCTCCTCGCTCGTGGCCAGGTGGTAGGAGACGGCCCGCTGGCTCTCGGTCGAGCCGTAGTGGTTGACTACCAAGGCCTCGGGCGCCAGCTCCGCCAGACGCACCACGTCTCGACGGGTCAGCACCTCGCCGACCAGCATGGCGCAGCGCAGCGGCAGCCGCCGCGCCGCGCCGCCGGTGACGGTCAGCAGCTGGGCCATGGCCGGCGTCAGGTGAGCCACGGTCACTCGCTGCTCGGCCATCCAGGCGGCGAGGTAGCCGGGCTCGCCGATGCGCTCGGCCTCGGGCACCACGATCGCCCCACCGATCTGCCAGGGGGTGAAGACGTCCCGTTGCAGGGGGTCGTGAGCCAGCCCCGAGAGCAGGCTGAAGCGGTCCTCCGGCCCCAGCTCGTAGCGCCGGCATTGCCAGTCGGTGAAATGGGTCAGCGAGCCGTGGCGGCCGAGCACTCCCTTGGGCACGCCGGTCGAGCCGGAGGTGAAGGTCAGGCAGGCCGGGGAGTCCGCTCCGGCCTCGAAGGCGACGGCCTCCGCCGGATGGCGGCGCAGGGCGGCCTCGAGCGGCTCCTTGCCCGCCGGCAGGCTCAAGGTCAAAGTCACGCCCGCCGAGGCCAGGGCCGCCTCGAGCCCGGCCGGCAGCACCCCGGCGGCGGCCAGGCGGACCAGGGCCCTGGGCCGGGCGACCTCGGCGAGCAGGGCCAGCCGGGCCTCCGGGTAGGCTGGATCGAGCACCACGAAGACACCGCCGGCGCGGATCACCCCCAGAAGGGCGATGGGCAAGGCGGGGACGCGGTGGGCCCAGATCAGCACCCGATCGCCGGGGGCCAGGCCGCCGTCGTGGAGGGCCCGGGCCAGGCGCCGCGAAGCCTCGGCCACCTCGGCGTAGCTCCAGCTCTCCTCGGGGCCGGCCAGGGCGAGGCGATCAGGCTCCCGCCCGGCCCAGGCGTCGAAGCGGGCGGGCAAGGAGCCGGCGAAGGCGGCCGAAAGGGGCGCCCGCGGATCGGGCAGCCGGTGGCGGGCCTCCTCGGTGAGCAGGGAGAGCTTTCCGATCGGCCTCTCGGGGTCCGCTCCGGCGGCGGCGAGGACGGCTTCCAGCTGGTCGAGCAGGTCGGTGATGCGCGCCGGGTCGAAGAGGCCGGCGTCGTACACCGCGGACCAGGTGATCGCCCCAGACCCGCCACCGACGTAGAGGGCGAGGTCGAGCTTCGCCTCCACCTCTCGGCGGCCGCCCAGCGAGAAGGAAAGGCCGGGCAGCTCCAGCGGTTGGTCGGCGGCGTCGAGCACCTCCAGGAGGACCTGGAAGAGGGGGGTGTGGGAGAGGTCCCGCGCCACCTCCAGCTCCTCGAGCAGGCGTTCGAAGGGCAGCTCCTGGTGGTCGCCGGCCTCGAGGGACACCCGCCGGGCCTGCCGCACCAGCTCGCGGAAGGTCGGCTCCTCCTGCCAGCTGAGCCGCAGGACCAGGGTGTTGAGGAAGCAACCCACCAGCCCGGCGAGCTCGGGGCGGAGCCGGCCGGCCACCGGCGAGCCAATGGCGAGGTCCTGCTGGCCGGCCTGGCGAGCGATCACTACGGCGAGAGCGGCGAGGTGGACGGCGAGGGCGTCAGCCCCCTCCTCGCGCTGGAAGCGAGCCAGGGCGGCCGGCACCGCGCCGGCCAGCCGGCGGTCCAGCCGGTGGCCTTGCCAGGTCGGCGCCTTCGCCCGCGGGCGGTCGGCGGGCAGGGTGGAGGTCGGGGGTGAGCCGGCCAGCCGCTGCCGCCAATAGGCGACCTCGGCCGCCAGCCGCGGCGTGGCCAGCTCGCGGCGCTGCCAGGCGGCAAAGTCCGGGACCTGCCAGGGCAGGGCCGGCAGGGATGACGGCCGGCCCTCGCGCTGGGCCTGGTAGAGCCCGGCGAGGTCCGCGACCAGCACCCGCACCGACCGGCCGTCGGTGACGGCGTGATGGTGGTTGACCAGCAGGCGATGGCGCCCGGGACCGAGGCGGACCAGCCGGGCGCGGAAGAGGGGACCCGCGGCGAGGTCGAAGGGCCGGCGCGCCACCACCTCGAGCAGCCGCTCCGCCTCGGCCTCGACGAGGGCAGGAGCCAGACCCGAGAGGTCCGCCACCGGCAGCTCTAGCGGCCCACTTGGCCCGATGACCTGCGCCGGCTCCCCGCCCTCGAGGTGGAAGGTGGCCCGCAGCACGTCGTGCCGGGCCACCAGGCCCTCCAGGGCCCGGGCCAGCGCTGCCGGCGCCAAGGTCCCCTCGAGGCGCAGGACGAAAGGCCAGGAGAGGGCCGTCGAGCCGGGCTCGAGCTGGTCGAGGAACCACAGCCGCCCCTGGGCCGAGGACAGGGGATGGCGGGGCCGGGCCCGGCGCCTCTCCTGCTCCGCGACCAGGGTCTCGAGCCGGGCGGCCAGCCGCGCCACGGTCGGCGCCTCGAAGACCACCCTGAGGGGCACGCCCGGACCGAAGGCCTCGCGCAGCCGGGACACCACCTGGATCGCCTTGAGAGAGTGGCCGCCGAGCTCGAAGAAGCTGGCCCGGGGGTCGACGTCGCGGCGACCGAGGACGGCGGCGAAGGCTTCGGCCACGAGCCGGCTCACCTCCGGGCTGGCCGCCTCCTCCGCGGGCGTCGCCGGCCGGACGCCGAGCGAGCCCTGCCGCTTCTCCCCGTCGACCGCCGGCAGGCCGCCGAGCTCGGCCAAAGGCGCCTCCGGCCGAGCGGCCAGCGCCGCGAGCAAGCCGGCGAAGCCGGCGGCCCAGCATGCCAGCGTCGCCGGCTCGAACAGCTCGGCGGCGCCGGTGAGCAGGCAGGAGATGCCCCCACCGGGCCCCGGCACGGCGGTCAGCTGGAGGTCGCAGCGGGCGGTGGCGTCCTCTCGCTGCACCAGGTCGACCCGGGCTTGGCCCAGCTCGAGGTGGGTCCAGCCCATCTCCTGCCAGGAGAACAGAGTCTGGAACAGGGGCGTGGTCCCCAGGTGGCGCTCGGGCGCCAGGGCCTCGACCACCTTCTCGAAGGGCAGGTCCTGGCGCTCGAAGGCCGCGAGCGACGCCGCCCGGACCTGGCGCAGGAGGTCGCGGAAGCTCTCCCCGGGATCCACCCTGACGGGCACCACCACGGTGTTGACGAAGAGGCCGACCAGGGGCTCGACCTCGGGCATCCGGCGGTTGGCCACCGGCACGCCCACCACCACCCTCTGCTGGCCCGCGAGGTGGGACAGCAGCACCTGCCAGGCCGCCAGCAGGACCATGAAGAGGCTGGCTCCTTCGGCCCGGCCCAGGTCCTCGAGAGCCTCGGCCAGGGCATCCGGCAGCGTCAGGGCCAGCTGGCGGCCCTCGCCGCTGGCCTGCGGCGGGCGGAGGCGGTCGGTGGGCAGGGTGAGCTGCGCGGGGGCGCCGGCCAATGCCTCGCGGTAGCCCTCGATGTGCTCGGCCAGGCGCTCCTCGGTCAGCCAGCGGCGCTGCCAGATCGCCCAGTCCGCCCCCTGTACGGGCAGGGCGGGCAGGGTGGCCTCGCCCTCGCCGAGGGCCTGGGCGTAGAGCGCCGCCAGCTCCCGGCAGAGCACCCCGATCGACCAGCCGTCCGCGACCAGATGGTGCAGGGTCCAGGCGAGCCGACCCTCGCCGCCCGGCAGGCCGGACAGCCACAGCACCCGCCACAGCGGGCCCCGGCCGAGGTCGAAGGGCCGGTGCGCCTGCTCGAAGCTCAGGCGCCTCGCCTCGGCTTGGCCTCTGTGCTCCAGAGCCCCGAGGTCGATCCACGACACCGGCACGGCCATCCGCTCGTGGACCCGCTGCTGGCTGCCCTCCTCGAAGGTGGTGCGCAGGGCCTCGTGCCGCGCCACCACTCCCGCCACCGCGGTCGCCAGGGCCGCCACCGACAGAGGACCCCGCACCCGGAACTGCACCGGCACGTGGTAGG